>CAYJUM010000008.1:43707-52204 GCA_964373355.1 uncultured Nitrospirales bacterium | reverse complement strand
TGACAAGAACATCGTCAACACCTCCTGATTAAAAAAGCTGGCTCTCCAGCCGACCTGAGACTACCGACTCAGAATTTTGATCACCCCCCTTCAAACTGTTTCTCATCGGATTTCCCTCGTTCCTTAAAGGACCGTCGTGCAATAACTTGCAGTCCTTCTAGGGAGAAGCAATATTGGCACCACCCGTTCGTCTAATTTCTATCTCTCAAACCACTTGAAAAGACTGATGTTTTTATTTCTCAACCCCTCAGAGTTTTTCGAATGTTTCCTTAGATGACAGTCAAGTCGGAACAACCGGGATCAATCTTGCAGCGATACAAAATAATTTCAGTTCACTATCAATTATTTATATAAACTACGGCTGTTTGTTACTGATTGGAAACGCTCTTATTGATTGGTAACACGAGCGGCTATCGCCACAAAAGTATAAATTGATTTAATGTTTCAATGGCTTACATGCAAAAACCAAGGCAAGAGAATAACGGGCTTTTGGGGGGAATTTTGAGCTACAACGCAGGCTCCTCGTGCGTCAGGCAATGCAGAGTGCCAAGGCCCCAGACGAGATCGACGGCATGGATGCCGATCACCGGCCGGTCCCGGATGAGCTCGGCAAGGAGGCCGAGGGCGAGGCGGTCGCGCGGATCATTGAAGGTCGGAACGAGGACCGCCGAGTTGGCAATGTAAAAATTGGCATAGCTCGCCGGAAGCCTCTGCCCGTCGAAAAACAGGGGCTGCGGCATCGGCAACGGGACAAGCTCGATTTTGGAACCGTCCTCCAGCCTCATCCCCTCGAGCCGCTCACGGTTTTCCTGCAGCGGGCGGTAGTTGACGTCGTGCGGGTCATCTTCGCGGCAGAGCACCACGGTGCGGGGGCCGACAAACCGGCAGATATCGTCAATGTGTCCATGCGTATCATCGCCAGCGATCCCACGACCGAGCCATAAGACATTCGTGGCGCCGAGCTGCGCACGGAGGACCCGCTCTACCTCCACCCGGCTCAGCCCGGGGTTACGGACCTGAGTGGCCTGATCGAGGAGACACTCTTCCGTGGTCATGATCGTGCCCAACCCGTTGCCGTCGATGCTTCCGCCCTCGAGCACCACGGCACGGTCATTCACCCGGGGCCGAAAGAGCCGTAGCCCCAGCGCCCGGCTGGCCCGTTCTGGCACCATCGCGTCCAGCTGCCAATCGGAATAACGGCCCCACCCGTTGAAGCGGAATCCAACGATCGCCGACTCTGGGTTTGCGCCGGAACGCGTGACGAAGATCGGGCCGAAATCGCGCGTCCAGCCTCGATTCGTCCGGAACCGAAAAAAC
The DNA here is from genome assembly GCA_964373355.1 of uncultured Nitrospirales bacterium. Taxonomy (GTDB): domain Bacteria; phylum Nitrospirota; class Nitrospiria; order Nitrospirales; family Nitrospiraceae; genus CAYJUM01. The sequence continues at coordinate 50,887 of CAYJUM010000008.1, read as the reverse complement.
TCGACTCGTGCGAGGTCCACCCCGGCACGATTCAGACCTTGCCGCGCCCGCGCTTCATGGGCGGCGGAGTTGACGAGAACCCTGACCCGTTCGTCCCGCGCCACGTGGCGCGCCACTTCGCCATACGCCCAGCGGACCGCCTCGAGCTTTCCGGGCCAATCCCTGGCATTGTGGGGCCATCCGATCCATGTGGCGGCATGACGCTCCCACTCAGCCGGCAGCCGAAACCCCAGTGCCGATGGGCTCCGGCTGTCGTCGTGCGGGCGGCCCCTGACAACGGGGCGTCTTGCTCGTGTTGGCATCGCTAGCCTGTCTTCGGGTCCAAAAACCGCTGGTTCAACCCATTGTACGCATCGATGCGACGGTCCCGGAGAAATGGCCAGTGCCGCCGTACGTCCTCAAGACGGCCCAGGTCGATCTCGCCGATCAGGATGTCTTCTTTGTCCACGAGTGCCTCAGCCACGATCACACCCTGCGGATCACACAAGAATGACGAGCCCCAGAATTCAATCCCTTGGTCCCCGGCGTTAATCCGCTCATGCCCGACACGGTTCACAACCGCGACGTAGACGCCGTTGGCAATCGCATGCCCCCGCTGGACCGTCCGCCACGCATCGCGCTGATCCGCCCCGACAGACCCTTTCTCGTCCGGATGCCACCCGATGGCCGTGGGATAGAACAAGATGTTTGCGCCGAGCAGCGCGGTGAGGCGCGCCGCTTCCGGATACCATTGGTCCCAGCAGATCAGGACACCGAGCCGCCCGGCGTGCGTGTCGAAGGCTTTGAACCCCAGGTCGCCCGGCGTGAAATAAAATTTTTCGTAGTACCCTGGATCGTCGGGGATGTGCATCTTGCGATAGAGGCCGATCAGGTCGCCGGTGGCGTCAATCACAGCGGCGCTGTTGTGGAAGAGACCCGGCGCCCGCCGTTCGAAGACGGGAGCGATCAGGACCGTACGCGTGTCCTGGGCGACCTTGGCCAGTGCGTTGGTCGTGGGGCCTGGAATGGACTCGGCCAGGTCGAACTGCGTGACGTCTTCGTGCTGGCAGAAGTACCGCGAGCGGAACAGCTCCGGCAGGCAGATGATGCGGGCCCCGGCGCGGGCCGCTTTCGTGATGGCCGCGATGGCGCGTCTGAGATTCTCGTCGGGCGTCGTCGCGCAAGCCATCTGCACGAGCCCGATTATGATGCCGGTGGGCGGCACGGCCGAAGCCTACACTAACGGCACGGCGGCGACAAGACTGTGAGGGACTGACGCTCTCGAACCCGGGAGTGGCTTCAAGAGCGGGATTGCGCGCAGCGAAACCCGATCGTGGCCGAGCGCTGATCGGGCGGAGCGCCGTTCCGTGTGGCCGTGCGGAGCATCGGCGGGTGACTCTTCCACGAACCACCCCGCACGCTCCTGTAGCGGCCGGCCGGCGGGCCAGCAGGGTTCCGCTCCGGCATGACCGCATAGTAATCCGTCCCAAACCAGTCCTGCACCCATTCCGCCACGTTGCCGGCCATGTGATGGAGGCCGTAGGGGCTGCGCCCGTCGTCGCCGCCGTTCACACCGGTGACCAATGGGATCTCATGAACATGGTGCTGCCCGAATACAGCCAGTCCCGGCGACGGCCTCCGGCTGCCCCACGGAAAGAGATTGCCCGCTGTCCCCCGGGCAGCCTTTTCCCATTCCGCTTCCGTGGGAAGACGCGCATGCCTCGCCCGGCAAAACCCGGCCGCCTCATCCCAGGTGACATACAGCGCAGGCCAGCGCGCAAGCTGTCCATCCGGCATCGCATGGACTGAGATCATGTGCCAGATCAAGGCTCGCAATTCTTCCGACGGCTGTTGTCCGGCACGGCGCAGAAATGCCAGAAACTCGCCCAGGCTGGCCTCGTCACGATCGATCAGAAACTCATCGAGCCAGATTTGGCGCTGTGGCAGCTCGGTGTCGTCAAATTGCGTGGCGAGGCCATACGGGTCGTCGTCCTTGCGGTTGGTCCCCATGCGAAACCAGCCTTCCGGGACGGCAATCATCGGCGAAGACTCGGCGAGACCGGCAATGGCCGCCAGGTGGCCAGCCAATCGAGGGGGCGGCGGCTCGAAACCGGCGGCCGGCGGTCCGACGATGCCGCCGAGGCAGACCATGGCCACGAAACAGCCTGCGCGCACGTAGGAATTGTACGCCCTCCAGGCCCGGGAGACCAGCTTCAGCGTATGGACATCCACTTTCGAAGCATGGCGAGGGTTCCTCGGGATACGCTACGATCAAGAGGCGGATCGAGCCCATGCCATCCTCCGACCCCAAGAGCGTCAGCCTGCACGGACGGTCGGTCATCGTCGCCGGCGCCGGCTTGGCCGGACTCACCGCCGCGCTTGAGATGCAAGAAGGCGGAGCGCAAGTGACCGTCATCGAAGCCCGTGGGCGGATCGGGGGACGGGTGTGGACGATCCGCGAGGGGTTCATGGGCGGACAGCATGCGGAAGCCGGCGGAGACATGATCGAGGAGGGTCAGGAGGAGATTCTCCGACTGGCGGCCCGGCTGAATCTCAAGACGACGCCGATTCTTCGTCGAGGATTTGCGTTCGCCAGACGACAGGCCGGCCGCCCCGTCCGGATCATCCCCTCGACCCGGCCATGGAGGAACTTGGCCGGGCTTCTCGCGCCCTGGGTCCGCGCGTATCGCCTCGCGGAGCAGCGATGGGACAGCCTCATCGTGCAGGAGATGGCACGTGTGTCCGCCGCCGCCTGGCTGGATCAGATTCACGCTGATGACGAGACCCGAGACCTGCTGGCCGGTTTTCGCGGCTTCTTCCTGGCGGACCCGGCCGAGCTCTCCTTGCTCGCTCTTGTCGATCAGTTTGCCTCGGGCGCGCCGGGTCGTTCCAGAATGTACCGGGTCCGGGGGGGCAACGACCGGCTGGCGGCGGCACTGGCGGCGAGGCTCGGTGAGTCCATCCGGACGGAGACCGAGCTGCGCACGGTCGTGCAATCGGACCACGGTGTGCGTGCCGTGGTCCGTGCGGATCAGGCGACGCAGCGACTGGATGCGGACTACCTGATCTCGACCCTGCCCGCGACGACTTTGCGGCACATCACGTTCGAGCCGCCCTTGCCGCAGCGTCAACAGCTCGCGATCGGGGAGTTGAAGTACGGCCGTGCGACCAAGGCGCTGCTCCAGTTCGATCGCGCCTTCTGGCGCGGAGCGCGGCGGCCCCGGGCGTACGGCACCAACCTGCCCATCGGCGCGATCTGGGACGGCAGCGAGGAGCAAGCGGGACGGTCCGGCATTCTGACGCTCCTCGCAGGAGGCTCGGCCAGCGACGAGCTGCGGGGGCGCGTGTCCGCACGGGGTGTGCAGGGGCTCGTGTCCGAGCTCGACTGGCTGGGATCGGGATCAAGCCGCACCCTCGCATCACGGGTGATCTCGTGGGAAGACGACCGATGGGCGCAGGGGGGCTATGCGTATCTCGACTACCGCGATGATCCCGCCCTGCGGCTCTGGCTCGCACGACCGCATGGCCGCATCGCCTTTGCCGGCGAGCATACCAGCACCCAGTGGCAGGGCTATATGAATGGCGCCGTGGAGAGCGGGCTTCGGGCTGCCGCCGAAATTCGGGCGCTGGCCGCCGGGAGAATCGAGCTCAGGCTCAGACGATCGTCGTGACGGAGGCCGGAGGGGTCACTTCGACGCCGAGCCCGGGGCTCGCGCACGGCCCAAGGCGCGGTCCCTCATAGGTATAGCCGCCCTCCACGGGATCACTGGCCATCAGCAGCGGTGTGTCCAGGTCCAGGAAGTCAAACCCGCCAAGGCCGAGCACCAGCGAAAATGAGCAGCCCATCGCGACGCGAGTCTCGACCATGCCGCCGATCATCAGGCGGAGCCCATGGCCCCGTGCGAACGTGGCGATCTCGATCGCCTCAAGCACGCCGCTTTTCGTGATCTTGATGTTGAGCACATCGGCGGCGCGCGCCTCGGTGACTCGTCGGGCATCCTCGAGGGACCGGGCTGATTCATCCGCCGCGATCGGGACGCCGAGATCGCGCCGTAGGGCCGCCAGCCCGTCCAGGTCCTCCCGCGGGACCGGTTGCTCCAGCAAGACGACATTCGCTCCGCACCGCCGCACCTCCTTCATGAACGCGCGGCACTGCTCCACCGTGAAGCCCTGATTCGCATCCGCGATGAACGTGAGGCCGGCCAGGCGGTGGTGAAGGGCCGCCAGGCGCCGCACATCCTCGTCCACGTCGCCGCCGACTTTCGTCTTGAACAGCCGGAACCCCCGGGCATACCACTCCTGTCCCAGCGCGACCGTGCGATCCAGGTCGGCGATCGGAATGGTGATGTCGGTCTCGCGTGGCCGCACATCGGCGCCGCCCCACAAGCCCCAGAGCGGAATCGCCCGGTCCCGGCAAAACGCGTCGAGGATAGCGGTCTCCAGCCCGCAGCGCGCCGCCGGCTGGTCCGGCACCAGCTCCTGAAACAGCCGTGCGAGCCTGCGATATTCCACCGCCCTGCAGCCCACCGCCGACTGCGCAAGTGCGCCGGCCGCACGCTGGGCCGACGCGCGACTCTCGCCGCCGACCTCCGGAAAGGGCGCGACCTCCCCGTAGCCGTGTGCGCCGCTGTTCAACGTGACGCGCACCAGGAGATTTTCGGCGGCCAGCCGGTGGCCGGTGGCGACCACGAAGGGGTCGGTGAGCGGCACGTCGAGTGGCCAGATCTCGACCGTGGTGATCGTCTCGTTCATACGGATCGTCGAACGTCCATGTCTCTTAGGGTGAGTCGAAGGTCCAGATCGCGCTGAAGATCAGCATTTCCTGCGACGGCGTCAGGCCGATGACGCCCGGCGCGATCTCCCCGCCCTTGAAGAAGCCACCGCCCGGGCCCGTGGAATCATCGAACCGGTGCTCCAGTCGCAGGATCGTATGGGTCCACCGATACGGCATCTTGTACTCGAGCGTGGTGCTCACGGCCTTCACCAGTTGCTGAAATCCGGTCAACCGTCCGTTCCGGTCCCAGAAGAATTCTGGCCGCACCGCGATGTTCCACGGCCCGCTGAAATCCCAGCGAGCTTCCACCATGGCCCCGGTCCAAAAGGTGCGTGGACTGCCGGCAACCGCCAGATTTTCCGTCCCGACCTGGTGTTCGAATGCCACCGTGAGCTTGTCTTTTTTCCATTCCACGATCGTGTCGAAGAACAGGCGCCAGAACTCCAGCGAGGTATTGGCCTGCTCCGGCCCGTAATAGACGGTCTCCTTCACCAGCCATTGAGACGTCGGCTTATAGGCCAGTTGGCCGCCGTAGCTCGGAAGATCGTTGGGGTTCGAGAGGTGGAAGTAGCCGTTGATGACATAGGCCGTTGCGGTGACTTGCTCGTTGATCGGATAGGCAACGTTCGCACCGAACATCAGATACGGGGAATAGTCGCCGATCCAGGGACGGGTGTAATTGATGTTGTCCTTGGCATAGAGCGAGTCGTATCCGATGAGGCTGTTGAACAGGCCGCCCTGCAGCGTCAGACCATTGCCGACCGGCGCGAGGTAGGAGAGATTCGCCCGCCCGAAATGCCGGAGAACATCGGACCCGGCCACCTTCGACTGGTTGACATGGAAGCCGAAATTCAGAGCATCCTGGCCCCCCTGCCCCAGGAGTTCCATCCCCCAGCGCGAATCTTCGGTCGCATCCTTCCGCACGTACGCTGCGCCCATGTTGAGGTCGAGCTCGTTGACCCGCGGGGTCGTGCTCCGGTTCCGCCACCGATGGTTCGCCGGAAAATTGAAGTTCAGGGAGTAGCCCAGATCCACAAAGCCGCCGTAGCGCCAGAGCAAGGACGTGCTCTCGGTCTCCGCCTTCTCCGGCGGTTTGCCGTCCATGGCCACTTCCCCCGCAGCCGGCGTAGCCGTCACGCAGATCATGAGAGCAACTGCCGTGGACCGCCACGTGCGCGTCCGTGTCACGGATCGGGCCAGCATCGCCGGGCATTGTAGCCATGTTGCCTGTTCACTTCATCCGCAAAACCATTCCCGTTCGGCCGCGATCCCTCGTCACGGAATCACCGTCGGCTCTCGGGTGCGCCGGGAGGTTCCCAGGGGGTCTCCCACTGCGCAGGACTCCCGCTCGTGAACGGCTGTGACCTCACAACCTCCCGGGAGCCACGAATCCTTATTCCCGGCAGTCTGATGAGCTTTGCACCGACAGGAATTTGCTTGAAGGGTTTGGTGGAATCAGGCTTGAAATATCTACAAAATCAATAACCTGTAAACTCTTCGTTCCGTGGAGTGGCAGGACATCCTGTCGCAGTTCTTCGACCAGCCCGCGTCAAAAGTTCTATGGGGAAAAGCTCGCCCTACGATAGTCGAGATAACTCGTACGTCATAGTATATATATGTGACATGATAGCTCCATGTCCAACGGTGAGGGCAGCCATGACGAGCGGCGATGCGGGTATCTCCGGACCAGAACTTCAGGATCGCGGGCGCCGGGCTGGGATCCTGCGCCTCGTGCGCCGTGCGATCGCAGGGGTGGTCGTTATCGTGGTTGAACGGGGGGGGGCAGGTTTCTGCCGGGGTCAGGCAACTGACGTAACGATCCGAGGCTCGCGGCATCCTGCTGCATCGTGTTCACGACCATCTTGAGCCCGAAGATGGCCAGGGCCGCCACAATGCAGACCAGGATGGCCAACTTCCAGAATCGGATCGAGTCGCGGGAGATGCGCCTGGACCTTCGGCTCATAACGGCAACCCTGCGGGACATGAACCGGAAGCTAGGTTACACAAAGTCATGCATCATCTCAAGACCCGGGGGCATGGGGATATCGCCCTGCACGTCCAATGGTGCCTTCACAGGAGAAAGGTAGGTGACCGGTGTCAGCAGGAACGGTGCCGGTGCATAAACAGCGATCGCCAGTTCACAAGAAACTTCGTCGTAAGAGACTTCGTCGAACCGTCCGGGAATGGAGCGGGTATTGGTTCCTCGGGGTCATGGTCATCGCGATCGGCGCGCTGATCGTCACCGGTCTGATCGTCTATGACTCCTCATTCAACGACGCCAAAGAAGGCCTGCGGCCGCTCGGGAAGGTCGTCAGCGCCGTTGCGTCGCCGCGCGGTGAATAAGGTTTTCTGGAAGCGTTCTGAAGCCGACGCAGAGCCCGTGGCGGTTTAGCTAGCCTGACGATGAGTAGAAATGTGGGGTAGATC
>CAYJUM010000008.1:0-43697 GCA_964373355.1 uncultured Nitrospirales bacterium | reverse complement strand
GTGAGTGACGGGTTTCGAACCCGCAACCTCCTGGGCCACAGCCAGGCGCTCTACCCTTGAGCTACACCCACCACCCGGTCTCGATGTTGGCGAAATCCTAACAAATCGGCAGGAGGCCCGCAACAAGCCGGGCCGCGCAGATGCACGGGAACCTCCCCCGGCACTCTTGAAAATTTCCCCACGAAATGCTATTCCCCCCAGTGCATAATCAATAGATATAGCGAGGTGAATGCTGCCGGGCCCATCCACTGGCGCCCCGGCTCTCCGCGAGGGAAGGGAGCTTCTCACGATCCCATCCGGAGGCCTACGATGAAAACCTCTCTGGGCAGCCTTCAGGCACTCTCCAACGCGCGGATCCGCCACGCCTTCGCGGGAGTCCTTCTCTTCACCGTCATCAACAGTAGCGCTGTTCTCTCGCCCGATCCGATCAGGGCGGGAGCGCTGCGCGACCTCAAGTCGAGTGAGATCCCTACGTCTTCGGATACGATGCTCAGCCCTGATCTTCTCCGTGATCGGTGGACCCAGCGCGCCCGTTTGCAGCTCGTTACCTCGCCGGTCGAGGCACAGGCTCCTTCCGCACAAGCCGGTCAGGATGCTGTCACCGCTCTGACAGAGATGAGCAACAACAAACTGGCGGAGTGGCTCGCCCGTGCCAAGATGGACGATCGGCTTCCGGAATGGTTGAAGCGCCTGGATATCGGGGTCAGAGTGGGCACCGGCCAGCCGCGTGTCTATGCCGAAACGACCCAGCCCATTTACCAGAGCCCGGACTTCAGCCACACCTTCTTTGTCCAGGGCCGGGCAACCTTGTTGGAGGGCAATGGCCTGTACAGCGGCGGGCTTGGCTACCGCAAGGCCCTTTGGGACAACCAGCTCGTCTTGGGCGTGAATTCGTTCTACGACTACCAAAGCCGCTATGGTCACGCCCGCCTCGGTGGAGGTGCGGAGATTCTGTCCCGGTTTGGAGAATTTCGCTGGAATGTTTATGAGCCGACTTCGAACGCCCGCCTCGTGGAACGGCGGGGAAGCGGCGATGTCTTCGACTCCGCCGTGGCCGGTTACGACTTGGAGCTCGGCGCCCCCGTGCCGTATATGCCCGACCTCAAGCTCTATGGCAAGCATCAGAAATGGGACTTCAAGGGCGGCGGCAAGGATCTGGTCAGAGACGGTTTCCGGGGTGAGTGGTATCTGACCTCGTTTGCCCGTATTGACGCCGAATCCTGGTACGACAGCTATGTCAGCGGCTGGGCCCACCGCATTGGCTTCGTGTTTCGTGGCGATTTTGATACCACCTCACGGGGCTTCATCTTTCGAGGCTTCAACAAGGAGGCGTACAGGAAGTGGAATGACAAGGACGTGCGGTGGATCACCACCTACCGGGTCGTCCGAGAGTTCGACATGATCACCGAGCGGACGGCCCGCGGCGCCGCCGGAGCCGTCACCATCAATATTGGGCGGGGTACGTGAGGCGTCACTGGATACTGAACCCGAAGAGTGGAGGTCCATCATGCCGAAGCCGATCTTCGTCATACTCATCATCCTCCTCATTGGATGCCATCTAGCTCCCTCTTCCGCCGACGCTCAATTGGCGACCGGGCAGCCGGATGTCTACCAGGTCACCATCAACAAATTCGAGATGTCCAGTAACAACGGCGGATCCTACACCGAGATCGGCAGCGGGGGATTGACCTTTAATATTGCTGCCGCGAATGCGGGGGCTCAGGTGGGCCAGTACTTCTCGTCCGGCGGCACCTCCCCGTTGAGTCCCAACACGACCTACAATCGGATGCGGGTGACGGTCAGCTGCACATTCGCGATCCGGGGTTGCGTGACATTCGGTGGGCAGCAGTGTACCCAGTCGGGAACAACGGTGCCTGGAGGCGCTCCGGCCCAAACAAGCTCCATCACGATGCCCGCCGATGTCTGTCCGGGCGGACAAGAGGTGCAGTTCGAGTCACCCCCGGGGGCGGTATCGTTCACCACCGATGCCAATGGCGGCTTATCCCTGACGATCAACTTCAATACAGCAACTGCGCTCGCGCTGTATACTGCGACCTTCATAGGACCAGGACAGGTTTCGGTCGCATTCGTCCAGAATTAGCCGCGTGACTCAGAAGGTTTCGCTGAAGAGAATAGGGGTACGGATCGCGTGGCGCCGAAATAACTCCCCGGCGCTGCCGCCCGCAGAAACCACTCCATTGAGCGAATCCTCCCCCCTCGGTCAGAAGGCGGACAGAAGGAGCCTAAAGAGCTATCCCCGTGCGTCGAAGGCTGCCTGCATCTCGGCCACGATCGCATCGGCGGCTGCGCGCGGCTCCGCCGCGTCGCGAATCGGCCGGCCCACGACCAGATAATCGGCGCCCGCTTTGATCGCGTTGCCGGGGCTGCTCACGCGGGCGTGCTCGTTGGCGCCCTTCCCCGCAGGCCTGATGCCCGGCGTGACGATCAGGAAATCCTTGCCCACTTTCTCCCGGATGGCCATCGGCTCTTCTCCCGACGCCACCACCCCGTCGAAGCCGGCTTCAGCCGCCAGTTTGGCGCGCGCCGCCACCAGATCGGCCACCTTCCACTGGATCCCCATGTCGCGGAGGTCCGTCGCGTCGAAATTGGTCAGCACGGTGACGGCCAGCAATTTGAGTGTCGAATTTCCGCCGTCCTGCCGGCCCTGGACCGCCGCGCATAAGGCCTTGCGGTTGGCGTGTACCGTCAGGAAGTCCACGCCCATCTCCGCCACCCGGGCGGTGGCCCGCCGCACGGTCTCCTCGATATCCAGGAACTTGAGGTCGAGAAACACCTTTTTCCCCCGGTCGAGCACACGGCGCACGACGTCGGGGCCGGCGGCCGTGTACAACTCCAGCCCGATCTTGACGAAGCGGATCCCGTCCTGCACTTGCGAGAGCAGCCGCTCCGCTTCACTCACGGACGGCACATCCAACGCCAGAATCAACCGCTCGCGTGCTTGGACCGGGGTCGGGCTCATGGGACATTCTCCTGCCGGGGGTTGACCGCCCGCAAAGGCCTGTGTTAGTAGACTGGCTCCGTATACGGAGGAACCTGCATGGCTGTTCGACACAAATCCACGATCAAGCGGGCGCGCCAGGCCGTGAAGCGCCATGAACGGAACAAGGCGGTCCTGAGCTCGGTGCGGGGCATGGTCAAGAAGGTCCTCACCGCCGTCGAAGAGAAGAAGCCCGATGAAGCCAAAGCGCTCCTGCGAGAAGCCAGCTCCACGCTGGGAAAAGCCGTGAGCAAAGGCGTGGTGAAACGGAACACCGCCTCCCGCCGTATCTCCCGTCTCGCCCTCAAGGTGAACGCCTTAGCGGCTGGCCGGGCCTGACGCTTCGCACGTTGGAAATGGTCCTGGTCCTGGTCCCCGCCGGCGACTGGCCCGCCGGCTCGGCGAGGTCGTCGCAGAGCCGCAGCAGCAGCGCTTCGAGCACCCGCTCGCCGGCCCCCGCGCTCCCGCCCTTCAAGGCCGAGTCGGCGTCGAACATGCCCGCAAACGCGCGCCTGAGATGTGCGGTCGGATAGGAGCGCACCTGCCCGAGCATCTCGCGGACACGAAACGGGGGCAGGCCGACAGCCTTGGCGATCTGGCCCTCGTGTTGCCGCTCCTCGGACAATTCTTTGACCCGCCAGAGGCGGCGGTACTGCCAGGCCAATGACCCCAGGATGCGCAGGGGCGCCTCGCCGGCTTCGACGTTTCGCCGGAGGATGCGCAGCACACGCTCGCGGTCCTGGCGACCGATCGCCTCAGCCAGGTCGAACACCGACGCGTCGGGCTCCCCGCCCTTGATGCGCTCCACGTCCGCCACGTCCGCCGTCTTGCCTGCCGGCACAAACGCGGCCAGTTTCTCCAGCTCTCCCCTGATCCCATAGAGCCCGCCCAAGTCCATGAGCAGCTGGACCGCCGCGTCAGTGACGCGCACCCCGAGGCGCTTCGCCTGCGCCTGGATCCAGCCGGACAGCTGCGCGTCCGGCAGCGGGGAGCAGTCCACCACCACTGCGGCATCCTTCAGCGCCTGGCCGAACCGTGTCCGTCCGTCCACTTTCACGCCGGTGAACACCAGGGCCGTGGACTCGCACGGATTCTTGAGGTACGGAATCAGGGCCTCACCTTCTTTGGCCAGCAGTTTGTCGGCGGCTTTCACGAGGACCAGGCGCTGCGTCGCGAAGACCGGCGCCTCGGCGGCGGCGGCCAGGATCTCCGCCGCGTCCGTCTCATCGCCGTAGAGCCGCGTCGCGTTGAACGGGGCGAGCCCGCTGCCGTCGTCTGCGGCGCCCAGCACGGCACGCTGGATGGCCGACACCGCCTCGTCGCGGAGATAGTCCTCCTCGCCGGTCACCTGATAGACGGGCGCCACCTGCTTCTGGAGCGATGCGGCCAATTCCCAGGATTTCATCGCGAGGGCACCGTCATCATCTGGCCTCCCGGGACCACGGCTTCCTTCGGAGGCGAGACCTGGATCTTCCCGCCCGAATCGAGATGCTCCAGAAACCGCGTGGCCAGGTCCTCCACGGCGAGCCGCCCCGCCTGCTCGAGTGCGCGTGTCTCGAGCACGCGGTTGAGCTGCAGGTCATTGGTGATGAAATATTCCGAGGAGGCCGTTGCCTTCTGGTCCCACACCACCTTGCGCGTGCGGACGTCTTCCACGGCGGTCCGCACCGTGACGGTCACCCGGGTCTCCAAGGTGTCGGTCTTCGTGAACGCGATCGCCGGCAGGATCACCGACACGACCTGGCCCTTGAGCACGAAATCCGCCGGCTCGTCGTCCCGCACCACGAGCGTGCCGCTGCCGGCCGCGAATTCCTTCCTGGCGTAGGTCGTGTACTTGAGCTCCAGATTCGGCTCGAACGTCTTGTTCTCGAAGTTCGGGATCGAGAGTTTCGGCTGGGGCTTCTGGCCATCGGCCACACGGGCCGGCCCGCCGCCGATGGTCGGCCCGACTCCCTCGACACGGAACTGGTAGCCGCACGCACTAAGCAGCAGTGCGAACGCAAAGTGCAAAATGCAAAATGCAAAACTTGTTATTTTGAATTTTTCACTTTTCATTCGCGCTTCGCGGTCACACCACGAAATTGATGAGCTTCTTCTCCACATAGATAACCTTCCTGGGCGCCTTGCCCTGAAGCCACTCGATCAGCTTCGCGTCCTGCCGCGCCAGCGCCGTCACCTGCTCCTCGCCCCAGTCGGCCGGCACCTCGATCTTGCTGCGGAGCTTCCCGTTGACCTGGATCGGGATCGTCAGCCTGGTGCTGGCCACCAGCGCAGGGTCATACGCGGGCCATGGCCGGACCGCCACGCTGGGCTTATGGCCGAGGGTCTGCCACAGCTCCTCCGCGACGTGCGGGGCAAACGGCGCCAGCAGCAGGATCAGGGTCTCGATGGCCTCCCGCAGCACGGCCGCATCGCCCGGGGAGACCGACTTGCCATCGGCCAGAAACTTCGTCAGGCCATTCACGAATTCCATCAGGGCGGCGATGGCGGTGTTGAACTGGAATTCACGTTCGATGTCGTCGGTCACCTTCTTGATCGTCCGGTGGATCAGCCGCCGCAGCTCAACGACTCTCGGGTCATTCATTGCGGATTGTGGACTGCGGATGGCGGATTGCCCCAATCCGCCATCCGCGATCCACGATCGCAAATCACTGACAAGCCGCCAGACCCGGTTGAGGAACCGGGCGCATCCCTCCACGCCCGTGTCGCTCCACTCGAGGTCCTTCTCCGGCGGCGCCGCGAACAAGGAAAACAGCCGCGCGGTATCGGCGCCATAGGCAGCGATGAGCTGCTCCGGGTCCACGACGTTCTTCTTGGACTTGGACATCTTCTCCACCCGGCCGCGCTCGACCGCCACCTGACGGCCCTCGGCCTGACAGAGGGCGCACCGCCAGCCGTCCTTCTCGGAGCCCGCCATCTCACCCGGCAAGAGCCAGCCATGCGTGGGGCATCGGTAGGTCTCCTTGCACACCATGCCCTGGGTGAGGAGGTTGGTAAACGGCTCGTCGGCCGCGGCCAGGCCGAGGTCGCGGATGACCTTGGTGAAGAAGCGCGCATAGAGCAGGTGCAGGACGGCATGCTCGATGCCGCCGATGTACTGATCCACGGGCATCCAATAGCCGGCCGCCTCCCGGGTGATCGGGCGATCGTCGCTGCGGGGAGAGCAGTACCGCAGGAAATACCACGAGGAGTCCACGAACGTGTCCATGGTGTCGGTCTCGCGGCGGGCCGGCCCCCCGCACTTCGGGCACTGCGTGCGGACGAAGCTCTCCGTCTGCGCCAGGGGGGAGGCGCCCTTCCCGGTCAAGGGGACATCCTTGGGCAGCCGGACCGGCAAATCCGTGTCCGGCACCGGGACCGTGCCGCAGGTCTCGCAATAGATGATGGGGATCGGCGTACCCCAGTACCGCTGCCGCGAGACCCCCCAGTCCCGCAACCGATAGTTGACCGAGCGGCGCCCGATCCCGCGGTCCTCGACGTAGGTGGCGATCCGCTCCTTGCCGTCTGGGACCGCGAGCCCGCTGAACGCTCCGGAATTCACGAGCCGCCCGGCCTGATCCTGTTCCTCGTAGGCCGCCTCCAGGTGGTCCTCCCGCAGCGAGCCCTCGGGATTTTGAATGACCAGTCGGACGGGGATGCCGTACGTACGGGCGAATTCGAAATCGCGCTGGTCGTGGGCCGGCACCGCCATGATGGCGCCGGTGCCGTACTCGGAGAGCACGAAGTTGGCGACCCAGATCGGAATGCGGCTCTTCGTGAACGGATTGACCGCATACGCGCCCGTGAACACCCCTTCTTTCTCACGGTCGGCGGCGGTGCGCACCGCTTTCTCCTGGCGCGAGACCCTCGCCGCGAAGGCCCGGACCGCCTGGGCCTCCGGGCGCCCGGCGATGAGCCGCTCCACGAGCGGCGATTCCGGCGCGAGGCTCATGAACGTGGCCCCGAAGACCGTGTCGTGGCGCGTGGTGAAGATGCGCACGGCCTTGAGGTCGCCCGCCGGCTCGGCGAGCGGAAAGTCGATCTCGACGCCCTCGCTCCGTCCGATCCAGTTCCGCTGCATGACCGCCACGCGCTCCGGCCAGCCGGGCAGGCGATCCAGGCCGCGCAGCAGCTCGTCCGCGTACTCGGTGATCTTGAAGAACCACTGCTCCAGCTCCTTTTGCACGACGACGGTGTCGCAGCGCCAGCACCGCCCGTCCTCCACCTGCTCGTTGGCCAGCACGGTCTCGCAACTCGGGCACCAGTTCACCGCGGAGCGCTTCCGGTAAGCCAGCCCGCGCTCGTACATCCGCAGGAAGAGCCATTGGTTCCACCGGTAGTACTCGGGCTCGCACGTCGTCACCTCGCGGCTCCAGTCGTACGACAGCCCCATCTGCTTCAGTTGCCGCCGCATGTACGCGATGTTCTGCTCGGTCCAGAGTCGGGGATGCTGGCCGCGCTCGATCGCGGCGTTCTCCGCCGGCAGCCCGAACGCGTCCCACCCCATCGGATGCAGCACATTGAATCCCCGCATCTTCTTGTAGCGGGCGATCACGTCCCCGATGGCATAGTTTCGCACGTGCCCCATGTGGATACGCCCGGACGGATAGGGGAACATCTCCAGGCAATAGTATTTGCGGCGAGCGGGGTCTTCGGAGGCGCGGAAGATTTCGTGCTCCTCCCAGTACGCCTGCCAGCGGGGCTCCACAGTCTGATGATCGTAATGCCGGTTCATGGCCGTGAAAGGGAAGCGATCAGCCTGGCGTCCGCAGGCTCCAGCCGCCTAATATTTCGGGGGCAGAACACTGATGCCCGATACCTTGACGCCGGTGAATCTAGCATAGCGGTCACAGCGCTACAACCGAGGCCCCACCGGCCATGGCGTTTTGACAGGGGCAGGCGAATGAGCTAGTTTTCCCGTGTTGAAGACCATCCTCAACCGGGTCTACGGCAACGCCGTGGTGCTCGCCCACCTGCGCGGCCAGCGCCGCCTGCCCTACCGGCCCGGCCCCGAGCTCCAGGCGCAGGCCGATCGGCGCCTGCGTCGCATCGTCCGGTATGCGGCCGCGACCGTGCCGTATTACCGCGATCTCTTTCGCGCGTCCGGCCTCGACCCGAGCGAGATCCGCTCGACGCGCGATCTCGACCGGCTGCCGCTCGTCGAGAAATCATTGGTGGCGGCCGATCCCCACCGGTTTCGCTCGACCTCGCCGGCCGGCCGGAACGCGATTCCCTTTCCGACGAGCGGCACCACGGGCGTGCGCCTCGACATCTACCACGACCTTCACTCTCTCCTCGCCAACATCGCCTTCAGCGAGCGGGAGCGGCAGGTCCTCACCGGCTTGTGCGGCAAGCGGCTGGGCTGCCGCGCCCTCTATATCGAGCATCCCGACTCCACGACGCGGAAGCTGTGGAGCATCTACGGGCAGTGGACGTTCTTCCCCTTCCGGCCCGAGCGTCTGCACCTCTCCGTCATGCAGCCGTTCGAGGAGGTCGTCGCCGCGATCAGCAGCTTTCGTCCCGACGTGATCTTCAGCTATGGGTCCTACCTTGAGACATTCTTCCGCACCCTCGCCATCCGCCGCCAGCGTCTCCCGCTGCCCAGGCTCCTCGCCTATGACAGCGACGGGATGACCCCCCACGGGCGCGCGCTCATCGAGCAGGAGTTCGGCCTCCCGGTGATCTCCTTCTACAACGCGATGGAGAGCTTCAAGATCGGCTTCTCGTGCGGGAAGCGGCCGGGCTTGCACCTGCATGAGGATCTCTGTGACGTGAAGATCGTCGACCCCCAGGGCCGGAGGGTCCCCGATGGCGAAAAAGGCGAGGTCGTCATCTCGAACCTCATCAACCGGGGCATGGTCCTGCTCAATTATCGCCTGGGCGACATCGCGTCGCGGCAGCCCGCGGGATGTCCCTGCGGCCGCACGCTCCGGTCCCTGGCCGACCTCGAGGGGCGCGGCGCCGACATCCTGTTCCTCCCCGACGGGACCCTCGTTCACCCCATGGCCGTGTGGCGCGTCTTCAAGGGGCGCACCGAGGTCCTCCAGTACCAATTGATCCAGCGAGAGCCGCTGCGCTTTGTCCTCCGACTGGCGCTCGCCGACCGCAGGTCGTACGAGCGCGCCCTGGGCGGCGTGCTGGCGGACCTGACGCAGCTCCTGGGAACGTCAGCGGTCATCGCGCCCGAGTTCCACGAGCAGCTCGAGTTGGAGCAGTCCGGCAAGTTCAGGCCGGTGGTCGCCCTGCCTCGCTGAGGGCCGGTTGCGGAGGAGTCAGCTTGCGGCCTGGCCTGCGATAGCGCGCCCGGTGCACCACCCGGACGTCCCACCAGAGACTGAGCAGCGCGCGTATGACCTTCAGCCAATTCTTCAGCGAGAGCGCGCTGGACCTGCCGTGTCTGCGCTTTCTGATCCCGACCCCCACCTCGATGAAATCCACGCCGGATCGCACCGCCCGCACGAGCGCCTCGGTCTGGTATGAAAATCCGTCTGTCCGGATCTCGATCCTGCGCAGGAGGTCCGTCCTCCAGACGTTGGCGCCGTTGGCGTAACGGAAATCAGTCCCGAACATGGTGTTCACGACAGCAGTGTACAGTCGCGACAGGGCCAACCGCGCGACGGAATAGACCCCCTGATTCCTGGGGTACACGGCGATGAGATCGACCTGCGCGAGGCAAGGCAGCGTGCCCGCCAGATCCTCGATGACCACCTGGTTATCGCCGGGGAGCCAGAGAAAGTACTCATACCGTGCCTCGCAGAGCCCCCGTTTATAGCAGCCGCCGATGTTGAGCCGCCTGGGATTATGGAACACCCGAACATGCCCGTTCGCCCGCGCGAGCGTCTCGGCGATGGCTGCGGTCCCGTCGGTGCTCGCATCGTCGAAGAGCAGGATCTCATAATCCTCCGAGACGCGGGCGAAGACGCGGGCGATGCTCTCCACGGCCGAGGCCAGGCTGCCTGCTTCATTCAGAGCCGACACCATAATGGAGAACCGGCGTCGCAGCTCGCTCATCAAATCCCTCGAACCATTGACTCGTCGAAACCCTTCCCGGATAATCCGAGACAGCCGAGACCCGCGTGAAACTCTCCGATTACGTCATCCACTTTCTCGAAGACCTCGGCGTCGGGTGCGTCTGGACGATCTCCGGCCAGCACAACATGCACCTGATCGATTCCCTGGCCAAGAGCCGCCTCATCCGCTACGTCTGCCCGAAACACGAGCAGTTCGGGGCCATGGCGGCCGAAGCCTACGCGCGCATCGCCGGACACCCGGGGGCCATGATCGTGACGACCGGCCCGGGGGGCACGAACGCCCTCACCGGCCTGCTTGGGGCCTGGTGCGATTCGATCCCGTGCATTGTCATCTCCGGCCAGGCCAACCTGCAGCACTATACGGACGGCACCACCATCCGGCAACTCGGCGTGCAGCAGATCAATATCATCGAGCTGGTGAAATCCGTCACCAAATACGCGGCCTTCGTCGGCGAGGCCTCCTCGATCCGGTACCATCTCGAGCAAGCGTACTCGTGCGCGACTTCAGGCCGGCCAGGGCCGGTCTGGCTCGACATCCCGCTCAACCTCCAACAGGAGGAGATCGACCCCGACTCGCTCCCGCGCTTCTCGCCCGAGCCGGCGCCGGCGGCGGATGTGGCCGGTCCCGTGGCCCAGGTGCTGAAACGGCTCGCCCGGGCCGAACGCCCGGTGTTCATCGCCGGGTCCGGGATCCGGCTGGCTGGCGCACAGGAGGAATTCCTGGCGATCATCGAGCGGCTGCAGCTTCCGGTGGTCACGAGCTGGGGCGGCGCCGATCTCATCTGGGACGCGCACCCCCTGGCGCTGGGGCGCTTCGGGTTTTACGGCCCCCGGGGCAGCAACTTTGCCGTCGCGAATGCCGACCTGCTCCTCAGCGTGGGGTCGCGGCTCGACCTCAAGCAGGTGGGGAACAACGGACAGACCTTCGCGCGGGCCGCGCAGAAGATCGTCGTGGACATCGACCGGTGGGAGCTGGAGAAGGGGCTGATCGCGATCGATCTGCCGATCCAGGCCGACGCCAAACGCTTCCTCCGGGAGCTGGGGGCCAGGTCTGGTTCCGTCTCATCGCCCGATCGGGCCGCCTGGCTGGAACGCTGTCGGGACTGGAAGAGGCGGTACCCGGTCATCCAGCCGAAGGACCGTGCACAGACCGGCTCGGTCCATTCCTGCGTCTTCATGGACACGCTCGGCCGCGAGCTGCGGGGCGGCGAGACGGTCGTCCTGGACATGGGGACCAGCCTGATCAGCGGGATGCAGGCCCTCGCGATCAAGCGGGGCCAGCGGGTCTTCTCCAGCACCGGGCTCGCGGCGATGGGCTATGGGCTCCCGGCGGCGATCGGCGCGTGGCTCGCCGACCGCGCCCGGCCGGTGGTCTGCCTCACCAATGACGGCTGCCTGCAGATGGCGATTCAGGAATTGCAAACGGTCATCCATCTGAAAGCGCCCATCAAGATCTTTCTGTTCAACAACAAGGGCTATCTCACCATCAGGATGACCCAGCAGGGGTACATGGGCGGCCGGTTCGTGGCCTCAGGGCCGGAAAGCGGGGTGACCGCCCCGGACTTCGTCAAGGTGGCGCATGCTTACGGCTTGGCCACCGAAACGATCCGCAATCACGACGAGCTGGAAAAAAAGATCCGCAGTGTATTCGAGACCCCCGGCCCGGTCCTCTGCGAGATCACCATGGCCGAGGATCAGCCGCTGCTGCCGCGGCTCGTGGGCCACAAGACCGGCGAGGGCCGGTTCGTGGACGACCCGATCGAGAAGATGTGGCCGTACCTGCCGGACGAGGAATTCCGCGCCAACATGATCATTGAACCACTTCCCTAAAGAGCAATGGCTGGCCATACGCCATCGGCCATCAGCTCTTATCCCGCTTCGTACAACGTCAGCGAGTTGTACCGTGGCGTCCCGGAGTGCCGGAGCACGGCGCGCCACGCCGGGGGCGGCTCGTACATGAACCCGGGGATCCGCGGATCGCGCTCGATGGGGGCGCCGAAGAATTCGTAGCGGAGGTATCGGTCGTGGGCGACGACATAGGCATCCCGCAGGCTCTCGGCGTTCTGGACCTCCCAGACATACCTCAGGCGCGGTCGGCCGGGCGGCGATGCGCCATAAAAGTTCAGCCCGGTGCGGTACCCCAGGTAGTAGTTCAGGAAGAGCGCCCAGCGCTCGTGCGGCACGTAGACCGGCCAATCGGGGTGGCGTCCGACTGCGGAGGCGACCAACTGGTAGGGCCGGGCATCGTCCTGAAAGTTCAGATAAACCCGGTAGCTCCCGTACAGTGACGTGCCGGCCAGGGCCAGCACGCTGCCGGCCAGCGCCAGGCGGCGCAGCGGCCACCCGAACGGCCGGACCAACCGGTCGGGCATCCGATCCACCATCGCCCTGATCCCGTAGGCTCCGAGCAGCACCACCGGGACTGACATCAACGAGAGGTAATGGTAGGTCTTCGTGACGGGGATGTACGGCCGGATGCTGAGGGGGCCGAACTCCAGGATGGCAAACACCACTCCCGCCCAGATCAGGAGCAGCCGCAGGCGGCGCAGCTCGCGCCTCATCAGGGCCATGACGGCTCCCAGTGCCGCGGTGTAGAAGAACAACCCGAACCAGGCTAGTCCGCCGAGATCCAGGCCGAGCATGGCCAAGGGATAATACGACAGCGAGGTGGGCCACCCCCGGATCGGGACATTGTGAGTCTGCCGGAGCTCGCCCAGCAGGGTCCAGCGGGTCCAGGGATCGCCGACGGCGACCGCGTAGTAGAGCATTTGTAACCCCAGCGGCACCGCGAACCCCGCCACGATTGCCACGAGTCCGGGCCCGATGGCACGCGGCGGTCGGGCCCGGCCTTCGACGATCAGGGCCACCAGCAGCGCCGCTAGCAGCACGGTGCCGCTCTCCCGGACGTGAAACGCCACGCCGGCGCACAGGCCGCTGCCCAAGCAGAACTGCCAGCGCGGCGCCGGCAGCGCCGAGTCGAGCGCCCGGATCAGGCAGAAGAAAGCAAGGGCGGAGCACAAAGGGAGGAAGCTGTCCGGGCCGATCAGCGTGGCCCAGGGCAGGTCCAGCGGAAAGAATGTGTACAACAGCGCGCCGAGCAGGCCGGTGCGGCGGTCCAGAAGCATGGTTCCCAGCCGATAGACCAGCCACAACGTGGCGGCAGAGGCCAGGAGCGGAAGCAGCGCCGACGAAAGACTGCTCACCCCGAAGACACGATAGGCCAGGGCCACCGGAAGCAGCACGCCAAACCGATAGCCATAGAACAGGTGATCGGCCGTGGGACTGAACTGGCCCGTGGCGATGTTATAGGCGTGGTGCGCGTAGGCGAAGGAGTCTGGACTCAGGACGCCGTCGAAGAAGAGCAGCGCGCGGCAGGCCAGCCACAGCGCACCGATCGCGAGAATCCACGAAATGGGGGTCGGCTCTGAAGCGGCGGTAGTCAAGGTCCCCGTCCCTGACGGGCGCGAGGACCATAGCGGCATTCTCGGGGTTGGTCAAGGCCCTCCACGTTCGGGGGTTGGGATCAGGTCCTCGAACGAGAGGATGGACCGGAACTGCGAGGACGGCGTCGGTGGGAGCTGGGAGCTGGATTTGGCCCGATGGTACACATGACCGATCCCGTAGCCCTGGGCGGCCGCGAGACAGGCTTCGTCATCGTCGATGTACAGCGAGCGTGCCGGCGTGAACCCGATCAGCCGCTGGCAGGCCGGCCAGTATTCCGGCCGCATTTTCAGGTAGCCCACGTGAAACGCGTTGACGATGCTGTCCACGTAGCGGTCCATGCCGGTGCGCGCCACTTTGATGGCGACCCCGCTGTGATGCGCGTTCGTCACCACATGAATGCGCTTGTTCCGGGCCCGCACCTGCTCGAGAAACGCCACGGCGTCCGGCAGAAAATTGATCATGTGCTGGAATTCGCGGTGCATCTCCTCGACATTGAGGCCGAGTCGGCGGCTCCAGTACGGCAGATCGGTCCAGTTCAGGGTCCCTTCGGTCTCACGATACATGGCGAACAAGCGGTCCCGCGCGTCCGTGCACTCCAGGCCCTCCTTGGCCGCATAGCGTCTGGGCAGCTCCTCCTCGAAAAACACATTGTCGAAATGGCGGTCCAGCAGCGTGCCGTCCATGTCGAGCAGGACATGATCCACGGCGTCCCAGTCGAACGCCCCGGGGGTGATAGGCCCGGAGTGATGACTCATGCGGAGGACATCTGACCGCGTTTAGACGTGCCGATCCACTTCCTGGCAGCCCCCACCTCCCACAACAACCCCGCGGCGATCGCCGCCTGCGATACCATCACTAACGTCGCGAGCACCAGCGCGTGCGGGCTCCGTGCCTGCGAAAATGGATGCCGCAGCAAATTGAGGTAAAACGAGAGCGGTTCCAGCCCGAGGTGCCTCGCGCCACGCTCCGCACGCAGCCGATGAAACCGAAACGCGCCGCGCCCATAATTGAAGTGTTGACGCCAGAAGGTGCGAAAGGTCAGCGCGTGGGCGTGATAGACCAGGGTTTCCGGGGCCCAGGCCATCGGGTAGCCGTGGTGAAGCCAGCGTTCACAGAACTCGCGGTCCTCTGCCGCAGCATGGGGGAACGTCGTGTCAAAGCCGCCTATCTCGTGGAAGCGGTCCCTGGGCAGAGCCAGGTTGTTGGAGGTGAAGAAGCGTGGCCGGGCGGGGTCGGCGTTATAGTAGGTGTAGAGATACTCGACGATGAGGTGGCTGGTGGTTGAATAAACGTTGTGAGGAAGCGCGTTGAGCGTCCGGCCGCCGATCGCGCGAGTCTGCGCGACGACAAAACGGCTCGCCAGCGTCCGCAACCAGTCAGGCGCGGGCGCACAGTCGTCGTCGGTGAAGACCAAGAACTTTCCTCGGGCCTTGGCAGCGCCGGCATTGCGGGCGGCCGCCGGCCCTGCTCGCGCGTGCGTCAGCAGCATGACATCAAGCCGGTCACGGAAAGAGGCAACCACCGCTTCGGGTGGCGGCGTGCCCCCGTCGTCCACCACGATCACCTCGAAGCGGTCACGGGGATAGTCCAGCCTCGCAAGGGACTGAAGACAAGCGGCGAGTGGCGCGGGGCGCGCGTAGGTGGGGATGATAATAGAAAAGACCGGCTGCTCGCCCATGAGCTCCCTCGACAGTGTTCCGCACGGATTTCGCTAGAGCGGTGTTGACTTGACGGCTTTTGCCGCAATAAAGGCTCCGGTAAGGCATCTGGTTGGTGTCCTCTCTAATCGCTCGAGGTACCCAAGAAGTTTGGAGATGCCATTATTCAGCAGAGGGCTGTTGAGCTTTTTGATGCAAGCCTGTACCAGCGTTCCGTGATTCTCCAGTCCATGGATGATCGTTGTCGTCTCACTCACAAGGAATCCCACCTCTTGTAACATCCGTGTCAGTGCCGCCATCGAGCACGTTTCCCCGATATAAAACGGATTCAGGCCAAAAAGGTCTTTCATGCGAGAGATCAGATAAGAAATGCTGTGCTTGTTATCCAACGTCACGATGAGCGTCCCCTTGGGCTTCAACACGCGATGGAGTTCCGATAACGCATGAACCATGCTTCTCTGTTCTGAGAAATGATCGAGCGTCGAGTTCGAGACGATCACATCCAGGGCATTTCCCGCAAAGGGTAATGCGCGAACATCACACGTAACGAACCGACAAGAGTCCCGCCCATACTTGACTGCCTGACGTTTGGCCTTCGCCGTGATAACGGCTGAAATGTCGATGCCGATGAGCAAGCCCTTGTCAGCCTTCAGATCGAACAGAAAGTGGTCGGGGCCGTGTGCCTCTTCGAATAGATCGGTTTTGAGAATGACTTTGTTCTCGAGGTCGTTGTGCCAGCGCGTGATCAATTGCAGATGGACATCACGCTTGAAGTGGCCGACCAGCGTATCGTGATAATAGTTGCCTTCCATTCGTCTTGAAATGTCATCCCAATACCGAGCGACTTGCGCCGAAGTGTTCGAATCCTGAGGTGTTGTGATTGTGTCCCGCGTCATATTACGCGCACATTGCTATAACTTTTTCGTCGTGAAGTCCTCACAGTACGACCGGTCGGTATTCACGCTCCACAGATCATGCGCTTCTCCCCGTAGGTTCTTCACCGCCAGCATGCCTGTGAGCATGGAGTGATCCTGATTGTTGTAATGGTGCAGTCCGTTGCGCCCGATCGTCTGGAGATTGTCAATGGTCGCCAAGAAACGTCGGATGACTGCAAGATGGTGCCGGTATTCGCGGTCGTACACCGGGTAGGCCCTCGGTTGGCGGATCACGATCCCGTCCTCGACAGCCGCGATGTCGGCAAGTCCCAAACTGGCCAGCTCACGAACGGCCAGATTCACAAGGTCAGCATCGGACATGGTCCAGGTGTCATCGCCCTCGGTGCAGAAATATTCCATGCCCAGGCTCGTCTTACGTGAATCCGGGACCATGGCAGCGCTCCAATTCTTGAAGTTCTGAATCCGCCCGACCTTCACCGCCGGGTCGTGGACGTAGATCCACTGGTCGGGGAAGAGGTCTGCCCGGTCAACGATGAGCCCCACGAGAATAAAGGCCCGATAGATGAGTTGTTGCGCTGCCTGAAGCACGTCTGGCGGCGGTGAGGGATCCAGCCGGATCATGAGCTCGGGCAGAGGCATGCTGGAGATGAACTGCTCCCCGGAGATTTCGACCGTCTTTGCGCCATTTCGTGCCGTGAGGCCCTTGACACGGCGGCTCTCACGCCTGAAGCGAACGACTTGGGTATTGAGCCGCACCTGTCCGCCCTGGCTCTCCACCACCTCCCGAAATCGCTCCCACATCATTCCCGGCCCGAGAGCGGGGTGGTGAAATTCGTTGATCAACGTTCTGGTGTGAT
This sequence comes from uncultured Nitrospirales bacterium, assembly GCA_964373355.1. Lineage (GTDB taxonomy): Bacteria > Nitrospirota > Nitrospiria > Nitrospirales > Nitrospiraceae > CAYJUM01. The sequence continues at coordinate 26,834 of CAYJUM010000008.1, read as the reverse complement.
TCGTGCCGAAGAGGGCATTGGACACCGCCACCCTCAGGGACAATCCTCTGATACGCTGCGCGGCCCAGTCGGCTCGGATCATGTGACAGGGAATCCCCCACACCTTCTCGGTGTAGGTCTGGAAGAATGTCTCGTACAGGCGACGGCCGAAACGGTTGGTCACCCACTGCTCGAAGGTGTCCTCTTCGGGATACGGCCACACCTGCGCCTTCAGGTAGCTCAAAAGAATCTGCAAGCTTTGGCCGATCCCCAGGTTGGACAGGGCGTCGAAGAAATCGAGAGGATAGTTGAAGAACCGGCCTTGGTAGTAGATGCGCGACAGACGCACGACTTTGGAGAAATCCTTTCCGAGCATCTCCTGCCAGAGCTGCTGGATCTCTTCAACTTTGGTGAAAAAGCGATGGCCGCCGATGTCGAAGCGATAGCCCTTGTACGTCTCGGTCCGGGCCATCCCACCGACCTTGTCGCCCTTCTCCAGCACGATGGGAGAGAGGTCCATCCGGACCAGCTCATAGGCGGCGGTCAGGCCGGCCGGGCCAGCGCCGATGATCACGACGGGATGATGCTCCATAGCGCAATCCGGGGCGTCCCGGTTAGACCGTTTCCCTGACGCGTCTCAAGGGCCCGCCCGGGGATCTCCGTCTGTGGGACAGGTAGCGGGCGACTCCCACGGCGAAGGCAAGGCCACTGTACAGATAGTACAACCAGTGCCAGGGGATGGTGTGGAGAGCGAACCGCAGACCCCGCTTGCGACGGAAGAAGCAGTATAGCGGCACATTGAGCGCCAGGAGCGCCAAGACCAGCGCACCAGCAAGCGCGAGAAATCCGGGCCGCCACCACGCTCCGACCAACGTGCCCAGGAGTCCGTAGGTCGCGATCACGCTCACGCGACTGGAAAGTCGCAGGTTCAGATCGTTAAGAAACCGGCGATCTCGGAGGATCAGCTCGCTCCACGGGAGGGCCCGATGGAAGAAGTCAGATTTCAGCAACGAGACGACTCCCCAGCGCTTCAGATGCTTGACTTGCAACGTCTTGTCGAGGCGGATTCTGAAGTGCGCCTGCTTCAGCCGATAACCCAGCTCGATATCTTCAACGGACGGGTAGCGATACCTCTCGTCGAAGCCACCCAGTGCCAGGAAGACCTCACGGTGCATGGCCCCACAGGCTCCCCAGAAGGTTGACGCGTCCTCGCGAGCCGTCTGGTGAACGTCGTGATGGAACAGGTTCTTGTACTGTGACAAGAAATTTGTGGCGGCCGGCTCGTCATCATACGATCCGATAAGGGCTGCAATGCCCGGCTCACGGGTAAACGCGCTCGCAATCCGGTGCATCGCATCGGGAGGGATCGCCACATCAGCATCCACGAAAAAGAGGATATCTCCTCGAGCCTTCCCTGCTCCAACATTCCGCGCTTGGGCGGGCCCGCAAGGACCGGGAATGCTGAGCACGCGGGCGCCAAATTCCTCGGCGACATGCCGAGAGCCGTCCGTGTCGCCATTGGCCACCACGATGATCTCATCGGGAGGAGGAACAGCTTGGGTCACACTCGACAGGCAGCGGCGGAAGTCCAGGCCACCATTGTACACGGGTATGACCACCGAAACGGAGGGCCCGGGTCCCATCACGGCGCACTGCGGTCCACGAGGCGGATGCCCTTGGCGAGCAGGTCGGGATTGCCGAGGAGCTGCGGCGTCTGCTCGTTGTTGAAGTCCCGCCGCGCCTTGCGCTCCACCTGCGGCTTGAGATAGGCAAACAGCTCCTTTAACTCCACCGCCCCGTCCTTGTTGCTGTCCGCCTCCCCCTGCAGCCCCTTCAGGAAGAAATAGGTCAGGAGCCCGTGGCTCTTCTGCTCGTAGGTGCTGGAGACCTGCGCGCCGGAGCTGGCCGCCAGCACCACGGTCTTCCCTCCGGGAAGGACCGGGTTCTCGAGGGCGAGCATCATGGGACGCATGCCCTTCGCGATCACCGACCGGCCCCCGCTCCCCGAGAAGCAGGAGTCCAGCAAGACCACGACTTCCTTGGCCGGGAGCTTCCCAAGCCGGGCATACAATCGTTTCAACGAATACCCCGTTTCCTCCACGAAGCTGGGATCGCCGTCATACGGGACCAAGTAGGCGTCCCCGGTCTTGGGATGCGGCGCCCCGTGCCCGGAGTAGTAGATAAAGACCGTGCTTCCCGGCTCGCTCCGGTTCGGCAGCCACTTTTCGAGATATTTTTCCAGATCCGACTTCGCGGCGTGCTCATTCAGCAGCACCGCCACATTCTCGTCCTGGTAGCCCATGACGTTGATGAGATAGTCGCTCATGATCTTCGCATCATGCGCGGCAAAGTCCGCCTTCGGTAACTTGCTGCGATAGGTTTCCACCCCGATGACGATCGCGTAGGCATTCGGTTTGGTCTTCGCGCGCCCTGCCGGCGGCGTATCGACATCGCTTGTCACCGAAGGAACAGAGAAGGCAGGCGCAGACGTCGAAACAGCCGCTGGGGTGCTTAGTGGTCGAGCCTGCGCTTCCAAAGCTTTTTGCTGTGCTGCTTTGGCTTGCTCGAGAAGCTTGATGCTCGCAGAGTATCCATGCGCCTGGGCGACTTCCAGGGCCGTTTTGCCGTTATTCAGAGGCGTCGTCACGACGCTCCAATCCGCCCCATGATCCAGCAGCAGTTTGACGATCTCGGTGTGCCCCAGGTAAGTCGCATAGGTCAGCGCTCGGTACTTGCCATTCTCGTTGGTCGCGTGAATATTCGCGCCCCGCTCCAGGAGTAGGCGGACCATGTTCGTATGCCCTTTATACGTCGCGATCATCAAGGCCGTGTCTCCGTCGAACCCCCGTGTATCGATTTCCGCTCCCCGATCCAATAGCAGTTGCGCCACTTCCACGTTTCCCGCGAACGCCGCACAATACAACGGGGTAAGGTTTAAACTGATCTCCCCGCAGCCTTCCCGGTTGTTGACATTTACGCCTTGATCCAGGAGCGCCCGCACGGTTTGGGTATCGCCGCGATAGGCGGCATTGCCCAACGGTCCGCCGCAGCCGGCTAAGAGCACCACGGCCATGGCCGCTTGTAGGGGAAGCCAGTTGTGCGTCCAACGTTGATCTGCATTGAAGCGTCCGCGTTGCGGCATGTGCACCTTGGGAAGGATGTTCGGCTTTGATCCTAGGTCAAGCGCGTCGGAATGGCAAGCGGACGCCCGCCTTCCTTGTCTTGGCCGAATTCCGTGTGCTACGGTTCCCTTCGACAAAAACGTCATTGGTCATTCGTCACTCGTCATTGGTCATTTGCCGTTACCTGGTCAAACTCCCATGTCAGAAGTCGCCTCACGCCCCGTCATCGCGATCATCGGCCGGCCGAACGTGGGGAAGTCCACGCTGTTCAACCGCATTCTGGGCGGCCGCAGCGCGATCGTGGACGACATCCCGGGCGTGACCCGCGACCGGAACTACGCCGACAGCAGCTACCAGGGCCGGCCCTTTCGCCTGGTGGACACCGGCGGGCTCGATCCGGGCGCCAAGGACGGCATGCTCGCGTTGATCAAGCAGCAGTCGCAGATCGCGATCGCCGAGGCCGACCTCCTGATTCTGGTCCTGGACGGCCGGGCAGGACTGACGCCTCCCGACGAGGAGATCGTCACGCTGTTGCGGCGAACCAGGACGCCGGTCCTGCTGGCCGTGAACAAGATCGACACGCCGAAGCTGGAGCCCTTGCTCGCCGACTTCTACCGGCTGGGGAAGGACGGGATCTATCCGGTGTCGGCCGAGCATGGCATCGGCGTGGACGATCTGCTGGAAGCCGTGTTGCCTCGGCTGCCTGCCCCGTCTTTGGACGATCAGGCCGAGGGCGCCCGGATGCCGCGCGTGGCGATCGTCGGCCGGCCAAACGTGGGCAAATCCTCGCTGCTCAATACCGTCTTCGGCGGGGAGCGCGTCCTAGTCAGCGAGATCCCAGGCACCACGCGGGACGCCATCGACACGGTGGCCACTTATGAGGGGCGGTCGTACCTCTTCACCGACACCGCCGGCATCCGGCGGCGCGGCCGGATCGACCGCGGCGTGGAGCACTACAGCGTCGCGCGGGCGCTGGAGGCCTTGGGCCGGTCGGATGTCGCCGTCATCGTGCTGGACGCCGTCGAAGGCCTGGCGGAGCAGGACACCAAGATCGTCGGGCAGGCCGTGCAGAAAGGCCGGGGCTGCGTGCTGTTCGTCAACAAGTGGGACGCGATCCCGGACGGTCCGGCCGCGCAAAAAGCGTATCTCGCGCAGGTCCGGCGGCGCGTTGCCTTCCTGCGGTGGGCGCCGGTCCTCTTCGGCTCGGCCGTCACACGCGAGGGGATCGGGGAGCTGTTCTCGGCCATCGACCGGGTCATGACCGCCTTCTCGAAGCGGATTCCCACCGGGTCCCTGAACAAGCACCTCCAGCAGCTCATCGAGAAGAATCCGCTGCCGCTTCCGCGCGGCCGATCGGCCCGGTCGGTCTTCATGACCCAGGTCGCCACGAAACCACCCACGTTCGCGTTCTTCGTCGGCCGGCCGCAGGACGTCACCCCGGCCTATCTCCGGTACCTCGAGAACGGGATTCGCGAGCGGTACGACTTCGCCGGCGTTCCCATCAGGATTCTGGTCCGCCAGAAGTAGCGCATCATCTTGACTCGTTCCTAGAATCTCCGTAGGCTCCGACCATGCCCGTTGACGGAGACAGCCCCCCGCCCGCCGGCACCGGATCGCCCGACGGCCGGCGGCGCCACGACGCCTTCGACCGCCTCTACCGCGACAACGTGGACCGGCTGTACCGGTTCGCGCAGCGGATGTGCGGCCCCGGGGAAGACGCGCAGGACCTGGTCCAGGAAACCTTCCTGAAGGCCTATCGCGGGCTTGCGGGGTTTCGCGGGGAGGCCCAGGCCTCGACCTGGCTCTACGCGATCGCCGCGCGGGCGGCGATGCGCATGCGGCGGAAACGGACGGGACAGCCGGACTATGAGCTGTCCCTCGAGCAGTTCTTGCCGACCTCCAGCGGCGAGCTCACGCTGCAGATCCCGGCCAAGGGGCTGACGCCGGAAGAGGCCCTGGAGAGGAAGGAAATCCGCGAAGCGCTGCACGAGGCGATCCAGGCCCTCTCCCCGAAGTACCGGGCGGTGCTGGTGCTGCGGGACATGGAAGGGCTCACCGCGAAGGAAGTCGGCGCCGTCATGGGGCTGCACGAGCGCGCCGTCAAGTCCCGGCTGCACCGCGCCCGCTTGTTTATCCGCAAGCGGCTCAGCCAGAATGGACTGCGCCCGGTCGGGAGACGCTCATGAGCCCCAGACGCACACGGGCGGCCCGGACGCCCCGGCCGACCCACCGGCATGCCGGCCATGGGAAGGCCCAGTGCCTGAAGATCTTCAGACGGCTTTCGGGCTACCTCGACGGCGAGTTGCCGGGAAACATCTGCCGCGAGATCCGAAAGCATCTGGGCGATTGCAAACGGTGCGAGGTGTTCCTGCAGTCGCTCCGCCAGACCATCGCGCTCTGCCGCAAGTACCGCGCCCGCCCGCTCCCGCCCGCCGCCCGGGCCCGCCTGAAGTCAGCCATTCTTCGAGCCGTCGGCCGCACTTGAGCTCCGCCTCTCCCACTTCGTCTCCCTCGATGGCCCGCACGGTCGTCGCCGGCATGGCCGGGAACGTCATGGAATGGTACGACTTCGCCCTGTACGGCTACTTCGCGCCGGTCATCGCGAAATTGTTCTTCCCGTCGGACAACCATCTCGTCTCGCTCCTGTCGACATTCGGGGTCTTCGCCGCGGGATTTCTCATGCGGCCGCTCGGTGGGCTGATCTTCGGCCACCTGGGCGACACGATCGGGCGGCGGCGGGCGCTCGCGGCCTCGGTCATCCTCATGGCCGTGCCGACGTTCCTGATCGGGGCGCTCCCGACGTATGCGCAGATCGGCGCGCTCGCGCCGGTGCTCCTCACGGGGCTCCGGCTGCTGCAAGGCTTATCGGTGGGGGGCGAATTCACGGGCTCGATTTCGTTCCTAGTCGAGCATGCCCCGGCCTCGCGCCGCGGCTTTGCCGGAAGCTGGACGACCTTCAGCGCCAACGCGGGCGTGTTGCTCGGCTCGGGGACCGGGGCGCTGATCACCTCGGACCTCTCGCACGATGCGCTCTATACGTGGGGCTGGCGGGTGCCGTTTCTCCTGGGAATCGTCGTGGGGGCGGTGGGATTGTATCTCCGGACCGGCATTGCCGAATCCCCGAGCTTCGAAGCGCTGCGGCAACGCGGCGCGCTCGCCACCGCTCCCCTGCGCGAGGTGGTGACGGCGCACCGGCGCACGCTGCTCCGCGGGGTCGGGCTCAGTTGGCTGTTCGGCGTGGCGTTCTACTTGATCTTCGTCTACATGACCACGTATCTGGCCACCATCCTGAAGCAGCCGCTCGGCGTCGCGTTGACCATCAATACGCTCTCCATCGGGCTGATGGCGCTGCTGCTGCCGGCCGTCGGCGCGCTCTCGGACCGGATCGGCCGCAAGCCCTTGCTGCTCGCGGGCGCCCTCGGCCTGGCCGTGCTCGCCTATCCCTTGTTTCGGCTCCTCGCGCACGACACCTATGCTTACATCCTGGCGGGCGATCTGGCCTTTGCCGTGCTGATCGCGCTGTACTTCGGACCGTTGCCGGCCACGATGGTGGAGCAATGGGCGGCGCGCGACCGGTACAGCGGCCTGTCCATCGGCTACAACCTCTCCCTGGCCGTGTTCGGCGGCACCGCCCCCCTCATCGCCACCTTCCTCATCAAGGAGACCGGCAACATCCTCTCCCCGAGCTTCTATCTCGCCGGCGCCGCCGTGATCTCGCTGGCGGTCGTCTTGACGTTGTCCGAGACCTCGCGCGACCCGCTGCGGTGAAGACGTGAGGCGTGAGGCGTATCTCGCGAAGCGCGTGCGAGATACGAACGACGAGCGACGAGAGCGCGACGTTTATGACACGAGGTTAGTGAATGGAAAACGGGATCGGCGCGAACGTCAGGACAAAAATCGCCAGCGCCCCCCAGCCGACCCAGATGCGCGCTGTGCCCAGTTCGACCTGCGGGTCCCGGACGGGAGGATGCGCCAAGCCGAAGATGCCGGCCATGCCGGCCCACACAAACCAGCCGGGCCAGCCGCCCGGCATGAAGCCCAGCCCGATCAGCATGCCCAGCACCGCCAGGGCCATCGTCCGCTGGCGGTCCCCCCACAACGCATAGGCCACGTGCCCGCCGTCCAACTGCCCGATCGGGATCAAGTTCAGCGATGTGACGAAGAGGCCGAACCAGGCCGCAAACCCGATCGGATGCAGCACCACGTCGTAGCCGTAGGGGATGGGCCCGATCACGACCCACGAGAGGAACTGCAGCAACAGGGGCTCGCCGAGATGGAGGCCATAGGACTCGACATCGGCCACGACCTTGGAGAGGTGCAGGCCGACCACGAGCGCGACCACGGCCACGATGAACCCGGCGATGGGGCCGGCCACGCCGATATCGAACAGAGCTTTCCGGCTGAGGATCGGGCTCCGCATCCGGATGATCGCGCCGAACGTCCCGATGAAGTGCGGTGGGCCGGGGATGAACAAGGGCAGCGAGGCCGGGACCCGATGGATGCGCGACAGGATATAATGGCCGAACTCGTGCGTGACCAGGATCGCCAGCAACGTGCCGGCGAACGGGACTCCCGTGAGGAGGGCCCAGGGATCGGAGAGCAGGAAGTCCCAGGCGCCTTGACCCGGATCGGCCTTGGCCTGATAGGCCCCGGCCCAGAGCGTGGTCACGACCGTGGCCAGGAACAGCGCCACCGGCACGAGCACGCGCGGCTTCGGCGCGATCGCCTCGTCCGCCATCTGGAGCGTGCTCTCGTCCCACTCGCCGTTGGGCTTGATCTTCAGCGGGAAGCGGCCGTCGTCCGGCCCGATGAGCCGGGGATCGTTCATGACCGCCTCTCCGCCGTGGCCGCCCCGAACGGATTGTGAGTCCGCTCCTCGCGCACGGTGGTGGCCGGACCATGGCCGGGCAGCAGCACCGTCTCCTCCGGCAGCGTCAGCACGCGCGTCCGCACCGAGTCGAGATGATGGGGATAGAGCGAGAAGGGATTGGCCCGGCCGATGGAGCCGGCGAACAGGGTGTCGCCGACGAAGCAGAGCCGGCCGCCGGCCAGCTCGGTGGCGTAGCAGACGCCGCCGGGGGTGTGCCCCGGGGTCCGCAGGCATCGCACGCGCAAGCGGCCGACGCTCAAGACTTCGCCGTCCGCCGGCGCGCGGAGCGCCTCGCCCATGGGCTGCCAGCCGAGCAAGGAGGCGTCCCCTTCGCCGAGGTAGACCGGCACCCACGAGCGCGACATGATCCGGTCGAGCCCGCCGGCATGGTCGGTATGGCCGTGCGTCAGCGCCACGGCGGTGAGCCGGAGCTTGCGTTCCTCCAACATTCCGATCATCGCACTCGGATTATACCCTGTGTCGATCAGCAGTGCCTCCCGCGCTTCCGTATCGTATAGCACATAGCCTTTGACCGCGTATCCGCCGATGTCGCCGTGGACGGTGTGGACCCCGGTGACGCCGTTCGTCACCCACGCCGGGGCGGGAGCGGGAAGCCAGCGCTCCAGCGTATTGGCCTTCAAGGCCGAAGCGGACAGATGGAGCACCGACGCCGTCGCGTCGATCTCGGCCGCGCTCGGCGTTCGGCCGCGCTCGAGCGCGGTCATCTGCTCAACCGTGAGCCCCGAGGCCTGCGCGACCTCGGCGACTGAGAGCCCCTGCCCCATCCGCGCTTTTTTCAGAATGTCCGAAAAATCATCTTCGAGCGGCATCGGTTTTGGTACCCCTCACGCCTGACGCCTCACGGCTTCTTGCCACGCGCTCACCATCGCGGGATCCACATCCACGAGGATTACCGATTTGAGACTGGACTGATCGGAACGGCCCGCCGCGAACGTCCGGATCTCCTTCACCATGAGCGCGGCCGCCGCCTCGGGCGCCACTCCGCCGACGCCAGTCCCCATCCCGGGGATCGCCAGCGTGCCGAAGCCCTGCGCCTCGGCCAGGACCAGGGCGGCCCGCGTCGCGAGCGCGACGTTGGCCGCCTCGATGCGCATGGCGGGACGCGGCATCGTCGGCGCGTGGACGATGCCCTTGAAGCGCGTGTGTCCAGCGGACGTCAGGACCGCCTGCCCCACGGCGATCGGCGCCTGCCGCCGGGCCTCCGCTTCCACTTCGGGCCCCGCCGCGCGCCGGATCGCGCCCGCGACCCCGCCGCCCATGATGCCTTGGCTATTGGCCGCATTGACGATCGCATCGGCCGCGACCTCCAGAATGCTGCCCTGCACCACGGTGATTGTGAACCGCTCGGTGGTCATTACGGTGTCTGCGGCTTACCGCTCAGAGGAGCGTCGCAGAACCAGCGCGCCCCCGGCCGGGGCGACCACTTCCCATCCAGCGCTCCCCAGGACATTGAGCGCGGCCTCGAGATCGGCAAAGGTCTGGAACGAATCGCTGACCACCTTGTACTGGATCATCGTCTTCGCAGCATAGCCCGGCGCGGGCTCCAGCACCGGCCTCACGATCAGCACGCCCAGGAACAGAGCGATCACCGCCAGCATCACCTTGGTCAATGCATCAATCTGCATGGCTCTCCCTCTGGTTTCTCGGTTCACCGCACCCTTCCCCTATCTTCCCCATGAGCAAATGGTATTTCATCGGGTGTGACGTGGACGGGAGCGACTTCGCCGGATGCAGCGTCCAATATCACATAACGGCATGCCTCGAACTTCCGTCGCGAATCGCGGAGGCGGGGGGGTCCGCGACGCGAGGAACAATGCGCGTCACGCTTGCGGACGCCGGCGAGTCGGTGAGCCGGCCGGGTCTTACCGCGAGTTAGCGAGCGGATGCGGTCCGCAAAGCGGAGGCCGAGCACTGTTCGAAGCTGGGTTCGCGCGGAGCGCTGGAAGCCAGCAAGTTGCGCAGGCGAGCAGACGCGACGCTTACTGCGGTCGAGCCGGAGCGTCTGAGCAGGGAAGGTCGGGGCATGCCCCGCCTCATCCCTCTGGCTTCAATTTGATCTCTTTCACTTCTCCGAACGTCGACAGCAGCCGCGGCAGCGGGTCCGGAGGGCCCACGGCCAGGATCTTGAGCCGGTCGGGATGCAGGTGCGCGCGGGCCGCGCGGAGCAGGTCCTCCCGGGTCAGCGCGATCACCTTGTCATGCAGCCGCTGCAAAAAGTCCTTGGGGAGGCCGTCATACTCCAGCGCGATCAGGCGGCCGACGATGGCCGAGGGGCTGCTGAAGGAGAAGACGAAGGAATTCACGAAGGCCTCCTTGGCCTCCTCCAGCTCGGCCTCTGAGACCGGCTCCCGCCGGAGGCGCTCCACGTTCACGACCAGCCGGTCGATCACCTGCTGGGTCGAGCTGAACTGGGTCTCCGCGCGCATCAGCCACGCGCCTGGCTCATGGGTGCCCGGCCGGAGCGCGCTGCCCACCGAATAGGCCAATCCCTGCTTCGTCCGGATGTCCTGAAAGAGCCGGCTCCGGAACGAGCTCCCGCCCAGGATGTCGTTCAGGATGGAGAGCGCGGGATAGTCCGGGTCGTCTTCGCTCACCGAGCGATGGCCGGCCCGGAGATGGGTCTGTGACGTCCCCTTGCCGATGAACCGGACCACCCGTTTCCCGGCCTCAGGCCCGCCCAGCTCCGCGCGCGCCGGAGGCATCACCGGCACGTCGCCGGGCTGCCAGGCGCCGAAGCGCGCCCGCAGCGCGGCGAGCATCGCGCCTCTCTCGAAGTCGCCGGTCACCCCCAGGATGATGCCGTTCGGGTGGATGTAGGCGGCATGGAACGCGACCATGTCCTCGCGGCTGATCCGGGACACGGATTCCACGCTGCTTTCCCTCGCCAGCGGATGAGCCGGGCCGTACAGGAGCTTCGCGAATTCCCGGCCGGCGATCGACTGCGGCTGGTCCTGACGCCGCCGGATGCCTTCGATCGCCTGCAATTTGGCCAGCTCGACGCGGGCCTCTTCGAACGCGGGCGTCATCAGGATGCCCGCCAGGAGCTCGAGCCCCCGATCGAAGTCTTTTCGCAGGACATCGAGCGACGCGCCGCCCGCCTCGGGGCCGATCCCCACGGAGATGCGGGCGCTGATCCGCTCCAGCTCCTCATCCAGCTCCTGCGCCGACAGACGGGCGGTGCCGCCGGTCCGCATCGTGAGGCCGGCCAGCCCAGCCAGCCCGATCTTGTCATCCGGATCCAGCCAGCCGCCGGTGCGGATCGTCGCGCTCATCGTGATCAGGGGCAGCTCATGGTCTTCCAGCAGGTACACGACCATTCCATTCTCGAGCACCACGCGCTCCGGCTCCGGCGGCGTAAACCGGACCGGCTGAAACTTCATCTCCCGGGGGCCGGGCGAGATGGCTTTCAGGTGGTCAGCCTGCACCCCGGCCGGAAATCCGACCAGGATGAGAACAGCCGCCGAGGCGAGCACGGTCAACCGGCCACAGGCCGGCCGCGCGCCCCTCACGGATGCACCTTCGATGGGAGGATGGGCGGAGGGACCGGCACCGGCGGCGGGACGCTCTGCACCTGCTGGACCGGGGTGCGTCCCAAAACCGGCTTGACCAGCGTGGCCACGGTCCGGTTGGACTTGACCAGGTAGCGGGCGGCCACGCGCTGCAGGTCTTCCGGGGTCACGGCGGCGATCCGGTCGCGGGCGTGCAGGATGTACCGCCAGTCCTTCGCCACCGTGTGAAAATACGCGAGCTGGCCGGCCAGCCCGCCGTTCGAGCGCAGCGCGCGCACCATCGAGGCATCCAGATTGTTCAGCACTTTTTCCAGCTCCTTCGGGCTCACCGGTTCGGTCTTCAACTGGTCGAGCTCGCGATAGATTTCCTGCTCGACTTCGGCGGTCGTGTGCGGGGCCAGCGGCACTGCGCTGATCACGAAGAGGTTCGACCCGCGCACGCCGGGATAGTTGTCCTCGGTCTCCACGGCGGCGGCCAGGCGCGTCTCGCGGACCAGCCGTTTATAGAGCCGCGACGTGACGCCTTCGCTGAGCACGGAATCCAGCACGTCGAACACGAAATCGTCGGGGTGCCCGAGCCCCGGTTTGTGGTAGCCGATCAGCACCAGCGGCTCGGCGTCAAACTCCACCTCGAGGCGGCGCTCCCCTTGCTGCCGGGGCTCCACGGTGACGACGCGGGGGGGCGGCGGGACCGCCGGGATCTTCCCGAACGTCCGTTCGACGAGCGCGATGACCTCCGGCGGGTGGATGTCCCCGACGATGGCGATCGTCGCGTTGCCCGGCGCATAGTGCGTGCGGAAGAACTGCTCGGTCGCGGCCGGGGTCAGCGCCCGGATGTCCGAGGCCCAGCCGATGGTCGGAAAGCCGTAGGGATGAGCCTGAAACGCCGCGGCGGCGAAGGCTTCGTAGAGCAGGCCATGGGGATTGTCCTCCGTCCGAAGCCGGCGCTCCTCCAGGACGACCGCCCGCTCCTTGTAGAACTCCCGCAGCACGGGGTGGGCCATCCGGTCCGCTTCGATGGCGGCCCAGAGCGGCAGGCGGTTGGCGGGCAGGCTCACGGTGTACCGGGTCACGTCCTTGCTGGTGGACGCGTTCAGCCCGATGGCCCCGTGCCGCTGATAGAGCAGCGACATCTCATTGCTGATCACCCACTGCCCGGCGCTCTCCTGGGCCTGCTGGAACGCCTCGCGCAGCTTTTGCACCGCCTGCGACTCCGCCGCCGGCCCATCGCCCGGCGCGAGCGGGTCCTGCGACTGGGCGCGGGCCTGCTCCAGCGCCGCATTCAGCTCATCCAGCTTGGCGAGCGACGGCCGTTCGTGCTCGTAGTCCTTGGTGCCGAGCGTCTGCGTCCCCTTGAAAGCCATGTGCTCGTAGAGATGCGCGACGCCGGTCATGCCCGTCTGCTCGTTGATGCCGCCCACTCCGAACGTCAGGTTGATGGACACGACGGGAGTCTGATGGCGCTCCACCATCAGCAGCGACAGGCCGTTGGCCAGCCGGTGCTCGATCACGCGGTCGGCAAGACCGGACGGGTCCGCGGCGCCGGCGGCCTGCACGCCGGGCACGAACAGGCTGAGGTGGAGGCTCAGGCTGAGGCACAGGAGGCCATGCACAATCGGCGCAAGCCTCAACCTCAACCTCGACCTCAACCTTGCTTGGCGTGTCCTCATCGGAACAACTCCGTCAGCTCGGCGGGCTGCTCGATGAACCAGTCGGGGCCGCAGGCCGCCATGCGCGCGCGGTTCCCCATGCCGTAGCCCACCGCGCAGACCTTGATGCCGGCATTGTGGCCGCCCGTGATGTCGTTCGTGCTGTCGCCGATCAGCACCGTCCGTTCTTTCGACACGTTCAACGCCTCCATGATTTTCAGCAGCATCCCGGGCTCGGGTTTCAGACCGTACCCATTGTCCCCCCCCACGACGTACGCGAAATGGTGCGGGCCGAGGGCGTTCAGGATCTTCGTGGTGTACTCCAGGGACTTGTTCGTCGCCACGGCCTTGTGCTTGTCCGCGAAATGGCTCAGCACGCCCTCGATGCCGGGGTAGAACCGGGTGCGGTCGAGGCAGCAGGAGAGGTAATGGCCGCGGAAGACCCGGAGCGCGTCCTCATAGCGTTCCTGGTTCTCCTCCCCCACGGCCAGGCGCAACAGCCGCTTGATCCCATCGCCCACGAACCCGAAGATCTCCTCCTCCGCGCGGCGCGGCAGGCCCAATTCCGCGAGCGTGCGGTTGACCGCGACGGCGATGTCCCATTTGGATTCGATGAGAGTTCCGTCCAGGTCGAAGATCAGCAGCTCGACGGGGTACTTGGCGGCGGCCCGGCCCCCGGTCATTGCGCCCTCATGAGATCGTCCCGCAACGACGTCAACGTGGCCAGCCGCTCGGGGTCCGCTTCCTGCTGCATGGCCTGCCGCACGTAATTGATCATCCATTTTTGTCCGACATGGGGCGGGAGCATCGGCTCCGCGATGCGCCAGCGGTCGCCGTACGCCTTGATGCGGTAGCGGACCTCCTCGACGTGGACCTCCGGGACGAACCCGGCCGAATCCCAGTACATGCCGCCGAGCACGCGGAACTCGACCGGGATCAGGACCTCCAACGGGCTGATGATCTCCCAATCCGCCGTGTCTTTCTTCATGCGATAGCCGGTCACGACGATCGCATGACGCCAGACCGGCTCTTCCTTCCATCGGATGTACGGCTTGAGCGTCTCCCACAGCATCGGGTCCAGGCGGGCGCCCTTCAGGTCCAGCGACAGATATCTCTCGAGCATCTCGGCGGGGTCCTTCTTCAAGTCTCCCGTCACCGCCCCCCCGTCTCCCGCCACCATCAGCACCCCCACAAAAATTGCACTTAGCAAACATTTCCCCCAGGTGTGACAGGAGCGGGAGCGACTTCGCCGGCTGTTATGCGAGGCGCAGGGAACGGCATGAGACGGATCACGAATCGCGGAGGCGAGGGGTCCGCGTCGCGAGGAATAACGAGCGACAAGCTTGCGGACGCCGGCGAGTAGGTGAGCCGGCCGGGTCTTACCGAGAGTTAGCGAGCAGATGCGCGCAGAGCGGAGGCCGAGCACTGTTCGAAGCTGGGTTCGCGGTGAGCGATAGAAGCCAGCAAGTTGCGCAGGCCAGCAGACGCGACGCTTACTGCGGTCGAGCCGGAGCGTCTGAGCAGGCCGGCTCATGCCGTTCCCATTCTTCACGCGACCTCGTGCAATTTCATCAAATTCGTTCCTCCGCGCTGCCCAACCGTGGTCCCCGAGAGGATGACGATCCGCTGGCCTGCGGTCACCAGGCGGTCCTGCTTCAGGCGGCGCTCGAGTTCCTGCACCATCTCGTCGATCCGTCCGACCTGCGCCATCGTAAAGGGCGCCACGCCCCAATAGAGCGCCATCCGCCGGCGGACCGGCTCGAAGGGCGTGAACCCGTAGATCGGCGCGCGGGGCCGGTGCTTGGACATGAGCCGCGCCGTGGCGCCCGATTCGCTCCAGGCGACGATCGCGGCGGCGGCCGTCGCGGAGGCGGCCGAGGACGCGGCGGCGCACATCGCGTCCGGGGACGAGCTCGCCCCTGGGCCGGCGTCGGACTTGCGCATGCGGAATTCGCCGCCGGCCTCGATGCCGGCTTCCGTGGCCCGGACGATGCGGTCGGCCACGCCGAGCGCTTCGACCGGATAGCGGCCGATGGCGGTCTCGGCCGAGAGCATGATCGCGTCCGTCCCGTCGAACACCGCATTGGCCACGTCGGAGGCCTCGGCCCGCGTCGGCCGCGGCTGCTGGATCATCGATTCGAGCATCTGCGTGGCCGTGATCACGAGACGCCGCCGCCGGTTCGCTTCCGCGATGATCTTTTTCTGGAGCAGCGGCACCGCTTCCGGGCCCATCTCCACGCCGAGGTCGCCGCGCGCGATCATCACGCCGTCCGCCTGCTCCAGCACCGCATCGAGGTAGTCCACCGCCTCGGGCCGTTCGATCTTGGCGATCACCGGGAGATCGCCGCCGCATTCGGCGACCAGTCGTTTCGCCGTCACGACATCTTCGGCGCCCCGGACGAAGGAGAGCGCGAGGTAATCCACTCCCTGGGCGATCCCGAACCGGAGATCGTCCCGGTCCTTCTCGGTGATCGTCGGCACGCCGATCCGCGTGCCGGGCAGGTTCACGCCCTTGTGCGCGCCGATCCGGCCACCCGCGGTGACCGTACAGTCGACGGTCTCGCCGGCGACGCGGGTCACGACCAATTCCACGAGGCCGTCGTCGATCAGGATGCGGGCGCCCGGCCGGACATCGCGGGCCAGGAACGCGTAGGTCACGGGAATCTCCGGCGCGTCCTCGGCGGCGCGGGCCCGTTCCGTCCGGCGGGCGCCCATCTGCCCGCCGGACCGGAGTGCGCCGCCCCGGAGGACGACCCGCTGGTCCACGGTCACGTCGACCCCGGCGGCGGGCAGGTCCCCGACGCGGATGCGCGGCCCTTGCAGGTCCTGGAGGATGGCGACGGCGGCGTGCTGGCGCGCGGCAGCCTCGCGGATGCTCTTCACGGCGCGCCCGTGCGAATCGTGCGTGCCATGGGAGAAATTCAGGCGCGCCACATTCATGCCGCTCGCGATGAGCCGATCCAGGACCGCCGCGGAATCACTCGCCGGCCCGATCGTGCACACGATCTTGGCTTTGCGCATCATAGCCGCGGCCATTCTAGCAAAGGGATGCGCGATCGGGGAAGCGGGACGCCGTTTTGGGGGCCGCCTCACGAGGTGGGCAAATCGCTGCCGTGCATGCGGGCAAACAGCTCCCAGTCGAAGGCCTTCGGCTCCACGGCATGGAGCGGGATCGTCTCGACCGCGCCCGGGGCCCGGCAGGCCAGCATACAGCCGACCACCGTCTCCGGATGCTCGACCAGCCGGCGGACCGCCTCGTACGTGAGCTGCTGCGCGAGGGCCTTGTCCTCCGGCGTGGGGGGGCGCCGCGGAGGGTATGGCCCAGAATCGTGGCCTTCGTGGCGACGGTCAGGGGATAGTGGCCGGCGCTCGGCCTGAGCTGCGGCCATTGGGCGATCTGGCCGGCGACGTACTCGACCAGGCCGTGCACGCCGCCCTCGCGGTGGTGCCGGTGGGGGGTGCGCTCGGCCACCACGAAGAGATGGCTCTTGTTGGGCACGCCGAGGGTCCGCTTGAGGGTCCCCAGCATGATCTCGTCGATATAGGCATCGGGGTCCGGGGGCTCGTTGACCAGCACCCCTTCGGCGCGCGCCTGGTACGCGCAGGCCAGCGCCAGATGGCCCGAGCCGGCGCCCATCACCTCGACGAAGAAGACGCTACCCATGGCCGCGCTGGTCGCCTTCAGGGACTCGATCGACTGATTCGCCAGCGCGGCCGCCGAATGGAACCCCAGGGACGTGGTGCCGGCAATGTTGTTGTCGATCGTGCCGGGGATGCCGACGACCTGGATGCCGAAGTTCTCATAGATGGCGCGGGCGCCGCGCAAGCTGCCGTCGCCGCCGACCACGACGAGCGCGCCGGCCTGCATATAGGGCTCGAGGTGACGCATCGCCGCCTGCTGCACCTGCTCGTCCTTGAAGTCTTCGAACCGGCTGCTACCGATCGGGCTGCTGGCGTGGCTGCTCATGCCGCGGGTCTCCGATTCGGTCACTTCATCGATCCAGTTGTTCGCGAGACCGAGGAAGCCGTGCCGGGCGAAGTACACTTGCAGGCCCAGGCGGTGTCCCGTCACGCGCAACTCCTTCAATGCCGCGCCGGCGCCGGCAAAGTCGCCGCCGGAGACCAGCGCCACCAGCCGCTTGAGCTGGCGGGGCTTCAGGCTCACCCGCCCGCGCCGCTCCCGCTCGACGGTCATCCAGGCCTCCCGCGCCGCCTTCTCGCGGGCGGAGAGCCCGACAGCCGCCGGTTCTCCAGGCTCAGCAGCACGACGTTGTCCTGCCCCTCCTTGTATTCCCCGAATTCCGCGAACGCCTCCCGAAACGGCCGCGGGTCGAGGTAGATCATCAGGGCGCGGAGCATCGAGCTATGGGTGTAGAGGCAGACGACGTGCCCCTGGTTCACCTGGGCGCTGCGGTGCAGCCCATCCACCACGTCCACGTAGTGATCGAAGAAGGAGTGCCCGCCCGGGTAGCAGTACAACGCCGCGCCCCGGGTCCAGCACATTGGCCAAGCGCCGCCCGACGCGATAGGTCGCACTCTCCGTCTGCGACACGCCGTGGCGCATGCTGAAGAGCAGCGTCCGGTCGCTGAGGTCGCGCGGGAGCAGCCAGAAGCGGTCGTCCCCCAGATCCAGGACGATGCGTCCCTCCGCGAGCTGCGGGGTCAGATGGGCCCGCGGGACGATGGCGACTGGCCGGCGGGGCGCCGGCTTCTGCACGAAGCCGATCGGCGCGCGGTAGAGCGGGGCCAGCTCGCCCTCGGCGAGGAGATGGTTCCACGCCGCGTAGAAGACCACGGCATCGCTCCCGCAGCCCCGGTCGAGTACCGCGGCGCGGGCAGCCCGGTAAGCCTCGGCATCCGGAAAGCCGCTCTGGGCCCGGCGCACGAATTCCCGGAGCGACTCGATCGCCGCCGGGATCTTCCGGGGGCGGTCCGTGTCGGAGAGCGGCGCGGGCGGCAGCGTGACGGCCTCTCCCGCCGTGCGGCGCGACAGCGCCTCGCCGTAGGCCAGGAGCCCGTCAAGGCTGACGAACGCCAACCGTTCCATCTCGGCTTCCATACGCACCTCGTGGGCAACCGGCCGCTGCCGCCGGGCGCTGATCCTTCGAAGGCCCGCAGGCGGAGCTTGACCGGTGGCGGTTCTGTTTCTTAGAGTGGACGCCGCGTGAACGACAACCTTGGCGTGTGAGGTGACCCTGGAAGGGGTCCGCTCCGGATGTTCTGAGCGACGGCATCACTCTATACCAACTTCCGGGCTTGCGCCAAAATTTTTTTCCGGCCCTGTTGCATGAAGACCGCCCGCTCGAAACGCCTGTTCGCCGAAGCCCTCCGGTACATCCCGGGAGGCGTCAACAGCCCTGTGCGGGCCTTTCGTGCCGTCGGCGGGCAGCCCTTGTTCATCCGGCGCGCGAAAGGCAGCCGACTCTACGACGCGGACGGCAACAGCTTCATCGACTATGTGCTCTCGTGGGGGCCGATGATCCTGGGACACGCCCACCCCGCCGTCGTCAAAGCCATCGCCCGGGCGGCCGCCAACGGCACGAGCTACGGCGCACCAACCGAGCTGGAAGTGCGTCTGGCGCGCATGATCACCGAGGCGGTGCCGTCCATGCAGCAGGTGCGCCTGGTCAGCTCGGGGACCGAAGCGGTGATGAGCGCGATCCGGCTGGCGCGCGCGTGTACCAAGAAGGACGGTGTCCTGAAATTCGAAGGATGCTACCACGGGCACAGCGACTACCTGCTCGCCAAGGCGGGGTCCGGGCTCGCGACGCTGGGCATCCCTGATTGTCCGGGAGTCCCGGCTGATTTCACGCGGCATACGCTGACCGCGCCCTATAACGATATCCCCACAGTCACGCGACTCATCCGGGAGCACCATCAAACCTTGGCCTGCGTGATCGTGGAGCCGGTCGCCGGCAACATGGGCGTCATCCCGCCCGCGCCCGAGTTCCTGCCGTGCCTCCGGGAGCTGACCCGCGCGCACGGCATCGTGCTGATCTTTGACGAGGTGATCACGGGCTTCCGGGTGCGCTATGGCGGCGCCCAGTCCCTGTACGGCATCAGCCCCGACCTGACCTGCCTCGGCAAGATCATCGGCGGCGGCTTGCCGGTCGGCGCTTATGGGGGCCGTGAGGAGATCATGCGGTGGATCGCGCCGGCCGGCCCGGTCTATCAAGCCGGCACCCTGTCCGGCAATCCGCTCGCCGTGACGGCGGGCCTCGAGACGCTCAGCAGGCTCAAGGCGCCCGGCCTCTACAAGCAATTGGAGCAACGCGCGGCAGCCCTCTCGGACGGGCTCAGGGAGGCCGCCGCGGCCGCCGGCGTGAAATTCACGCAAAATCGGGTCGGCTCCATGCTGTGCGGATTTTTTACGAAAGGGCCGGTGGTGGACTACGAATCGGCCAAGCTCTCAGACACGCAGGCGTACAGGAAATTCTTTCATGGGATGCTGGCCCGGGGCGTCTATCTCGCGCCGTCGCAATTCGAGGCCGCCTTCCTCTCGACGGCCCACACGGTCCCCGACATCCGGCATACGATCAAGAGCGCGGCCGCCGCCTTCAAGAACACCTAAGTCGCTCGTATCTCGTCGTTCGTGAAGCGTGAAGTGAGTGGCGAGACAGGAACAGTGCTTCATGGGTCTATGTATCTGATCGGATTCTGGTGGTCTGTTTGGATACAGTTGACGTTTCTGCCGCGCTTCATGAGAGACGCTTCACGTTCACGCCTGCTTTCTACTCGTCGTCATCTTCCGCTTCCAGGGCCTCCTGCCGCTTCTGCTCCTCCATGGCGTTGTGGAGCAGCATGCGGATAAACATGGAATAGAGCGAGCCCTTCTCCAGCGTCCCCCCGGGGGGTACCGCAATCCTGCCCTCCTTGATCATCCGGTCCAGCCATTCCTTCTGATCCGGCGCGATCAGCACCGGAATTTCCACCAGCCCTACTCTGCCGAACATTTCCATGGGTCGCCCCCTCTGCAAGAACCCTGGCACAGGACTTGAACGAAGGCATTTCAGCACGCAGTTTTCGCCGTTGTCAACCGGGCTGTCCGAAGGGATGAGGACTTACGCAGAGGTCCGGGATTGACATCGGATGTCAACCGGCGCATGGTGATGACGAGAGTCGAAAAGAAGGGAGGTGCGTCGCGAGCGATGACGCCACCGGACAAGGTGGGCCCGCTCCTGTGAGGAACGAGGATTCGTGGCAGACCGAACCGAACACCGAAGGCGCGCATCTTCTCGCTCAGTGCCCGTTGGCACGACAATGAGTGGGGACACCCCAACAAGATGAAGATGCGGGACGGTGAGCAGAGCGTCACCGTCCGGTCAAGGTTCACACAAGCCTGCCGCTGATCCTCCAACACAGGAGCGGGCCTTTCTTTTGTCCGTATCTCGTCGTTCGTGAAGCGTATCTCGCTGTTTCCGATCCTCTTCTTCCTGCCATACGCCATACGCTCTACGCTCCCTCTCCCTAGCCATCAGCTCCTCTCTCCTGCGCACGGGTCTTGCACATTTCCACGCGCGGAGGAAGCGATGGCAACCTGGAAACATGGTCTGGCGATCCTGCTCGCGACGATCATCGTCGTAATGCCGGCTGTTTCGTTTGCCCAGCCACGCCCCTCCGGCAAGCCGCACCAATCCGGCAAGCCCTCTCCATCGAGGAAGATCGCACGCGCGGTCAACCCCTGCACCTGCCAGATGAAGACCGTGCAGAAGCCGGCGAAGACTCGACGGCTTCACGCCGCCAATCGTGACCGCCGCGCCCTGCAGGCGTATGTCAGACAGCGACAGCTCTTGCGGGCAGGCTATCTCGCGAGCCTGCGCGGCGACGCGAGGCGCCCGCAGCTCCTGGATGGCTGGCAGATCCGGCTCATTGACGGCGACACGTTCGCGTATGAGGGCCAGCGCATCCGGATCCGCGGCTACAACGCGCCGGAAGTGTCGGAGGCGGGCGGCTTCGCGGCGTCTCAGCGGCTCGATTTATTGTTGCGGGAAGGCCCGGTCACCGTCATCCCGGAGGCCAAGGACGTGTACGGCCGGACCGTGGCCGACGTCTACGTCAATCAGAAGAACGTCTCGGACGTCATGACGACAGAAGGCTACGCGAAGAAGTGACGAGTGCTGAACGATGAATGATGAGCGGGAAGGAGCCTCAGCCGCATGATTGACGCGTGTCGATGCCTTCGGTATGGTTAGCTGACAAAGCCAAGGGCGAGGTTATCGTTGAAGAAGAAGCAGCGAGAAAACCTTGCCCGGTACACCTATGATCTCAGCAAGATCATGGTCGCCGCCCCCATTCTGGGAAACTCACTTGCGACGAGCTTCTCAGTGAGAGCCTTCTGGTTCGGTTTGGCCGCTGCCGGATCGTTCCTGCTGTTCGGATTGCTACTGGACCACGAGCAGGAGCCCGATCATGTCGAGTCTTGAGTGGTTCTTTGTGCTGATGACTCTGATTGGACTAGCCGGAAGCTACTGGGTGTACCGGCACGACAAACAGAAGGCGAAACGTTAGCCTTCGAAGACCATTTTTGCCTCTTTTCCTCCAGAATCTTGTGGGTCAGGCTTTCCGGTTTCCGATCGTGTTTGAAGCCATCCGGGGTCTATCGTTGTTCTGGTAGGCATTCTGGCTTGAGGGAGAAATGCCATGACCTTCATGGAAAAAATCTCCCTGAATTGATTCACCCTGCCCTCTACCTGTACCTCCTGCCTTCCACCACTCCGTGCGCACGTCAATCAACAGAAGGAATCGACGAGATTGCCGTTTCCCTTCGCTTTCTCAAGGAGGTGAGCCTTCCTGTTGCTCCAGAAAGTGTTGAGAAGAGAGTTCCGCCCGAGCCTGATCTCGTATGCGTCCACGCCTCGGAAGGGTTAGAGTTCGGCTATGGATTATTAACTCTGAGGAGGGCTACGTCATGAGCTACACTCTTGCTTTATTGTATGGTGCAGTTTGCTATTTGATCTTTTTCGTCACATTTCTCTACGCGATCGGATTCGTCGGTAATCTGGTTGTGCCGAAGACAATAGATTCGGGTACACCGGGTTCGTTCGGCCAGGCGCTGCTGATCGACGTGCTATTGCTTGGCATCTTCGCTGTCCAGCACAGTGTCATGGCGCGGCCGGCCTTCAAGCGTTGGTGGACGCAGTTCGTTCCGCAGCCAGTTGAGCGCAGCACTTATGTTTTGCTATCAAGCCTCGCGCTGATTCTGCTCTACTGGCAGTGGCTGCCGATGACCGGGGTGGTTTGGGACGTCGAGAACATAGCGGGGCGTAATGTCTTGTGGGCGCTCTTCTGGATAGGCTGGGTAATTGTGCTGATCAGCACGTTCTTAATTAATCACTTCGATCTGTTCGGCCTGCGACAGGTCTACCTGTATATGAAAGGTCAGGAGTACACCGATATCAGTTTCAGGACACCGTTTCTCTATAAATTGGTGCGGCACCCGATCATGTTGGGGTTCATAGTCGCGTTTTGGGCGACGCCTCACATGTCGGCCGCCCATCTGCTCTTCTCCGTCGCCACGACTGCTTATATCCTGATGGCCCTTCAGCTCGAGGAGCGCGATCTGGTGAGTTCTCACGGCGCTGCCTACGAAGAGTATCGGCGGCGGGTTTCGATGATCCTCCCGTTTCCCAAGAAAAAGTGAGCAGTTGGCCTAACCACCCAGTCAACACGGACGCCATGACACCGGCGCGCCGCTGTCACGGCGCCGGTTACTGGGAACGTTAGGCCCACGGCTGCATCGTGAATGGGGAGCCTCCGCCGTTCACTTCTTTTTGTTGTCCTTCGGCCCTTCCGCGAACAGCAGCCAGGCGAGCACGACGAAGCCGACGGTGACGGCGGCAATGGCAATTCGATCGTTCCTTGAATGTCAAACCGTACAACGGTATAATGATCGATCATAATACAGTATGAAGGAGGTTCGGCATGGCTGCCACGACGATTTCTCCAAAATTTCAGGTCGTGATCCCCAAGGAGATCAGGGAGAGGCTGCATCTGCGCCCGAAGCAGCGGGTCCAGGTGCTGGAAAAGGGAGGCGTCATCACCCTGATTCCTGACGTTCCGATCAGGTCGCTGAAAGGGTTCGCCAAAGGCATCCCACTGACGGGCCTGCGCGAAAAGAAGGATCGGATGTGAACGTGTTGGTTGATTCGAGCGGATGGGTCCACTTTTTCGCCGGAGGCCCGCTCGCGAATCGCTATGCGCCCCACCTCACTCGTCCCGCTGAATTGATCACCCCCACCGTCGTGATCTACGAGGTCTACAAAAGACTGAAACGCGAACTTGGCGAAGAACGGGCCTTGCTCGCCTCCGGAAAGATGAGCGCCACCCAGGTGATTTCCCTCACCGAACCCATTGCGTTTCTCGCGGCTGATCTGAGTCTGTCCCATGGCCTGGCCATGGCTGACGCTATCATTTACGCGACGGCCCGCCACCAAGACGCCCAACTCATCACCAGCGACGCCGACCTCAAGGATTTGCCCGGCGTACTGTATCTCAGCTAGTCAGCGAGACAACCCATGGCATGCGACGCTAAAAAACTGAACATGCCGGCCCCAAGAAAGGGCACGGCGCTTTCTATGGCCGCAAGGCCGCGGCGAAGAAAGCCGGCAGCCGTCGCCGCCGGCAAGTGAACAGACGCGCAGCTCGATTTGACGGTCAATCGTAAAAAGCGGCGGGGGTGCGGGACTCTTCTCAACGCGCGGAAAGGATTTTGAGGGGACGCGCGGGTTACTTCTTTTTCTTCTTCTCGTCGGGGTTGTCTGAAAACAGCAGCCAGGCGAGGACAATGAAGCCCACGGCCACCGCCGAGATCGCCAGCCAGGTTCCGAATTTTTCCGGCATCGTTCCCCCTCGCCTCGTCGCTCGTATCTCGTGAAGCGGATCTCGTTCCTAAATGCGGCTTCGATATTGTTTCATATCTCTTGGTCTGCGCTTCACGTTTCACGAGTCCCGCTTCACGTCTCCAGATTGCGCTTCACGCTTCACGAACGACGCTTCACGCACTTGTAGGCGGCTCCTGCAGCTTCCGCACGAGTGCCGCGTCCAGTCGCTTGACCGTCCCGTCCAGATCGGTCGTCACGAGGGTCGCCGATCCTTCCACGATGATCTCCCGGCTCTCCCGCTCTCGAATAACGTGGGAAAACGTGAGGCTGGCCTTTCCGGTCTCGGAGATTATCGTGTCGATCGTCAGCGTCTGACCTAGCCGCGCCGGATGGCGATAATCCAGTTCCGCGTGCACGACCAGGAATTGCGTACCCTCTTTCAACAGTTCCGTCACCGACAGCCCGCGCTCCTCCAAATACTCTGTCCGGGCGCGCTCAAAATACTTGAGGTAGTTGGCGTAATAAACAATGCCTCCGCAGTCCGTATCCTCGTAGTAGATTCTAATTTCCACAGAGCTTATGGCTGATGGCGTATAGCGTATAGCAAGACTAGCTCGCAGACAGCGTGTCGCGGAATGCGTTAATACTTTTTGCCAGCCGTTGTCCCTCCTCGTAGAGAATTTTGTGTTCGTCTTTAGATGAGGTAGGCCTGTTCCACAGCCAAAAACGAGGCTGCGACTACTTCGAAGGCTGAACCGACTGCGATTTCAAGATGATGGTCAAAAGCTTTCTCGGAACTCTTCGCTGACCCTTCTGCGATGTTCAGACTGATTGAATTTGCAGCGCGATTCATCTGAGACCGCGACCCATAATCCTCGTGCCTTGGGAATTTTGCCGTGAGGGAATAGATTCTGACCGCATATTCCTTAGCCATCTTCCAAATCTCCAGCCCTTCAAAGCGACAAGACACGTTCCTGCCATCAGCGATAGGCCATATGCCATACGCTCTTAGAGAGTTAGCACCGGAAACTTGGGCAGCGAGGCCTCGGTGATGCCTGTCACTTTGATGACGATGTCGTAGAGCTGCTGAAACCGTTCCGGTTTGATCGGCTCGAAGCCGGAGCCCAGCACGCCCTGCTCGGCGGCATCGAGCAAGGGCTTGAGCTTCGTCCACTGCGCCAGATAGGCCTGTCCCGCCTGATCCCCGAGCCCGGCGAGCGCCCGGTACTGGGCCTGGAGCGGCAGCTTGTACTTCCCGTCCACGTCGTTCAGAAAACAGGTCCGGCAGGTCTCCCGCAAGGCGTCGGGCAGTTGCTCGGGCTGGACATCCCAGGATTTGATCCGGTGCTGCTTGAACAGACGGTGTTGGGCGAAGGCCTCCAGCGCCCGGAGCAGCGCAGCCGTCGCCCGCTCCGGATCGTGGTCGCGCTCCGCTCGCCGCCTGGCGTGCGCCAGCAGGTCGTAGATCATCGCCTCCTTTACGTCCTGCGGGTCCAGCACCAGCTTTTCCAGGAAGCCGGCGTTGTGCTTGATCGGCGGCACGGCCTGCTTCAAGCCGGGCGGGCCGCCCCACACCGAGGCCATCTCCAGGGCCTTGATCGCGGTCTTGAGCTTGTCCCAGGCCTGGCGGTGCTGGAACCGCTCCCACAGGCTGTAGCCTTCCGCGAGATCCGCCAGCGCTCGGTAGAGGGGTTTCTGTCCGCCGCTGACTCGTGCCTCGATCTGGTGGAAGAGGGACGCGGCTGGATCGAACGACCCCCGGTTGAAGAGGTCGCAGCCTTCCGCGCGTACGCGGCCCGCCGCTTCATCCCAGGGATTGCCCTGCAGCCAGATCCGCGACTGCCCGTCAATGGTGACGGCTTCGCCCTCAGCGGTCGTCCCGTGCCCTGTCTGACCGACTGTGATGACCCGCGAGGTGAACGGCATGCCGGCAAGGGACAGTGCCGCGGCCATCGCGGGCGTCGCGCCGGTCAGGTCCACGACCAACTCGCCGGCCTGCACCTCCCAGGTCCGCATCAGCTCGGGCAGGGCGCGGGCCAACGTCTGATGGCAAACCAAAAAGCGCGTCGCGTCCGGCGTGACGACCCAATCCCACCGGCGCGGCATCTGGGCGATCTGCGGCTGAACGGATGTCTCGACGAGGGTTTTTGCCGACTCAGGGACGAAAAAGCAGAGCAGCTCCGGCTTCAGGCGGTTGATCGCATAGACCGCCGCCGGCGCATCCTCGCTCACTGCGATCAGCAACGCTCTGATAGACGTGTCCATAGCCATCGCCGGCGGACTATAGCACCGTCACCAGGTTGGTTCAATGATCGTCAGGCGGCTTGCTAGGCAGGGTTACCGCGACACAATCTCAAGGCCGTCGAGCGCCTCGAAGTGCCGGCGATTGTTGGTGAGCAGCGTGAGGTGATGTCGAAGGGCGGTGCAACCGATGAGGAGGTCAAAATCGCCGATCATTCTGTTTGCGGCCCGGAGTCGCGCCCGTTCACGCCCGAACTGTCTGCACGTCTCTTGATCCAATCCGACGATGACCGTGACCGCGCGGAGGAAGTCGTCGAGCGATCGTTCGCTGCCTTCTGGGTCTGTGGACCCATAGAGGCCTTCATAGAGCTCGGCCAAAGAGATTAAGGAGAGCGCGAGGCCCTCGTGAAGCAGGCCTTGCAAGACACTGATGATCTGGGAATGGCCGTTGAGGTAGTGGATGACCCAATCGGTATCAACGATGTACCGGTCTCTCACAAAAGCTGTTCAGTCCATGTCGAAAATAGTCGTCATTCATAAATGTTGCCGATGAGCTCCTCATCGTCCAACTTGCCTTTCCAGCCGCCGGCGGAGCGGTGGAAGGCTTCGACATCCTGGGCCGA
>CAYJUM010000007.1:42091-55387 GCA_964373355.1 uncultured Nitrospirales bacterium | reverse complement strand
TGGATGGGCCTCCTTCTTCTTGTGGCTGGAGCCAGAGTGCTTATTAGAGTCATACGGGAATATCTCTTCAGTTTGTCGGAAGCCAGAGGGAAGCGGGTGATCATTGTCGGAGCCGGTGACGCCGGCGTCATGACGCTGCGGGAAATCCGAAACAATTCAAGAATTGAGTGTGTTCCAGTCGGATTCGTTGATGATGATCCGGAGAAGCAGGGGCGGCGGATCTATGGTGTGCCGATACTTGGCAAGGTAGATCAAGTGCCCGAGATGGTCTCCAAACTGGGAATCGAGGAGATCATTATTGCGATCCCTTCGGCATCCCCTGCGCTTCAGGAGCAGATAATAAGGACTTGTGGCTCTACGGGGCTTCCGGTCATCGTGGTTCCGTCCCTCGCCGATATGATCCTGGGAGGTACCCCGGCTTCTCGATCAGCCTGGAAACTGCGAACCAAAACGTCAGAATTGGGAAAAGAACCGACGTGGAACTGATGCGAAAACCGCTGTGGAGCTCGGTCCATGGCCGGTTGACCGCCGTGCTGATTCTTATAATTCTGACAGTTTCCTGTCAGGCGAAGCCAGGGCTTAACGGCGGGGAAGGTGTGGAGGCTTTATCGATCGATAAGCCGGAGCGTCTGAAAGTCCCGGGAGTCGTCAATGCCGTCGCGTTCTCGCAGGGTGGCCATTCCCTTGCCGCCGGAGGATGTCAGGTGAATGGGACTGAGAGTGTGGCGGCATGCTCTCAGGGCCTCGTACAGTTCTGGAATGTCGATAATCTTACGGTCGACCGGACACTGAGGCTTCCCCGTCCTGTCACGGCCG
The DNA here is from genome assembly GCA_964373355.1 of uncultured Nitrospirales bacterium. Lineage (GTDB taxonomy): Bacteria > Nitrospirota > Nitrospiria > Nitrospirales > Nitrospiraceae > CAYJUM01. Next base: position 54,571 of record CAYJUM010000007.1, on the reverse strand, counting down.
TCGCTTTTTCCCCTGACGGCAAGCGCTGGGTTGCCGGGGACAATGAAGGCCGGCTCATTCTTTCTTCAAGCAACGGCAAGGCACCCCCCAAGCCTTACCATCAGAAGGCAGCGATCACCGCCTTGGCGTTTTCCCCCGACGGCAAATGGGTGGCATCCGGGAGTTTGGATACCTCTTTCCCCCTTGGGTTCTTTGATCCGTCGACAGGGGGCATGATCAAGGTGCGGGTGCAATTCGATCCTGTCACGGCAGTCGGCTTCTCACCGGATGGGAAAGAATTGGCCATTGGGACGACAAAAGGGCGAATGACGATCTGGAATTTCGGATCGGGCGCTCCACCTGTGGACATCATTGCGAAGAGCAGTGCGGAGAAGGCCGTCACCGCCCTGACTTTTTCTCCGGATGGAAGGTTCGTGGCGTACGGCCGGCGTGATGGAGTCGTGGTCATTTGGGACCGTCGCAATGCTCAATCCCATGTCGAACTTCGCAACGGATCGACGGTCAATGCCCTGACATTTTCTCCAGACGGCCAGCAACTTGCGGTCTCCCAGGAAAGTGGGCGACTGTTGATCGTCAATCCGGAAACTGGGAGTGAAATCTGGACGAGGCGGCACATATTGGCTCTGTCGGACGTAGCATATTCTCCCGATGGGCAGTCGTTGGCGGTGGCGGCGCAAGGTGGTCTCTACCTCTACCGAACGGGCCGTGATCTTCGTGAACCGACGCGTACCGTTCGGGCACAAAGTCCCATGCAGGAAATGGCAGAAGCCTTGTCAAGTGGCCCGTCACGGTCATCTCCTGGCAGCTTTGCCGAAGCATTGAGAATCTCTCAGAGGGAGTATGTCCGGCTCCTGCCCTATGACCGCGTCATGGGCACGGTCTTGGAAGCGATGGTTCAAGCGGCTCCGGGAGCCGCTCTTGAAACAGTTCCAGGAAGCCAGTCCCGAAAAGTCTTGATCAAGGACGGACCCCGATCCCTAGCCCTTGATGTGGGTTCATTGAAGGCGGATGGTTCAAGCGGCTTGCGCCATGCCATACAGGTCCATGAGGAGGCGAAGGAGTTTCTGATGGGTTCGGCTGGACGGTCTCCCGTCGAATTGGAGGACGCTGCGGTCACCGGTCTTATCCGCGAGCTCACTCCGGGCTTACGGCGGGTGAAGGGCGCGGAAGAAGCTATTCCTCAGCATAAGACCCTTGTGCCCGCCATGGCACAATCTGACAACGGCGTAGAATCCGACTTTGACGGGCCAGTACATTACCTGCGGTTCCAGAAATTTGACCGACAATCCGTGCGACAGCTTCGCGCATGGAATGACAGAACGAAAACCGGAATCCAGATCCTCGATTTACGCAACAACCCCGGAGATACTCTGGATGACGCCCTGTCGGTGGCCCAGACCCTTCTCCCACATGGACGCCTGATGGCTGATGTGATCTTGCGCAGGACCGGCGATAGGCTTCAATTCAGAGCGGATAGCGGAGATAGATCTCGCTTGATCGTGCTGTTGGTGAATGAACGAACGGCGGGCACTGCAGAAATGCTCGCCTGCGTGCTTCGGGACGCCGGTGTCGGGGTCCTTGTTGGATCGAGAACGGCCGGGGTTGACGAGGTCTACACCACCTATCATCTTCCCGATGGATCAGGCCTGCGGGTGGCGACGGCGAGATTCTATTGCCCGCAGGAAAGAACGATCAGGTTTGCGGGGCAGGAGGTAGACTTCGAAATTGGCGATCAGCCGGTGGCCGATACGATCATGACGGGAATGGAATCACCCTATTCTTTGTCCTCCCCGCAAGCGGCCAGGGGCGTATTCCCCAACCGCGCAGCGTCCGGAGACCGACAACTCCAGCGAGCGATCACCGTAGCCAGGTGTCTTGCTCGAAACCAAGAGCTTCGCCTGGAGGGACTCGGTGGCGGTCGTGCGAACGTACTGACCGCCTTGCTTCGTGAGTGCCAGCAGAATCGGTATTAGTCCAATTGTCCGCGCCGTTCCAAGACACACTTCACAAGCTTCCCGCCCCATTCTTTCTCTTCCGCCTGCCTGAGCCTCCTCTTCCAAGCTACTCCTCAGCTCTTTCGTGAGGCTTGAATTTGTCCGGAGGTGCCGAGTGAGCCGGCCAGCCAGAGCTTGGGTAATTGGCGTCGCGATGATCGCATGTGTCATCCTATCGAGCAAACCCGGACATGCCTCGGTCAATCTCCCGCTGCATCACTGGGTCTATGACGCCATCGAACGGCTGACGGCCATGGGCGTGATCGATCGCGCCATGGTCGTCGCAAAACCCTACACGAGAAAGCAAGCCGCACGGTACGTGAGCCGCGCCATCGAGCGTATTCGCGACAATGAAGTACAGGCAGAGAATTCCGCGGAAATCGTCGGACCTTTGTTGGACCGCTTGAGCCGTGAACTTCGGCCTGAGCTCCGGGATCTCGGAACGATCTCGGCGCCCGGTGAACCCAAGACGGGCCTGTTTCGCTACGGCGCCCGCTTCCAGTTGGAGCCGGATGTCTTTTCGGTCGGGAGCGGGACCGTCCGGTTTCGGGAAAACCGCGGCGGGGAATACTATGCGAACAGCGTGCAGGCACAGGCGGATGTCCGCGGGTGGCTGGAGGTCAGCGATTACTTTTCCGTGACCGCGCAACCGAAATTTATCAGCAACCGGCATGCCCTCGGCATCGGGGCGACCAACAACAGCCATAATTTTTACATGAGAGAATTGAACGCCAAGTTTTCGGCGTTCAATGTGGCCCTGGAGATAGGGCGGGGGACCCAATGGTGGGGCCCAGGCTACCGCGGCTCGCTGCTCTTGACCGATCATGCCTTCCCGTTGGACATGATCAAGCTCGGCAGCGAGAATCCATTCAAGCTGCCATGGATCCTGAAACCGCTCGGAGACTGGAAGCTCAATGCTTTCCTGACCCAGTTGGAGCGCGACCGGGATTTTCCGCGTGCAAAAGTCTTCGGCCTCCGGCTGAGCTACCAGCCAACCGACTGGCTGGAGTTGGGGATCACGCGCCTGACGCAGTTCAACGGCCGGGGACGCAGCCAATCCTTCCCCAAGGCGGTCCTGAAGGCCTATTTTTCCCAGCCGAATCAATTGGGGAGCACCGACGTCAATGAGCAGGCGATGATCGACTTCAAGGTACGAATTCCGAAGATCTCGTACTTGAATCCGTTCCCATCCGGACTCCAGCTCTATGGCGAGATCGGCTCCGAGGATAAATGGTCCCAGTATCCGCTCCCCAGCCGCGCGGCGTTTCTGGGAGGTATTTATATTCCGCAACTCTTTTCGGGCGATTCGACAGACTTCCGGGTGGAATACGCGGACACGGACCTCAGCCGAAGAAAGACCGGCCTCCCGGACGTCTGGTACGACAGTGCCACGTACCAGAGCGGGATGCGCTACCGCGGGTTTCCACTCGGGCACTGGATGGGGACCGATGCCATCGATCTCTACATCCGGACCACGCGCTACATGACCGACGACATTCAGGTCGGAATCAACCTGGACTTCTCCGAGCGCGCGAAAGGGCTGCCTGTGTACGAGAAGAAAGGGGAGGGCGGGATCGATATGACCTGGTGGAAGTCCAAGGAGACCCAGTTCAGCGTCGGCTATACCTACCAGAACATCAAGAACCCCGGCCAGATCACCAGCATCAATCCATTCGTCGAGACATTTGCCGGCGGCGTCACCTCCAACAACCATTTCGTGTGGACCAACCTGACCTGGCAGTTCTGAGCCACCGTCAGCTTACGCCCCAAACAATCCGGCCATCCGCTCGAGGCTGATCCTGGAGACATCCGGCACGACGAGGTCAGCCGCGGCCAGCTCCTGCGCGGGGTAGGTGGTCGTGACCGCGATCACCCGCATCCCCGCCGCGAGGGCTGCGCGGATGCCCGCCAAGGTGTCCTCGATGACGAGGCACTCATCCGGCCGGAGCGGCGGCCTCGGACACGGCGTCGCCCCGTTGAGCGACTTGAGCGCCATCCGGTAGATGGCGGGGTCAGGTTTCCCGACGGCAGTGTCCTCCGCCGACACGATCACTGTGAAATCCTGCTCGATCGCCGTGTCCTTCAACGCCCATTCAATCTGCTCCCTTCTCCCGCCTGACGCGATCGCCAGCCTGTAGCGCTCCCCAACCTGTTTCACAAAGTCCTCCACGCCTGAAAAGAGCCTGGGTTTGTGCCGCGCGGAGGCTTCCTGGAAGAGGAGCGCCTTCCGCTCCAGAATGCCCGCGAGGCGGCCAGGGTCCAGGTCTGCCGCAGCGGACCGGCGCAACGCCGCCAGACAATTGCGTTCATCCATCCCCTGATACCTGCCGTAATAGTCCTCCTTGGAAAGAGGCAGCCCGACCTCCGCCAGGGCCTGCTGGAAGGCGGCGAAATGCAGAGGTTCGTCATCGGCGATCACGCCATTGAAGTCGAAGATGACGGCTCGCAAGGAAGGAGGAGAACGCATGGCGGTGGCTGGCGCGACGCGGCACTCTAGCACGAGGGGTCTCAGCGGGCAATGAGGCTTGCCGCGGGACCCCGGCTCCGGTATGGTGCGTTGCGTAGAGGGTAATGATGGCCGGCACCGAGCTGCTCAGCGATCTGCTGGTGATCTTCGCCGTCTCGATCGGCGTGGTCTTTCTATTCCAGAAACTGCGCCTGCCCTCCATCGCCGGGTTCCTGACCGCCGGGATGCTCATCGGACCCTCCGGCCTCAACCTGGTCGCGGACCTGCCGCAAGTGAAGATCATGGCCGAGATCGGGGTCGTGCTGCTGCTCTTTACGATCGGAATCGAATTCTCGCTCGCCCATCTGACGGCCGTCCGGAGCATTCTGGTGATCGGCGGCCCCTTGCAGGTCATCGGGGTTCTGGGGCTCGTCACGATCTGCGGAGTCCTGTTCGGGCTTCCGCCCCGCCAGGCCATCTTCTGGGGCGCGCTGCTGTCGTTGAGCAGCACGGCCATCGTCCTGAAGACGCTCGCCGATCGCGGGGAGCTCGACTCGCTTCACGGGCGGGCCACGATCGGCATTCTCGTGTTCCAGGATCTGGCGGTCGTGCCGATGATGCTGTTGACCCCCTTGTTGGGCGCGCAGACGGACGAGCTGACCGTCAAGGTCATGCTCACCCTGGCAAAATCGGCCGGGCTGGTCATGCTGGTCGTCATGGCGGCGTGGTTCCTGGTGCCGATGCTCCTGCAGCAGATCGTCAGGAGCCGCAGCCGTGAGCTGTTCGTCTTGACGATCATCGCGCTGTGCCTGGGCATCGCGTGGATGACCTCCCTCACCGGGCTGTCGCTGGCCCTCGGCGCGTTTATCGCCGGCCTTGTGATCTCGGAGTCGGAATACAGCCACCAGGCGATGGCCGAAGTCCTTCCCTTTCGGGACAGTTTCAACAGCCTCTTCTTCGTGTCGATCGGCATGCTCATGGATCTCCGGATCATGGTCGCCCACCCCGGAACGATCCTGGCCCTGGTGGCGGCGGTCTTGGTCGGCAAGTTTGCCACCTCGGCGGGCTCGGTGCTGGCCCTCGGCGCGGCGCCCCGCACGGCGGTGTTGAGCGGGATCGCCCTGGCGCAGGTGGGCGAGTTTGCCTTCATCCTGGCCCAGGAGGGGCAAAAGGTGGGGGTGCTGGACGAGGCCCAGTATCAGCTCTTTCTCGCGGTCTCGGTCCTCACCATGCTGATCACGCCGTTCCTGATGCAGGGAGCGCCGAAGGTGGCCAGGCGTGTGGAAGCAGTCCAACGACTCCGCCGTTGGTTTCCCGACAGGACCACCGCTCATCTGCTGCAGACTCACGCCAGGCATCTGAAGATCAAGGACCACGTGGTCATCGTCGGTTACGGCCTGAACGGGAGGAATTTGGCGCGCGTCCTGGAGGACACGGAGATCCCGTACGTGGTGCTCGACCTGGACGGCGATACGGTCCGACGCGAATCGCGCAACGGGGTGCCGATCTATTATGGCGACGCGACCAACCCGAGTGTCCTGCGTCATGTCCGGCTCGAAGAGGCTCGGGTGCTGGTGCTGGCCATGTCCGATCCCTTTTCGGCGCGCCGGGCGGTCCGGATCGCCAGGGATCTCAACCCGTCCCTGCACATCATCGTGCGGACGCGCTACCTCAAGGAGCTTGAGGATCTGCATCAGCTCGGGGCGGATGAAGTGGTGCCGGAGGAGTTCGAGACCTCCATCGAGATCTTCGCGCTGGTGCTCCGCACCTACAAAATGCCCCCGGAATTCATCGTGCAGAAGGCTGAGCAGGTGCGGCGGGAAGGCTACGCGCTGCTGCGTCGCAGCACACTCCCGGAGCTCGCCCATCACCTGCGGGGCGGCACCTTGATGGATGTGGAGGTGGAGACCTGCCGGATTGAAGCGGATTCTCCTGCGGTCGGAAGAACCCTCGCGCAGCTCTCGATTCGCCCGCGGACGGGAGCCTCGGTCATCGCCCTGACCCGCGGCGGCACGACCGAGTCCAACCCGCCCGAACACAAGATTCTGGAGGCCGGCGATGTGGTGGTCCTGCTCGGAAGCCGGGAGCAGATTCGACGGGCGATGGGGATCCTGGCCGATACGAAACTCGGTGAATAGCGGGACTGAGCCTATCCCCCGTTCGCGGGCCTGGCCGCCCTTATCTTGACAACCTAAAACGAGCGCATTTATAGTGATTTTGCCGATCCACCCATCCAAGACTGGTGCTGCGCATGATCCCGAGCAAAGTCGAGCCGGCCTCCGCGCTGGCAGAGTTGCAGGAAACCAAGCCCGACCGCGTCACCATCGTGGTCCTCAGCGGCGACATGGACCGGGTCATGGCCGCCTTCATCATCGCCACAGGCGCGGCAGCCATGGGGATGCAGGTCACCATGTTCTTCACGTTCTGGGGTCTCAATGCCATCCGGCGCAAGGGCGCGCCGAGCTCGGCCAAAGACTGGCTGCGGCGCATGTTCGGCCTCTTGAACAAGGGCGGCGCCGAGACGTTGCCGCTCTCCCGGTTTCACTTTGGGGGCGTCGGCACCCGCATGATGAAGCGGGTCATGCAGCAGCACCGGATGCCGGGCATCCCGGAGCTGATGCTGACCGCCCAGGAGCTGGGCGTGCGCTTTATCGCCTGTACGACCACGATGGGCCTGATGGGCATCACGAAGGACACCCTCATCGAGGGCGTCGACCAACTGGCCGGCGTGACGACGTACCTCGCCGAGGCGAAACAAGGGACGGTAAACTTGTTCATCTAGTGTATTGGGTTCGTCTGGTGCGGGGAGTTCGCAGCCAGACAAACCAGACAAACGAGACAAACCAGCCAACAATCTTATGCAAGCGGATGTGACGTTGGACACGCTCGGGTATTTTTGCCCGATGCCGATCATCATGACCTCCAAGAAGATCAAGGAGCTGGCCTCCGGCCAAGTGCTGGAAGTGCTTTCGGACGATGAGGGCATCAAAAAAGATATGCCGGCCTGGTGCCAGACGACCGGGCACCACATGGTGGGGCTTGAGGAGGAAGTCGCCGACGCCAAGCGTGTCTACAAGGCCTTTGTGAAGAAGGCCTGAATCGGACAGGCCATCCAGGGTTTATGATCCCGGGGCCGGGGGCGGACGCTCTCCGGCCCTTTTTTTGTGCACAGCCCATGCGCTGATCCTCCACAGGGATTCACCAGGACTTCACCAACATACCCACAAGATATGGAAGGCCTGTCCTCCTGAAGCCCTGTATCTTGTATTTTCTGCTTGACTCAGCCCGGGCCTTTTGATAATCAGGGACTCACCTCGCAGCGATCTCGGAGGGGAGACATGCCGAAAGGCCTTTCCAGAGTCGCTTTCCCGTCCCGGTGTGTTCCTCAGGACAGGCCCTTCTCTCCGACACCCTTCACTCAAGGAGGACCCCCATGTCCATTACCGGTCTGGTCTCTGATGAGTCGAAGTCCCGGATGCTTCGCGTGCCCACGATCGGGCTGCAGGACGCCCAGACCGAGCCGATTCTCGACCAGGAATCGCACCAGGCCGACGGCATCCTGGTCTCGTCACTGCAGGAACGAGTGGCGGTGTTCGCCCACCAGTTCGACGCGCTGGCGCTGCCGGAAGTCAGCCGCTTCCGGCGGTTGATGGCCAAAGCCCAGGCCCGCCGCGCGGTCCTCTATGTCGCGACAAGTTGCAGCGTCCCCCAACCGGTCATGCTCCTGGCCACATTGTCCAAGATCGAAATCCTCCGTGTCGCGCCGACAGAGTTGCCGCTCTTTTGAGCAGGTCCCTCGCCACCACCGGCGAGAAGGAGGAGGCGCTATGTCCGGACCATTCAACCTGAAATATCTGCATCTCTTCGTGAAAGAGCGCTCGGCCGGAGCATTCATCCTCTCGAAGGACGGCAAATCCGCCGACTTCGTCGGAAAGAGCGGAGATGACGTCGGGGCCGAGCTGGGCCGGTTTACCCGGTCACCGTACCGCTATTTCTGGTTCGACTATGCGTCTTCCGCGAACGATGCCGCCCGGTTGGAGCAGGCCTGGCGACACCGCTACAAGCCGACCGACAACGGGCCGTCCCCCCGCGCCCACGCCGATCACTGGCGTTGTACCGTCGCCGGGTGCGCAGCCTGCGCGCTGAGCGCCTCCCGTCGCTGAGCTTGCACAAGCATCTACACATGACGCCACGGCCGGCCGCCGAACTCTGAGCGGCCGACGCTTCCTCTTTCTTGACTTCCCCGTCGCTCTCCTCTTACGGTATCGCGTGCAAATTCTGGATGGTTGATGGCACCGCATTCCCTCTTCGTGGGCAACTGCATGCAAGTCGTGACCGTGCAGGGCCGCACGCCGCTGGCCGGCCCGCAGATGCGGGACCTGCACGTCATCCCCCGGGGGGCGGTCTTGATCCGGAACGGGATCATCCAGGCCGTGGATCGCGAGCAGCGGTTGAGGCGCACTGCGGCGGCCCGCACCATCCGGTATGTGGATGCGCAGGGCGGCGTGCTGATTCCTGGCTTCGTCGACTCCCACACCCATGGGCTATTCCCGGGGTCGCGCGTCGCTGAGTTCGTGGCGCGGATCGAGGGCGCCACCTATCGGGACCTTGCCCGGCGCGGGGGCGGCATCCAGGCCAGCGCGGCACGTCTGCGCGCCACCGGCGCCGGAGCCTTGACGCGGCAGTTACGGCGCACCATCGGCGCGTTTCTTGAACACGGCACCACGACGGCCGAGGTGAAGAGCGGCTACGGGCTGGAATTCGCGCAGGAGCTGAAGATGCTCAAGGTCATCCGCGGGGTTGCTCGCCGCAGCCTCTTCGACCTCGTGCCGACCCTGCTGATGCACGACATTCCCGACCGCTTCCGGCACAGCCGCAGCCGCTACGTGCAGCTCGCCGCCGAGCAGTTCATTCCTCTGGTGGCCCGGCGGAAGCTGGCCGAGTTTTGCGATGTCTTCTGTGACCGCGGCTATTTCTCGCTGCGGGAGACCAGAACCCTGCTGACCGCGGCCGCCAAGGCCGGGCTGACGTTGAAGCTCCATGCCGAGCAATTGGGCCATTCAGGGGCGGCCGTGATGGGGGCCGGCCTCGGTGCGGTCTCGGTGGACCACTTGGAGCACCTCACCGAGGGGGACATCAGAGCGCTCCGCGGCACTCGCACCGTCATGACCCTGCTGCCGGGAGCGGTGTTCCATCTCGGCGCGCGACCCTATCCTCCGGCGCGCCGCCTCATCGACGCCGGGATTCCGGTCGCCCTGGCCACAAACTTCAACCCCGGAAGCTCGCCGACCGCCAATATGCAGATCATCCTCTCGCTGGCCTGCGCCCAGATGCGCATGACGCCCGAGGAGGCGCTGGCGGCCGCGACCATCAATGGAGCATGCGCCCTCGGGCGGGGCCATCTGGTCGGCTCTCTGGAGCCTGGAAAGCAGGCCGACGCGGTGATCCTGGGGCTGCCGGACTATCGCGAGATCCCCTATTGGTTCGGCATGAATCACTGCCGTGCGGTGATCAAGAAAGGGCGGATCGTGTATTCAAAGGAGGACGTGACGCGTCACGCGTGACGCGTCACGCGCGAAGCCTCATGCAACAGCTCGTCGAGTGCGTGCCGAATTTCAGCGAAGGGCGCGATGAGCCGACCATCCGGGCTCTGGTCGAAGCAATCCGGCGCGTGCCGGGGACGGTGGTGTTGGACGAGGAGATGGACCATGACCATCACCGGTCGGTCCTGACATTCGCGGGCGAGCCGGACGCCGTGGCTGAAGCGGCCTTTCAAGTGACCCGGGTGGCCCTGTCCCGTATCGATCTGCGGAGCCATGCGGGAGGGCATCCACGGGTCGGCGCGACCGACGTGGTGCCCTTCGTGCCGGTCCGCGGCGTCACGATGGAGGACTGCGTGGCGCTGGCGAAGCAAGTCGGCGAGCGGATCGGCCGGCTGGGCATTCCGGTCTTCCTCTACGAGCGGGCGGCCTCCCATCCGGAGCGCAGCAACCTGGAGGTCATTCGGCGGGGAGGGCTGGAAGGACTGGCTGCCCGGATGAAGTCGGACCCGGCCTGGCGCCCGGACTTTGGGCCGGGCGCGTTGCATCCCACGGCCGGGGCCACGGTCGTCGGAGCCCGCCCCGCGTTGATCGCCTTCAATGTGAATTTGCAGTCCGCGGATGTGTCGGTCGCCAAGGCCATTGCCAAGAAAGTTCGGTTCTCGGGCGGGGGCCTGCCGTACGTCAAGGCGATCGGCGTGGAGCTCTCCAGCCGGCGCCTGGTCCAGGTCTCGATGAATCTCACCAATTTCGAAGAGACCCCGCTCCATACGGCCTACGAGGCGGTGCGCCGGGAAGCGGCCCAGCAGGGCGTCCACGTTCCCAGCAGTGAGGTCGTGGGGCTGGTTCCGCAGCGCGCCCTGCTCATGTCGTCGGAATGGTATCTGAAGCTGACAGGGTTTGATCCCACGCAGGTGCTGGAGACGCGGCTCGAGCTGGCCCTGGCCAAAGCTCAGCTCCAGCCGGCTCCTCGCGATGAGCAGGCCGGGGTGGGCGGGTCCGTCTCCGGGTTTCTCAATACCGTGGCCGCCGGCACGCCCACGCCGGGCGGCGGGAGCGTGGCGGCGCTGGCGGGCGCCTCGGCCGCCGCGTTAGGGGTCATGGCGTGCCGGATCAGCGCAGGAGAGCCGGGCCGCAAGGCAGACCTTGAGCCCCTCGAAACGCGGCTCGTCGGCCTGGGAGAGCGGCTCCGCGGCCTCATTCAAGCCGATGCGGAGGCCTATGCCGCGGTCATCGCGGCCTACCGGCGCCCCAAGACGGATGCGGCCAGGCCGCAGGCGATTGCGTCGAGTCTCCGGCGGGCGACCGAGGCGCCGTTGGCGACCGCGAGCGCCACGCAGGACGTGCTGGCGGTACTCCGACAGCTGCTTCCTCTGGCCAAGCCGGCGGTGACCACAGACCTCCGCGTCGGGCTCCTGATGGGGCTGGCCGCCCTTGAGGCTGCGTGTGAGAATGTGCGGGTGAACCTCGAAACCCTCAAAGACAAGGAATATCTTGAGGAAGTCACGAGGCGTCTGAATTCGATCAAGCAGAGTGTTGTGGAACTCAAAACGCTGTGGTAGGATACCGCCTCTTTTTCGGATTTCGCGAACGGGGTTCGGTATGGAAATCAAGGTCTTCAATAACAACATCGAAAAAGCGCTGAAGGTGGCCAAGAAGAAGCTGGCCGGCGAGGGGCTATTTCGGGAGCTCAAGCGCCGCCGGTTCTACGAGAAGCCGAGTGTCCGGAAAAAGGCCAAGCAGCGCGAAGCGCAACGGCGCCGCCAGAAATGGCTCGCCAAGCGCCGGCCTGACTGACCTCCTCACCTCCCAGACGCTTTCCCACAGCCGGACATGCGTGATGCGGACATTCACGCGGTGCTTCGCATCCTCCGACGGCACGTGCGCGAGTGGCAGGAACCCATCGTCGGCGTCGTGGCCCGTGAGTCGCGCGATCCGTTTCGGATCCTGATCGCGTGCGTGCTGAGCCTCCGGACGCGGGATCAGACCACGGCGGAGGCGAGCCGGCGGCTGTTTCGCCTGGCCTCCACCCCCCCCGCCATGCTGCGGCTCCCGGCGAGCCGGATCGAACGGGCGATCTATCCCGTGGGGTTCTATCGAACCAAGGCCAAGCAGATCAAGCTGATCTGCCGGCGGCTCATGCAGCACTACGAGGGGCGGGTACCTGATTCGATCGAGGCGCTCCTCACGCTGCCGGGAGTGGGACGGAAGACCGCCAATCTCGTCGTGACGGTGGGCTACGGGAGGCCGGGCATCTGCGTGGACACGCATGTGCATCGGATCAGCAACCGCTGGGGGTACATCCGGACGAAGACCCCGGAGCAGTCCGAGGACATGCTGCGGCGCAAGCTCCCGCGGCGGTATTGGATCACCTTCAACGATCTGCTCGTGCCCTTCGGACAGAATATCTGCCAGCCGATCTCTCCCCATTGCAGCCGGTGCAAGCTGTCGAAGTACTGCGATCGGGTTGGAGTAACAAAATCGCGTTAGGCGTGAGGGG
>CAYJUM010000007.1:0-41991 GCA_964373355.1 uncultured Nitrospirales bacterium | reverse complement strand
AGGCGTGAGGGGCGGGTTTGTTTGGTTTATCTGGTTTAACCAGACAGACCAGACAAACTAGACAAACCAATATTCCAGTTCAAATGAAGAGGGTCGTTTCGGCGCCGGCAGTCAATACGAGAATGGCAGGTAAACCGAGCACGTCGTCCACGTTTTTCGCCACCGCGTCGGCATCCACGCCCATGTACTCCAGCCCCGCGCTGCAGGCGATCAGCCGGAACCGGCCGACCTGTCTCGCCTCGTGAAACATCTCCGAGATCCTGGGCACTTTTTTCTGCGTGAGCAGACGGCCCACCTCCTCGGCGTGCTTCCGGTACTCGGGTGGAAAGTCCACGGCGTCGATCTGCCCCTCCGCCAGCTTCTTGATGGTCCAGAACAGCAGGACCACGATCACGTCCTTCCCCATGGCGGCGGCGGTCAGCCCGAGGGTCGCGACCTGATGCAGCTTGTCGTACGTGGCGTTGTGGGAAAAAATCACGAACTTGGGGGCGGGTTTCGTCATGGCGCGTGGGAATTATAGCCCCCGCCTCGAGCGGCTGACAAGCCTCTCCGTCAGTGCCGAGTAACGATGACTGAGGGCCGAGGAAGCGTCTCTGGTTTGTTCGAACCAGACAAACCAGATGAACCAAGAGCCTCAGTCCTGAGGAGACATCGGAATGCGCAGGTGGTGTCGCTCGGCGGTCTGCAGCGCCTCCGGATAGCCGGCGTCGGCGTGGCGGAGCACGCCGAGCATCGGATCGTTGGTCAAGACCCGTTCGAGCTTGCCGGCGGCCTGCGCGCTGCCGTCCGCGACCGCGGCCTGTCCCGCATGGAGGGAGTAACCGATCCCGACGCCCCCGCCGTGGTGAAAGGAGACCCAGCTCGCGCCCGACGCGGTGTTGAGCAGGGCGTTCAGGATGGGCCAATCGGCGATCGCATCGCTCCCGTCGCGCATGCCTTCGGTCTCGCGGAACGGCGAGGCGACGGAGCCGGCATCCAGGTGGTCGCGCCCGATGACGATCGGAGCGGCCACCGCGTGCCCGGCCACGAGCTCGTTCAGCCGCAGCCCCATCGCGGCGCGCTCGTCGCAGCCCAGCCAGCAGATCCGGGCGGGGAGGCCCTGAAAGCGCACGCGCTGCCGGGCCAGCTTGATCCAGCGCTGGAGCGCCGCATTGCCGGGGAACAGCTCGAGCGCGGCGTCGTCGGTCGTGGCGATGTCTTTCGGGTCTCCCGAGAGCGCCACCCACCGGAACGGCCCTTTCCCCTCGCAGAACAGTGGCCGGATATACGCCGGCACGAACCCCGGAAAGGCATAGGCGTCCCGCACTCCCCGGCGATAGGCCATCGTCCGGATGTTGTTCCCGTAGTCGAACACGACCGCGCCGGCGCGCAGAAACTCCAGCATCGCGCCGACATGCGCGGCGATCGCATCCAGCGCCCGGTCCACGTATTCCGCCGGCCGTTCCGCCCTCAGCCGCGCGGCCTCGGCGAGCGACAGCCCGGCGGGGATGTAGCCGTTCAACGGATCGTGCGCGGAGGTCTGGTCGGTGACCAGATCCGGCACGAGGCCGCGCCGGGCCAACTCGGGCAGGACGGTGGCGCAATTGCCCACCAGGCCGACCGACAGGGCCTGCCGGCGGCCTTTGGCGGCGGTCACCAGCGCGACCGCGGTGTCCACCGAATCGGTCATCTGCTCGCAGTAGCCGCCCGCGATCCGCCTCCGGATTTTCTCCTGATCGACCTCGACGCAGAGGATGGCCGCCCCGTTCATCGTCGCGGCCAGGGGCTGGGCCCCGCCCATGCCCCCCATGCCGCCCGTCAGCACGAACCGGCCGGAGAGATCACCGTTGAAGTGCTTGGCGGCCGCAGCCGCGAACGTTTCAAAGGTCCCCTGCACGATGCCCTGGGTGCCGATGTACATCCAGGAGCCGGCGGTCATCTGGCCGTACATGATCAAGCCGAGCGCCTCCAGCCGGTTGAATTCCTCCCAGGTGGCCCAGTGCCCGACCAGGTTGGAGTTGGCGATCAGGACGCGGGGCGCCCACTCGTGCGTCCGGCACACGCCGACCGGTTTCCCCGACTGGACGAGCAGGGTCTGGTCGTCTTCGAGCGCCGTGAGCTCGCGGACGAGCGCCTGGTACGCGTCCCAATTGCGGGCCGCCTTGCCCCGTCCGCCGTAGACCACGAGCTCCGCGGGGTGCTCCGCCACCTCGTCATCGAGGTTGTTCATGAGCATGCGCAGGGCCGCCTCCTGGCTCCAGCCCTTGCAGCTCAGCACCGACCCGCGCGCAGCCCGAATCGCCATCAGCGCTTCCCTTTGACCTGCGTCTTCACCGCGGTGATGAAATCCTCGATCGCGGCGTCGACTTCCCCCGTGGACATCGCGCGGTCATGCGTCTCGCTTTCATCCACGAGGTAGGTGTCATTTTCCCTCTCCTGCCGGATGACCACGGTGTTGTCCGGAGTGACCTCGATGAGCATGTACCATTCCTTCGCGCCTTTCTTGATCGACACTTCCTTCCCCAGCCCTTTCTTGACGATCTCCACCTGCAGCTCCCCCTCGGCTGTCCCGGATGCGGCGAGAGAAGCCGGAACGGGGAGAGTGAGCCCAAGCAGCAGCGCCAACGTCGCCGCTGCCAATGCCGGTGATCCGGTCGGCCTCCAGTGTGCGTTCATGACGTGACTCGCCTCCCTCGTCTCAGAGTGGACAGCACCGAGGAGATCGCTCCGTCGGCCACCAATGATCGGACGCGCTCGATGTCCGGGGCCAGCACCCGGTCCGTGGTCAGCCGCCGGACCCGGCCCCGGATGAGCCGCAGCGTCCGCCGGCCGCCGACGCCGGGCGCAAGCGGCCGGTGGAATTCGACGCCCTGCGCGGCGCACAGCAATTCGATCGCCAGGATGTGCTCGACGTTCGAGAGGATGGCCTTCAACTTCAACGCCGATCCCATGCCCATGCTGACGTGGTCCTCACGGTTTCCCGAGGTCGGGATGGAATCCACCGAGGCCGGATGCGATAGGACCTTGTTCTCGGAGGCCAGCGCTGCGGCCGTGACCTGCGCGAGCATGAACCCCGAGTGCAGGCCCGGGTCCGGGCTCAGGAACGGGGGCAGATCGCCGTATTCCGGGTTGATCAGGCGCTCGATCCGGCGTTCCGAGATGCTGGCCAGCTCGGTCATGGCGATGGCCAGATGGTCCAGCACCAGCCCCAAGGGTTGCCCGTGAAAGTTTCCGCCCGAGACGATCTCGCCCGCGCCGGCAAACACGAGAGGGTTGTCGGTCACGCTGTTGATCTCCACCGAAAGGGTGTTCCGCGCGTAGTCGAGGGCATCCCGGATCGCGCCGTGGACCTGGGGCATGCACCGCAGGCTGTACGCATCCTGGACGCGGGGGCAATCGAGATGGGAGGTGCGGATCCGGCTCCCTGCCGCCAGCGCCCGCAGATTCGCGGCGACGATGCCCTGGCCGCGGTGCGGCCGCAAGCGATGGATGCGCGCATCGAACGCGACCGGGGTGCCTTTGAGCGCCTCCAGGCTCAGGGCGCCGGCGACATCGGCCGCGTCCACGAGCAGCTCGCACCGGCGGAGCGCCAGGAGTCCCAGGGAGAGCATGGCCTGGGTGCCGTTCACCAGTGAGAGGCCTTCCTTGGCTTCGAGCTCCAGGGGCGTCAGGCCGACCGCGCGCAGCGCGGCGCGCCCGGGCTTCAGGCGTCCGTGGACGAGCGCCTGTCCCTCGCCGATGAGGATCAGCGCCAGGTGCGCCAAGGGGGCGAGATCGCCGCTGGCGCCGACGGAGCCGCGGCAGGGGATGACCGGCAGGATGTCCCGGTTGAGCAGCGTGAGCAGGTAGTCGACGATGACCGGCCTCACGCCACTGTACCCGCGGGCCAAGACATTCGCCCGCAACAGGAGCATCCCGCGGGTCTCTTCGCGCGACAGCGGCTCTCCCACGCCGGCCGCATGACTGCGCAGGAGGTTGAGTTGCAATTGCCTGACCTGGGACGGCGCAATGCGCTGATCGGCAAGCTTGCCGAGGCCGGTGGTGACGCCATAGACCGGTGCCGTCCGGGCGGCGACGCGACGCACGACGTCGCAGGCCGCCGCCATGCGGGTCCTCGCCGAGCGGGAGAGGCGGACCGTGCGGCCGCCCAGCACCACCGCATGAAACGCCGCCGGAGTCAGGTTGTCGCCCTCAAGGACAAATGGCTTCGAATCCGTCGCGCTCGTCACGGCGGACGATTATACGCTTGGGGATACGGCCGGTAAACCGACCCGCGCTTGTTGTGAAGAACGCAAGCGTGCTAGGATGCCACGACGATGGAGGCCTTTCTCTCCCAGGCAATTCTTCTTAAGTTATTCGTCCTGTCCATCATCGGATTCGTCGGGAGCCTGCTCGCCATCCCGTTCCTCCTGGTCCGGTTGCCCGCGCAGTATTTCGACGAACGGCATCCCCGCACCTGGATGCAGGAATACCATCCGGTCCTGCGATGGATCGGCCTGATCCTCAAGAACGCCATCGGGGCCGTGTTCCTGCTGGCCGGCGTGGCCATGCTGTTCCTTCCGGGGCAGGGCGTCCTGACCATGCTGATCGGGATCTCGCTGCTCGATTTCCCGGGCAAGCGGCGGCTGGAGCGAAGGATCATCGGCCTCCCGTCGGTGCTCCGCACGATCAATACCCTGCGACAGCAATTCGGCCGGCCGCCCTTCACGGTGGTTCCCCGCAGCAAGCACCATGTCGAACCCGCGCGAGACGCTCTACCTCATTGACGGGAGCGCCTATATCTACCGGGCGTACTTCGCGCTCCCTCCGCTCTCCAACTCCAAAGGGCTCCAGACCCACGCGGTCTACGGGTTCACCACCATGCTGCTCAAGATTCTTCGCGAGCACGCGCCCGATTACCTCGCGGTCGTGTTCGACGAAAAAGGGCCGACCAAGCGGCACGAAGAATTCAAAGCCTACAAGGCCCAGCGTCCGGAGATGCCGCAGGGCATGCAGGCGCAGGTGCCGTACATCCACCGGGCCGTGGAAGCCGTCGGCCAGCCGGTGATCCGCTGTGAAGGCTACGAGGCGGACGACCTGATCGGGACGCTCGCCCGGAAGGCCGAAGCGAAGGGGGTGGACGTGGTGATCGTCACCGCGGACAAGGACATGCTCCAGCTCCTGACGGCGGCGGTGCGCATCTACGATCCCGTGAAGGACAGATGGTTCGGCGAGGCCGAATGCCGCGAACGGTTCGGGGTGGAGCCGGCCCGCGTCGTGGAGATCATGGGGTTGATGGGCGACGCCACGGACAACATCCCCGGCGTCAAAGGGATCGGGGAAAAGACGGCGGTGAAGCTGATCGCGGAGTTCGGCACCATCGACGATCTGCTTCGGCGGATTGAGGAGGTTCCCAGCGCAAAGATCCGCGCCCTGTTGACCGAGCAAGCCGACAATGCCCGGCTCAGCCGGCAGCTCGCCACGATTCACCTGGACTGCCCGGTCGAATTCGACGCCGAGCGGTTTCGGGTGAGACCCCCACGGACCGAGACGCTGGTGCCGTTTCTTCGCGAGATGGAGTTCCCCACGCTGCTGAAGACGGTCCAGCCGGAGGCCGGCGCTCCGGCCTGGGGCCGGGAGGTCCAGAGCCTCGTGGAGGGGGGAGCCGCCGCGCGATTCGCGCGGCAGGCGACCGAGGCCGGCGCTGTCGCGCTCCAATGCGTGAGGGACGGCCAGGGGCTCGGCGGCACGGTCAAGGCCATGGCTTTGGCGATCCCGGACGGTCCGGTCGTGTTCGTGGACGCGTCGCAGAGCGCAGCCGGCTGGCCGGCGCCGATTCGTGAGCTGCTGGAGCGTTCGGGCTGTCTCACGCTCATCCATGACCTCAAGCCCGCGCTCCTGGCGCTCGAGGCCGGCGGCCTGCGGCTGGCGCCGCCGTGGTTCGATACCATGATCGCCGCCTATCTCCTGAACCCCAACCGCCGCACGCACACGCTGGAGGCGGTGGCGCTGGACGCCTTGGGCTATCATCTCGGGCCGCGGGAGTCCGAGGCGGCGATCGAGCCCGGCACGCAGCAGCTCTTGCCGGGAGCGGACGCGCCCTCCGGAAGGCTCTCCGATCCGGCCGCGCGGACAGCCGCGGAGGCGGCCGTGGTCGTCGGGCGCCTCGCCCCGGTCCTGAGGGAGCGGCTGAAGGAGCAGGGCAGCTTCCGGCTCTTCGAGGAGGTGGAGATGCCGCTGGTGCCCGTGCTGGCGGAGATCGAGCGGAACGGCTTCGGCATCGATGTCGCGGCGCTGGAGACGCTCGGGAAGGAGATCGACCGGGAGATCGATCGCCTCACCGAGACCATCACGAGACTGGCCGGGGAGCCCTTCAATTTCAATTCCCCCAAGCAGCTGGCGAGCGTGCTGTTCGACAAGCTCGGATTGAAGCCGATCCGAAAGACCAAGACCGGCTACTCCACCGATGAAGAGACGTTGGTGCAACTGGCGACGCAGCACGATCTCCCGGCCCAGATTCTCAACTGCCGGACCCTGAGCAAGCTCAAATCCACGTACGTGGACGCGCTGCCGGCCCTCGTGAACCCCCGCACCGGCCGCCTGCACACCTCCTTGCACCAGACCGTCACCGCGACCGGCCGGCTGTCGTCCTCCGACCCCAATTTGCAAAATATCCCCGTCAAGGGGGAGTTCGGCCTGCGGATCCGGGAAGCCCTGGTCGCGGCTCCCGGCTGTGTCCTCCTCGCGGCCGATTACAGCCAGATCGAACCGCGCATCCTGGCACACCTCTCGCGGGACCCCCGGCTCGTGCAGGTGTTCGAGCGGGGCGAGGACATTCACACGGCCACCGCGGTCGAGATCTTCAACCTGGCGCCGGATCAGATCACCCGGGACATGCGCCGGATCGCCAAGACCGTCGTCTTCGGGATCCTGTACGGCATCAGCCCCTTCGGGCTGGCGTCCACGCTGGGTGTCTCCCAGCACGAGGCCAAGACCTACATCGAAACCTATTTCGCGCGGTACGCCGGGGTGAAGACGTTTCTGGACCGGACGATCGAAGAGGCCAGACAGCGCGGGTATGTGACGACGATCCTGGGCCGCCGCCGGCCGATTCCGGAGCTGGCCAGCCCCGACGCCACCCAGCGCAGCTTCGGCGAGCGGATGGCCGTGAACAACCCCATCCAGGGGTCGGCGGCGGATCTCATCAAGATGGCCATGATCGGAATCAGCCGCCGGCTGGCGGCGGAGATGCCCCAGACGAAGATGATCCTGCAGGTCCACGACGAGCTGATCTTCGACGTCCCCGAGCAGGACCTCGCCCCCGCCAAGACCTTGGTGCGGACCGAGATGGAGGCGACGGGCCAGCGCATGGGCCTGTCGGTTCCGTTGAAAGTCGACCTCGGCGTGGGGAAAAACTGGCGAGCCGCTCACCCCTGACTGGCGTACAACACCTTCACGGTCTCGGCGGTGTTGAACAGCAGCGCCTTCGAGCGGGTATAGGCCGCATGGCCGAAGACGTGCTCGCGAGGGTCCGCTCCGCCGCCGTCCTTGTAGTCCACCAAGAGGCACAGACCGTCAGCCGGGCAGCGCACGCATTTGCGGGCGCACTCCAGCCAACGCTCGAACCCGTCGTAGGGCTCCAGAAGCTCCCAGAGCGCCTTGTTGGCCGCCTGCGCCGCCGGCGAAGCGGGGACGGCATCAGAGCCCGCGACGGCCAGCTGCTGGACATAGTCCCCGCCCCACGCGATCGGCATCTCCATCGTAATCTGCGGAAGGTCCATCTTGGCCAGCCACCGCTTGCCGTCGGCCCGCATCGGGCGATGGTTCACCACGTGCAGCAGCTTTCCGACTCCCGATGTCTCCCAGCCATAGCGGATGGGCGTGCCGAACGTTATGACATCCAGCGCAGCGCCGTGAAAGACGTTGCCGGAGGCCATGACTGTTTCGAGCTCGTCCATGCCGGCGGTGGGCTGCTGCCTCTGGAGGGCATAACCCTTCAGGACCTCGAGGACCCGGGTTCGACCCGATGACTCGCCCGGAGCCAGAAGATTGGAAGCGAGCGCCATGACCAGGCCGGCCTGGCCGTGGGCCTGCACCAGGACTCGATCCCCGGCCCCAAGCCGCTGCTCTGAGCACAGGGCCCTCAACTGAGCGATGACCTGAACGGCGGCCTCGAGTCGGCCGAGGTGATGGGCCTCACACGACCACAGAGTGCGGACACAGACAATGGGTAGAGAGAGGTCCCGGTTCAGAGCGTGTCGGACCAGCTCTACGGAGGCGCCGCTAAAATTAGCGGCGTCTCCCGTGTGCCGGTCGATCACCTGTTTGGTCGGCTCGTCATTCTCAAAGGGCGGTGCCGCCCCCGGGAGCGCCGGCAGGCCGTTGGACCCCCGACGCATGAGCGCGAGCAGGGTCTCCATCCCGGGGATGCCGCGGGAGTATCCGCGTTTCGCGCCGGCCTCATCCAGGCGCTGTGCGCCGAAGAGATCGGTCCCCGCAGCGGTCCCGTGCAGGAAGACGAGAACCCGCACGCCGGCCTGCGACAACCGCGCACCTGCCTGGGCCATGGCGTCCTGCCAGGCTTGTGAGTCAGCAGGGGCGCCGGGCTCGAACTCGAGATAGCGCACCCGCTCCCCGGGGTCGGCCCTCGAATAGGTCGCATGCTGGAAATTATTGCCGCTGGGCATCGCTCGTTGCCTGGTGGGTTCTCTTACCGGAAAGCGGTCGCCGGCGCAATACAGGCCGTATCCGTGGTCCGGCCGTTGACCCTCCCAAAATTGGCGTGATAAGGTACCTTCGCGGTCGTACGGATCACTCTTTCACGCTCCTCATGCCATCTCAAGACAGCACAATGCGGTGCCATCCCCGGCGGCGTCTGGCGGTCTGCCTTTTCGGCCTGCTCGGGGCCGCGGCGGTGGTCCCGGTGGTGTCGGCGGCTCCGGGCCCGTCAACGCCGCCCCCGCCCGAATTTGTCGTCCTGATCGTCCTGGAGGGTGTGGATCGCGAAGCGCCGAAGCTCGGCCCGATGCCGGTGATGGCCAAGCTGGCCAAGGAAGGCGCTGCGACGTGGTCGGCGGCCACGGTCACTCCACCGCAGACCCTGCCGGCCATGGCCTCGCTCCTGACGGGGTTGCCGGTCGAGAAACACAAGATCAGCTGGAATAATTATGACTTCCTCCGGGGATTTGTCCGGGCCCCCACCATGTTCGACTACCTCGATCTGAGCGGCGGGCGGGACAGCGCCATCTTCTGGATGGATGAGTCCCTGCAGCAGCTCTCGAAGCCGGAGCCGTACACCGATTACCAGATGTGCGGGCCGCTCAAGCCGGAATGCACCCCCCGAACCCTGTTGCGGTATATCCGGGACTACTTCCGGAAAGCCACGAGCGGCGATGGACACGGCCATGCCATCTTCTCGGTCCCGCACCTCCTGGTCGTGCATCTGCCGGAGGCGTCCCGGGTCGGCGCGGCCCAGGGATGGAGGTCGGACGCCTACCGCCGGTCCCTGCGCGAGGTCGATGAGGCCATCGGGCAGGTACTAGACCTGTACAAGGAGCTCAGGATGCTGGACCGGACCGTGGTGATCGTGACCGCCCTGAACGGGAACGGGAACGGAAAGACCGGTGTGAACGGCAGGCCAGGAGCGGACCCTGCGCAGGTTCCCTGGATTGCTTGGGGGCGGGGGATCAAGAGCCGGTACACCATCACGCAGCCGGTGTCGATCATCGACACCGGCGCCACCGTGATGCGCACGCTTGGATTGGACACCCATACGGAATGGGAAAGCCATGCGGTCGAGGAAATCTTTGCCGCCCGGTAGATGCCGGACGCTGATGACTGGTGGTGTCCGGGGGACGACCCTGGCGCTGGGTCTCGCCGCGCTCGCCGCCGCGGAGGCCTATGCAGCGGACGTCCCCCGCACCGGCTCGGCGGCGACGGCCTACACCATTACGATCGATCCCACGCCGCTCGCCCCGCCGACCTGGTGGCAGGTGCCGGGTGTGACGCCCCTGGTGTCCAGCCTGGATCCGGGCAGCTCGGACGCGTTCCGCACCACGGCTTCCCACGACCTGACGCTGAAGCCGGGCACGTACCGCTTCGGCACGTTCACCTTTGATTTTCAGTTCGTCGTGACGCCTGACGGCCTGCTGGATTTCGCGCCCTCGCTCGATCAATGCGTCGAAGGCCGCGGCACCCGGACGCTGAAGGTCCGGTGCACGCAGACGCAGCCGTACGGCGGCCAGCGAGAATACTGAGGCGGCATGGCTCAGACCGTCCAAGACTGGCTCGAAGCGCTGGAGGACGTGGACGACGCCACCCGCGAGGAGGCGGCCTTGGCCCTGGCCGAGCTTGCCGACCCGTCCACGCTGGAGGCGCTCCTTCGAGCCGTCGAGGATGACTTCTGGTCCGTGCGTCTGCATGCCGGCTGGGGCGTCGCCAGGATCGGAGGGCCGAAGGCCATGGCGGCGCTCGTGACCCTCTTCAACGACACGGTGATGGAAGTCCGGAACGGCGCCGTCGGCGCCGCCGCCCACATCGGGGCTCCCGCCGTCGAGGCCCTGTTGGCCTGCCTGAAGGATGAGCGGTGGCGGGTACGGGAGCATGCCGCCAAGGCCCTCGGGGAGATCAAGGAGGCGCGGGCGGTCGAGATGCTCATCGCGGCGTGCCGCGACCGGGACGGCGCCGTGAAGAGCGCCGCCGCCGAGGCCTTGGGCAGGATCGGCGATCCCAAAGCCGTGCCGGCCCTCGTCAAGCTGTTCAAGGACAGCTCGAAGACGGTGCGGGAGACGGCGGGCACCGCTCTCGTGACGATCGGCACGCCGTCCATCGATGCCCTGCTGGAGGCGCTCAAGGACCCCTATTTCGTGGTGCGGAGCCACGCCGCCCGGGCGCTGGGCGGGATGACGACGGATTACCAGATCGGCCGCTCCTGGACCCGGGACGATCCGCGCGTGGTGGACGCCCTGATCGCGGCCCTCAAGGACCCGGACCGAGCGGTGCGGGAGGACGCCACGATCGCGCTTGGGATGATCGGCGACCCCAAGGCGATCGACGTCCTGATCGAGGCGATGAAGGACGGGGCCGTCAAGCGTCACGCGATCATGTCCCTGGGCATGATCGGGCACGTCCGGGCGCTGCCGGCGGTGCTCGATGCCTTGAAGGGGAAGGGGATCGGACAGGACGGGAAGCCGGTGCCCGGATGCATCGTCAGCGAGGAGCAGTTCATCAAGGAGGCGGCCGCGACCGCGCTGGGGCATTTTCGGGACCCGAAGGCGATTCCGGACCTGATCCTGCTGCTGAAAGATATCGTGCTCAAGGACCGCGCGTCCGATTCGCTGGTCTTGATCGGGGACGCTGCGATCGAGCCCCTGGTGGCTTTCCTGCACGACCCCGATGCGTCCAAGGTGGAGAAGGAAGCCGAGCGGGTCTTGTCCTTCGCCTCGAGCCGGTTGAGCGCGGCAGATGCGCTGGCAAAGATCGTTTACGAAACCCTGCGCAAGCTGGGTTGGGAGCCGCCCTCCGAAGAGGAGTCGGAGCGGACCAAAGAGCTGGAGTACACCGATCCCACCAAGCCGCTGGGCGAAGGCCGCTTCGGGCCGTCCGGGGACCTCGTGAAAGGCGCCTAGCCGTTCATTTCCGCACCGCCAGACCATGGGTGTCGGCGGTTTCCTTACCGTCCTTCGGGTTGGTGATGCGCGCCACGCCGACGAACTGACCGCCCTTCCCGCCGTCCAGCACCTTGATGACGCCGACTCCCGGCGTGGAGCCCTTGGCGTTGTTGACGTTCTTGTCGTTCCCGGACAGCGGCGAGGGGCCGCGCAGGCCCACGAACACGTAGCTCATGTCCGGCGCCACGTCCAGAAGGTCGGGGGCCGGATCGTCACTCACGCTGCCGGCCAGCGGGATCGTGTTCACGCTGAAGTTCGTCAATGTGTCGATGACCTCGATGTTGTTCCCGGCGCGGTCGGCGCTCCAGAGGTACCGCCCGACCGCCGCCAGGCCGTGGGAGTCCGCAAATTGCGTGTCGCGCGAGGTGATCAGCCGCGCCGAGACGGATTTCGGCAGGTTGGAGATGTCCAGCACGTACACGTCGTACGACAGCGGCGCGATCGGCCAGCCGCCCCCGGAGTTGAGATAGAGGCTGCTGCCGACGACGATGCCCCCGCAGCCCGCGGGATGCACCTCATCGTTGTTGAGCGTGGCGACGAGCTTCATCGGCGTCTGGGTCACGTCCACGACCAGGAGGCCGCCGCCGCGCACGGTCACGAACGCGTACTGGCTCGAGGGGTCGGTGATGGGGCAGATCGGAGCGGTGTCGGGGTACTCGCCGCGCTCGAGCGGTCCGAGGGCCAGGACGTCCTTCTCCGGATCGGACGTAAATTTATGGGCGGCATAGTCCGTCCAGATCCTGACGAACTTCTTCTCGGCGATGTTGGCCGCGAGCACCATCTTCTGGTCCGGCGTCGGCCAGGCGGCGTGCGCGTTCTTCCCCAGGGACAGACAGGCGTCAGCTTTCCGGGTCGCGGCGTCCAGGAAGAGCACGTGCCCGCTGAGGAACGCGAGAATCGCATGGGAGCGATCGGCGGTGAAGAACAGCATGTGCGGACGGCGCACCGCTTTCTTGGTGGCGTCTTCGCAGAATTTGTTGATCTCTCCCGCCAGATCCATCGTCACGGCCGGCTTCGCGCCGGAGGGATTGGATGCCAGCTGGGCGCCGTCGTAGATATAGAGGAAGCCGCCGCTTTCCTTCCCGGTGTCGGACTGGTCGGTGATCCAGACCTCATAGGCCAAGGCCGCCGGTCCGTTCATGCCGGATGCGAAACCGACGAGAGCGGCCAGCACGAGGGCCGCGCCGCCCCTGATTCGAGATGCCGATGAGTTCATGGTGTCCTCCTTCACGCTGAGAGCAAGCAGAGCGGGTGGGAATGCGCGATATCAGTAAAAGCCACCACATAGTGACGCATGTTCGTTTACGGTGTCAATACGCGCAGGATGCGCGCAGGAGCGGCTCAGGGAGCCTTGTCGCGCGCGTGCGGCAGTTGACCGTTCAAAAAAAGCTGTGCTAAGGTCCGAAGCGGGTGTCCGGCGCGCGGAGCGAGGCGAACGTCGGAGTTCCGGGAATGGCCGACAACGTGCTGGAGCAGATCGCGGCGCTGAACGATCACGACTGGGCGATTCGCGAAGAAGCCGCCCAGGCCCTGGGGACCTACGGGGACGCCCGGGCCGTTGCGCCGTTGGTGCGGGCGCTCAAAGACCAGGATGGCGCCGTGCGTCAGGCCGCGACGCTGGCCCTGACCCGCATGGGGGAGGCTGCCGTCCTGCCCCTTGCCGACCGCCTGCTCGATCAGGACCTCGGCATGCAGGAGTCCGCCGCCTCCATCCTGGCCAGGATCGGCGATGTCCGCGTCGTAGAGAAGCTGGTCGCGGCCCTCGGCAGTCCGGACTGGATCGTTCGAATGCATGCCGCTCGAGGGCTGGGCCGGATCGGCGATCCGCGGTCGATCTCACCGGTCATGCGGTTGCTGCAGGACAAGGTGAAGGCGGTGCGCGAAGAGGCGGCCACGGCGCTCGTCTCGATCGGCAAACCCGCGGTCCCGGTCCTGCTCGAAGCGCTCAGGCATGACGACTGGCTGGTGCGGTTGCACGCCATCGAGGCGCTGGGGAAGGTCAGAGCGCCGGAGGCGGTGGAACCGCTGCTCGGCCTCCTGTTCACCGATCGGGACACCGCCGTCCGGGAGGATACGGCCCGGGCCCTGGGAGACATCGGGGACGCCCGCGCGGTCCGGTTCCTGCTGGTGGCGATGAAAGAGGTCGGGCTTCGACCGCTGGCCATCGAGGCGCTGGGAAAGATCGGAGATCGTCAGGCGGTGCCCGCGCTCGTGGCCGTCGTGACGGGGGCGGACCGGCCTGCCGAGAGCAGACGGGTCGAGGGATGCGGCGAGGCGTACGATGCGGAGATGCTGGCGAAGGGGGCGGCGGTCAGGGCCCTGGGCCTCATCCGGGATGACGCGACCGTGCCGACGCTGATCGAGGCCTTGCGGGACACGACGGTGCGGAGCGAGGCGGCCGCCGCGCTGGTCCGGTTCGGCGAGCGCGCGATCCCGTCGCTGCTGGAAATGGTGAGGAAAGAACAGGACGGCAACCTCCTCTATCATATCAAGGAGACCTTGGCCGCGGTCGGATGGCGGGCGGGCCGCGTCAGGTGAGCCATGCCGAAGGAGACGCTCGAAACGCTCATTGCCGAACTGGTGCACGAAGAAGACTGGCGTCGCATGCGCGCGACGGCCGCCTGTCTGGCCGGCGGCCCCAAGGCGGTCGACGCCCTGATTCATGCCGTGGAGACGGGGCCTGACGCGTTGAAGATTGAGGCAGCCGGCATGCTCGCCAGGCTCAAGGACCCCCGAGGCGGCGTGGCGCTCGTCCGGCTGCTCAACGAGACGGAACCCGCTGTACGGAAGGCCGGCGCGGCTGCGCTCGAGCAAATGGCCGGCGTCCTGGACGAGGAGGCTGCGGCTGCTCTTGCGGAGGAATTGCACCGTCAGAGCGACGATGAACACCGCGGCGCGATCGTCGGCCTGTTGGGCGTCATCCCGAAGGCCATCGGGCCGTTGAGCGCCATGCTCAAGCACCCGGACGAGGCGGTCCGGCTGACCGCCGGGACCATTCTGGAGCATCTGCTCGATCCCCGGTCGGCCGATGCGCTGGTGGACGTCATGACCGACCCGGCGCTGCGGGATGTGGCGGTCCGGACCCTGAAGAAGCTCAGCGCGATCCGGTCTTGCATCGACGAGGCGTTCGAGAGATTGCGCGGCGTGGAGGAGCCGGGAGAGCGTGAGCAGGTCAGGATGGACGTCGTGCAGGGGCTGCTGGCCATCGGCCGTCCGAGCGTCGAGATCCTGATCGATTACCTCCGGGATGACGACTGGATCGTGCGGGAAGCCGCGGCAGACCTGCTGGGGAAGATCGGAGACGTGCGGGCGGTGGACGGGCTGATGGAACGGCTCCGGGACGACAAAGACGCCGGCGTCAAGGAACTGGCCATCAAGGCGCTGGGGCTGATCGGCGATGCCCGCGCGGCGGACCTGCTGCTCGAGGCCATTCCGATCCGGCCCTTGCGGATCTTCGCCGTGGAGGCGCTGGCGAAGATCAAGGACGTCGAGGTCCTGCGCCCGCACGAAGAGCTGTTCCAGAAACTCAAGACCGACCGGGACGGGCTGGTGGCCTACAACTCCGGCGTGATCGTGGACAAGCTCGCCGCCGCCGCGCAGGCCGCGGTGGCCGTCGAGTCGGAGGGACGCGAAGCCGATGAATGAAGAACGACGGCCGGAGGAGGCGCCGGTGGAGCGGGTCGAGCACCTGCTCTCGGCCTTGCGCGACGACAACGAAGCCTTGCGCGAGCATGCCGCGGCCGGCCTGGGCCGCCTCGGCCCTGCGGCGCTGCCGCGTCTGGTGGGGCTGATGGCGGACGAGGATCTGGTGATCCGGGAAGCCGCCACCAGCGCGGTCGTGCAGATCGGAGCCCCGGCGGTGGACGCCATGGTGGAGGCCCTCGGGGATGAGGAGTGGCGGGTCCGGGAGCAGGCCGCGGCTGCCCTGGGCAAGCTCAAAGACTTGCGAGGGGTCGACCCCTTGCTGAACGCCCTGCGAGACAAGGACGGCGCCGTCCGGACGGCGGCGGTGTTTGCCCTCGAGCGGATCGGCGACCCGCGGGCCGTCCCCGGGCTCGTGGCCGCGCTCGCCGACGCGACCGTGCGTGAAGATGCGGCCCGGGTGCTGAAGAAAATCGGCGACGTGCGCGCGGTGGATGCCCTGGTCGAAAGCCTGGCGGGGAACAACTGGATCGTCCGCCGGCACGCCGCCGAGGCGCTGGGGAAGATCGGCGATCCACGCGGGACCGCCCCGCTCCTGCAGGCGCTGAAGGACGAAGACTGGCTGGTCCGTCGCAATGCGGCGGAGTCATTGGCCAGGCTCGGGGACAGGCGGGCGGTGGACTCGCTGCTGCCGTTGCTCGAGGATGAGAACGAGATGGTGAAGGAAACCGTGGAAGGCGCGCTGCTGAGCCTCGGCTGGAAGCCGGGAGCCCCGGCGTGAGTCGCGCGGCGGTGGAAGGATCACGATGGCGGATGACGCTCCCAAACTGATCAACATCGCTCCCAAGGGAGGAGTCAAGAAGGACGGGTTCAATCTGGTGACCGAACACGTGGTGTCGGTCAACCTCCAGGCCAAGCAGTTGGAGGTGGAGCTGCTGGCCTACGATGGCAAGACCGTCGTCCTGGAGGTGGCCGAGGAAGCCGTCGAGGATCTTGCCAGACTGAAACCCGGGGACGGGGCCACGATCCGGGTGGTGGAGGAGGGCGGCAAGCGCGTCGCCAAGGGCTTCAAGATTCGTCCCAAGGATCCGAACGCCGCCAAGGCGGACGCGATGCTGCTGGATCTCAAGGACTCGCACTGGCTGAACAGGAAGTACGCGGCCGAAACGCTGGGAGACCTTCGGGACTCCCGCGCCGTGGGCCCCTTGATCGATGCCCTCGCGGATGAAGTCGGCGATGTCCGGCAGCGGGCCTATGACTCCCTGATCAAGCTGGGCGCCCCCGCGGTGCCGTCGCTGATCAGGCTGCTGGTGTCCGAGGAGGACGAGCTCCGCCAGTCGGCGACGGAAATCATCCGCAAGATCGGCAAACCCGCCGTGGAGCCGCTGGCGCTGGCCTTGGGCGAGGCCGAGGAGCCGCTGAAGGGCAAAATCGTGAAGGTCCTGGACCGAATGGGATATCGACCGAAGACAGCGTGAGCGCGCGGCTTACCGGCGATCCCCGGCCGGCCGGCCCACCGAGACGTACTGAAACCCCAGCCCGGCCAGACGCCCCGGCTCGTAGACATTGCGAAGGTCGATGAAGAGCGGGCGGCGCAGCGCCGTTTTGATCCGATTGAAGTCCAGGTTGCGGAACTGATTCCACTCCGTGATCAGCACGAGCGCGTCCGCGCCCTGGGCGGCCGCATAAGCGTCCGCGCAGGGCATCGCGCCCTGCAGCACGCGGCTGGCTTCCTCCAGCGCCGCCGGGTCATAGACCCGGAGCTCAGCGCCTTCGGCGAGCAGCTTCTCGGCGATCCACAAGGCCGGCGATTCCCGGAGGTCGTTGGTGTTGGGCTTGAAGGACAGCCCCAGGACCCCGATGGTCCGCCCCTTGCACCCGCCGAGCGCCGCCCGGATTTTCTCCACCATCAGGCGGCGCTGCTCGTCGTTGACCGTCGAGGCCGCCCGGGCGATCTTCATCTCGCAGCCGGCCTGCGCGCCGGTCTGGATCAGCGCCGCCAGATCCTTGGGGAAGCAGGAGCCCCCGAACCCCGGCCCCGCGTGCAGGAACTTCGACCCAATCCGGTGGTCCAACCCCATGCCCTTGGCCACCACCTGGATATCGGCGCCGACCCGTTCGCACAGGTTGGCGATCTCGTTGATGAACGAGATTCTCGTGGCCAGGAACGCGTTGGAGGCATACTTGATCATCTCCGCGGAGGCGATGTCGGTGATGACGAACGGCGTTTCAATGAGGTAGAGCGGGCGATAGAGGTCCTTCATGATCGCGACCGCTTCCGCGCTGTCCGCCCCGATGACGATCCGGTTGGGGCGCAGAAAATCCTCGATCGCCGAGCCTTCCCGCAGAAATTCGGGGTTGGACACGATATCGAAGCGACAGCGTTCGGGCTGGTTGGCGCCGATCACCGCCCGAATGCGATCCCCGGTCCCGACCGGAACCGTGGACTTGGTGGCGATGACCTTGTAGCCGGTCATGTGGCGGGCGATTCCCTCGGCCACCCCTTCGACGCAGGAGAGATCGGCGGTGCCGTCCGAGCGCGAGGGTGTCCCGACGGCGATGAAAATGACCAATGCCTGATCGACCGCTTGCCCGACGTCCGACGTAAATCGTAAACGGCCTTCCCGCAATCCCTTGGCCACCAATTCCGACAGGCCGGGCTCGTAGAAGGGGACGTCGCCCTTTTCCAGGCGGGCGATTCTCCGGGCATCCGTGTCCATGCAGACCACCGTCAGCCCGAATTCCGCAAAGCAGCTCCCGGTCACCAACCCGACGTAACCGGTCCCGATGACGCTGATGTGCATAGAGATTCGTGGAGGATCAATACGCTTCCGCCGTGCCGGCGGAAGCTTCAGACCGATCTCGCGGGAGAACTATAGCAACAAACGCGGCGGCGCTGCAAACTCTTTGGTGCGATCGAACCGCGATTGACACCCCCGGGAACGTTTCAGTACAATTTTTGACTCACTGACCAGGAGGGCATCTTGGCTGCGCAGACCGGAGCGATCACGCGCCCGCTGGCGGTCATGATGAGCCGGGACCTCCGGACGATCAGACCCGACGCGACCCTTGCCGAAGCGGCCGGCATGATGCGCGACGGACGCATCGGAGCATTGCTGGTCAAGGACGGGCCAGCCTATGTCGGGGTCATCAGCGAGACCGACCTCATCCGAAAAGGCATGGCCTGTCATCTGGACCCGGACCGGCAGACAGTGGGCACGGTCATGAGCAGCCCGGTGATCTCCATCGAAATCGACCGCTCCGCGCATGACGCGAGCGATCTCATGGCGGTCAAGGCGATCAGACACCTCGCCATCACCCAGGACGGGCAGATCGTGGGCATCATCTCCGTCCGGGACCTGCTTCGATACTTCAAGAACTGGGGCTCGCTCTGACGTCGCCCGCTGGCACCACCCTTCACCACTAGTCACTGTCGCAACCCTCCCCATGCCTCGACTATGACCGCACGTGTTCCTCCGCAGTGGGCCCGTCTGGGACTTTACGCCACGGCCTTTTCCACCGGGGCGATGGTGATGGCGCTCGAAATCCTGGGCAGTCGGCTCCTGGCGCCGGTCTTTGGGAACTCCCTGTTTGTCTGGGGTGCGTTGATCGGCGTCATCCTGGCGGCCATGAGCAGCGGGTATGCTGCGGGGGGGCGGCTGGCTGACCGTCATCGGAGCGGCACGGTCCTGGCCGGGTTGTTGTTGGCCTCCGGAGCATGGACATTTCTGTTGGCCTGGCTGGGGCAGCCGGTGCTCTTCAAACTCGCGGCCTGGATCGAAGATCCGCGGTGGGGGCCCTGCGTGGCGGCCGCCGTGCTGCTGGCGCCGCCGGCGTTCGGGTTGAGCGGAACGTTGCCGCCGTTGCTCCGGCTGTCCATCTCCGATTTGGGATATCTCGGGCAGCACACCGGCATGATGATCGCCGTATCCACGGTGGGCAGCCTCGTCGGGACCTGGAGCACGGCGTTTTATCTGTTGACGTGGCTCGGCACGCTCACGCTCGTGGCGATCCTTGGAGCGATGCAGGTCCTGCTGGGACTGTTGTGGTGGTGGCGGACGCTCGCGGTCAGCGTCCGGACGATGGCGCCCGCCATCGGCGGGATGGGGCTCCTGGCCTGGCTAGCCCTCCATCCCGTCCTGGTCCTGCCGTCCCCGCTGTACCAGGAGGAAACCCCGTATCAGCAATTGCGCGTCCGGGACGACGATCTGTTCCGCTATCTGATCCTGGACCGGACCTTTCATGCCGTCATGTGGAAGGTGGATCCGGTCGAGCTCTATCTTCCGTACAGCCAGTTGATGCTGGCCAGTCTGGCTCTCGTCCCCGAGCCGACACGGGCGCTCATCCTGGGGCATGGCGGGGGGTCGCTCGCCAAATGGTTGGGGAGCCGTTGGCCGGAGCTCGAAGTAGACCTCGTGGAAGTCGATCCATCGGTGGTGCGGGTGGCGGAGCGGTACTTCAGCTATGGCGCCTTTCCCCGGCATCACGTGCACGTCAAGGACGCCCGGGCGTTCTTGAGAGGAACCACGGTGCAGTACGATCTCATCTGGCTGGATGTCTTCGCGAGACACCTGATCCCGTTTCACCTGACCACACAGGAGTTCTTTCGTGAGCTCCGCTCCCATCTCAGCCCCGGGGGAATCCTGGCGATCAATCTGGCGTCCTCCGGCGAGGGCCCCGATCGGGCGCGGGCGCGCGCGATCGTGACCACGGTCCGCACCGTGTTCTCATCCCTGGAGGCGTACGGCGTGACAGGGCCATGGCGGACCCAATCCGGCGCCCAGAATCTGATTTTTTTTGCAGGCAGGGACGTGGCCGCGTTGCGCGATCCGGACTTGGCCGGGCGGCTGGAGCGCCTCGCCGCCGAACGCCGGGTCCCGCCGGAAGCCGGCGGGCTGCTGGCCTCCCGCCTGGAGCTGGACTGGCCCCCCGGGCTTGTCCTCACGGACGACTACGCGCCGTATGACGTGCTGATCGGGCGGGAGCGGGGAGCCTCCCCGGAGGTGGCCGGCGCCATGCCCGCCCGGTGAGCTCTCGGCCGAATTTGCATAGAGAATTCAGCGCAATCCGCCGGGAGGGCCGTGGCTCCCCGGGCGGAGGAGGCTGGAGCGGGAGGGGGAAGAACCTCCTTGCGTCAGGGGGAAGGCCTGTGCTATAAGAGCGCCGGTCTGGCGGGCTCCCTTAAGGATACGCATAGTCGCTTTCTTCATTATTAACCTCTCACTCTTTGTCACAGGTAAGGAGGTAGGTTATGCCGAGAATGCTGTTGTCCCTATTCATCGGTCTTGTCTTTATCGTGGCCGGGTCTTCAGCAGCGTTCGCTCTGCAGGCCGGCGGGGTGGAGATCGGTGACCTTGAGACCGGCTCCGTCGTGGGCCAGCCGTTCAAGGAACTGGTCGTGGATCAGGAACTGTTCGCCCTTGAGATCGGGAATGCCAAGGTGTGGTATCCACCCGCGATGATCATCGATTTCAGATCGCGTCCGGGACGGCCTTTTGTCATCAAGGTCACGAACAACTCCAGCGCCGAGCACGGGTTCCTCATGACCGCGGACTCCGAGTTCAATGCCCCGACCGTGCTGAAGGCCCAAGTGGTCTTGAAGCCGGGGGAGAGCAAATACATCGGCATCCCGACCAGCGACCTGTTCTATGCGACGCAGGGCGTCACCATGGTCTACAAGTGTCATCTGCACCCGGGCCACATCGGCGGGAAGTTCTTGATGCTGAAGTAGTTTCGTCTGCAGCAGAAAAACGCCCGTCTGTCTCACGGCAGACGGGCGTTTTTATTTCGGGGATGGCGGGAACGTCAAACCGCTTCGGGCTTGCAATCCGGGCCGGCCCCCAGCGGAATATTCTGGGCCGCTTCAAGGCGCCCCGCCACGATCAGGAGCAGATACCGATTTTCGGTCTGGGACTGTCCCTGACGCGCCGTCACGACGGCATTCACGTCAATCACCAGTTCATCTTCGTCTTGCCACTGGGTGCCGTTCACGACCCAGAAATGACTGTGCGCGCCCGGGAACTGCGCCATCACGAAATGTTCGATGATCCGTGACAGGTCGTCGGTTTCAGCCCCCGACGGGGCGGCGGTCCAGAGACTGAGCAACAGGATACCGAGGGCTGCCCATCGGAGACGCATGCTCGACCTCCCGGTGAGTGACCGGAGTCTCTCCTCGAGGAAATTATACCAGAGAGCCGGGGTGGCAGGAAAAAAGAAACCCCATCCGGGGATGGGGTTTCTACTCCAGGAGTCAGGCGAGTCAATCGGTCCTAATTGCGGACGCCGCTCCAGACCTTGTTGGCATCGATTTGTTTGTCGGGGTTGAGTTTCTTGGCTTTCTCGAGCAGGACGTCGGTCGTCTCCGGATACGCGGGGTCCGAGATGCAGCAGTTGTCCACCGGGCAGACTGCCGCGCACTGCGGCTCGTCAAAATGGCCGACGCATTCCGTGCACCGATCGTGCGTAATGACGTAGATGCTGTCTCCGACACCCTGGCCATCGCCCACGTGATATCCCTTGCCTTCCGCGTCGCTGCGGGTTTCGAAAATGGCTTCATTGGGACACTCAGGCAGGCAGGCGCCACAGGAGATGCATTCATCCGTGATTAAGAGCGACATAACGACTGGCCTCCTTCTATCGGTATTGACAACCCCGAGCGAACCCGAGATAGTCAGCGAAATCGCAGTTATTTTAAGATGGGCCCGGATTGCAAGTCAATCGTAATACTCGAGAACAAAAGGCCTATTCGGCCGTTCTGCATAAGCCAATGGGCCTAGGCCGATGCAGGGGAGGCGCCGCCTGATGACCGCACGGCAACGCGTGCTCGTACTCGTTGGGTTGGCGGCCCTGTTGCTGGTCGGCAGTTGGTACCTGTCCACCCCGAGGGATACCGACACCATCATCGTCACGTTCCCGAGCGGCAAGCAGGTCGAGGCGGAAGTCGCGGATACGCCGGAGAAATTGCTCTTCGGTCTGGCGTTCAGGGACGGATTGCCGCCCGACGGCGGGATGCTGTATATCTTTGACGCCGCAGGACGCCACCGCATGCGCACAAAGGGCTTCAAGATTCCGGTCGACATGATCTGGGTGGATGAGAGCAAACACATCGTCCATGCCGTGGAGCACGCGCCGCCGTGCCCCGCCGACCCGTGTCCGCTGTACGGGCCGCCCCCTGAAGATGCCCGCTACATTCTCCAGACCGATGCGGGATTCATCCGGCGGGAGCGGGTGGAGCCCGGCATGGCGTTGAAGTTCACGCTCCGGCTCTAAGACACCCAGCAGGATCACATGGACGGATTCCAGGTCGTCGCGCAGGTTGATGAGATTCCTCCCGGCGAGGGGAAGATCGTGCAGGTCAATGAGAAACCCATCGCGCTCTTCAATGTCGGGGGGGCCTTCTATGCCATCCATAACGTGTGTCCCCACGAGGGCGGTCCCCTCGGGGAAGGACGACTCAAGGGATGCGTGGTGTCGTGTCCCTGGCATGACCTCTCGTTCGATGTGCGGAACGGGCAGGGGACGGACGGGGGCGGATACTGCGTCGGAAGCTACGAGGTGCGGGTCGAAGGCACTCAGGTCTTGGTCGGGGGACGGCGGAAGTCGTGAATCCGACGGCGGGAGCGCGGCGTTGACGAAGGACGGCGGAGGGGACACCGATCGGGACGTCAAAAGAATGAGCGTCGTCGCCGGCAGCACGTTCCAGATCCATCTCTGGGAGGATCGCACGCGGGGAGAGCTGTGGGTCTCGAGCTATGACCCGGCCTGCCTCATGCTCGTGGGCGATGACTACATGCGCACCGCCAACGGGAACGCGGTGGACTCCGGGCGCCGGACGTTCGAGTTTCAGGCCGTCACGCCGGGCGCCCACCGTCTCGTCTTCGAAAAGCGGCTCGGATGGAAATATACCGCCGAGGACCGGCGCGTGTTCCAGATCGATGTGACCGAGCACCCCGTCGAGCCACGGGAGCTCCATGCCTGACGTCGGCTTCCTCAACGGCCAGTTCAAGCCGCTCAGCGAGACCCTCGTGCCGGTGGAGGACCGGGGGTTTCAGTTCGGCGACGGCGTCTACGAGGTGATTCGCACCTATGGCGGCGTGCCTTTTCAAGCAGAGGCGCACCTCGAGCGCCTGGAGCGGAGCGCCCGGGCGCTCTCGCTCCCCAACCCATTCTCGCTCCAGCAGTGGACAGCCTACCTCGCGGACGCGCTGGCGCGCGCGGCCTATCCGGAGAGCAAGATTTACATCCAGGTCACCCGGGGCGTCGCCGCCAGAGAGCATGCGTTCCCCCCCTCGATCGCTCCCACGGCCGTCATGACGGTGCGCGAGCTGCGGCCGCTCGATGAGAAGGGGTGCCGGGACGGCGTGGCCGTCATGACCCTCGAAGATCTCCGGTGGGGACGCTGTGACATCAAGAGCCTGAACCTGCTTCCGAACGTGCTGGCCCGGCAGCAAGCCCAACACGCCGGGGTGTTCGAGGCCCTGTTCGTGCGTGACGGGCAGGTCTACGAGGGCGCGACCAGCAACATCTTCCTGGCGCGGAACGGCACGCTCATTACGCCTCCTGAAGACCATCGGATTCTCTCGGGAGTGACGCGCGCGGTGGTCCTGGAGCTTGCCCGCAAGGATGGCTGTCCGGTCCAGGAGCGGCCGGTTCGGCTGGAAGAGCTCCGCGCGGCCGATGAACTCTTCCTGACCGGGACCACGGTCGAAGTGATGCCGGTCGTCCGCTTGGACGGCTCGGCGGTGGCGGCCGGAACCCCCGGCCCGCTGACACGTCGTCTCCGCGCGCGCTTCCACGCCCTCTGCAGCGAGCATTCCTCTTGCGTTCGCAATCCCTAAAATGCTAAGGTTTTATCTCCGGTAAGTGGGCTTTGGCCCACTTTTTTGTTTGGAGTCGGAAGGGTCCTGGATCTGCGTGCAGGATGACCGGCAGGTGGTCGAGTCTGTTCGAGCGGTTGCCGCTCCGATTGTTCGGGCTCTGGACCTGGAGCTTGTGGATATCCAGTGCTCGGGGCGGGGGTCCCGCATGGTTGTTCGGGTGTTCATCGACAAGCCGGGAGGCGTGAAGGTGAGGGATTGCGAGGAGGTCCATCTGTCGCTGGGGCATGCCTTGGATGTCCAGGACCCCATCCCTCACGGTTACACCCTCGAGGTGTCTTCCCCAGGCCTCGATCGGCCGCTCAAGGAGCGGGAGGACTACCGCCGGGCGCTCGGCAAGCTGGTCCGGCTGAAATTGAAGCACCCGCACCAGGGCCAATGGCGGGTCACCGGGCGCTTGGTCCAGGCCGATGAGGCCGGCATCACCGTGGCCTTCTCGCGAAAGACAACGCAGGACATCACGCTCCCCTGGGATGCGATCGCCGAAGGGCGGCTCGAAGTCGAGTTTTGACGATACGGATACGAGAAATCCTTCCACAGCCACGCAGAGTCTGACGAGGGTCCTATGAACCGAGAATTGATTGCGGTCATCGAGCAGATCGGCCGGGAAAAAGGGATCGACAAGGCCAAGGTGATCGGGGCCGTCGAGTCCGCTCTCCAGACAGCCGCCAAGAAACGGTACGGCCAGGGCGAAAACATCCAGGTGCAGATCGACTCGAAGACCGGGGAGATCTCGGTCGTCTCGCTGAAGACGATCGTGGATACGGTGACGAACCCCAAGGCCGAGATCTCGCTCCAGGAGGCCCGGCGCGTGGACAACGAGGCCGAAGTCGGCGATGAGATCGGCTCGATGATCGAGATGGAGGAGTTGGGGCGCATCGCGGCGCAGACCGCCAAGCAGGTCATCTGCCAGAAGGTCCGCGAAGCGGAGTGGGAAGCGGTCGTGAAGGAATATTCGACCCGGCAGGGCGATCTGATGAACGGCGTCATTCTGGGGCAGGAGCGCCGGAACTATCTGGTGGACCTGGGCAAGACCGAGGCCGTCCTGCCCGCCTCGGAGCAGATTCCGCGCGAATCCTATCGCCGCGGAGACCGGATCAAGGCGCTGCTCCTGGAGGTCCGCCGGACGCCGAAGGATGTGCAGGTGATCCTCTCGCGCACCCATCCGCAGTTCGTGGCCAAGCTCTTCGAGCTGGAAGTCCCCGAGGTGGGGGAGAAGATCGTGGAGATCAAGGGCATCGTCCGCGAGCCGGGCGACCGCACGAAGATCGCGGTGGCCTCCCGGGACAAGGCCGTGGATCCCGTGGGGGCCTGCGTGGGAATCAAGGGCTCCCGCGTCCAGGCCATCGTGCGGGAGCTCCGGGGCGAGAAGATCGACATCATCGCCTGGACCTCCGATCCCCGGGTCTTCATCGCCGAAGCGCTGAATCCCGCGACCATCGAGAAGGTCGGGATCGACGAGGAGAAGAAATCGGCGTTGGTCGTGGTGGCGGATTCGCAGCTGTCGCTGGCCATCGGGAAGAACGGCCAGAACGTCCGTCTGGCGGCCAAACTGACCGGCTGGAAGATCGACATCATCAGCGCCACCGAATACGAGAAGGAGAAAGTCGAGCGCGACCGGGAGATCAAGGCGGCCCTGGCCGAGGAAGCCCAGGCCCAGCGCGAACAGGAGGAGGCCCGCCAGCGCGACCGCGCTGCCGCCGCCGAGGCCGCCGCGCAGGCGCCGGAGGACCAATCCCAGCCCCAGACCACGAGTTGAGGAGCCGGAGCGGATCACGTCATGCGGGTCTATGAATTGGCGAAAAAGCTCGGGATGGAAAACAAGGATTTGATTCCCGAGCTGAAGCGAATGGGCATCGCGGTGGCCTCGCACAGCAGCGCCCTGGAGGACGCGGCGGTGCAGCAGGTCCTCGAGAAGTTCATATCCAGGGCCAAGGCCGACTCCGAGAGTCCCGCCCGGCGCGACAAGAAGGACGCCGGGTCGCTGAAGACCAAAGCCGGGCGCGACCAGAAGGTGCGCGAGGACGGCGGCAAGGCTCCGGCGGCCCTCCTCGAGGAGGCGCCGAAGCCCGACAAGAAGCGCATCCTGATCAAGCGCAAGAAGGACGACGAGGCCGAGGCCGCCGCGGGCGTAGCCGGGGCGCCCGTGGAGCCCGGGCCTCCGCTGGCGGTGGAACGCGAGACCGGCGCGCCTCCCCTGGCGGCCAGACCCACCGCCGTTCCGCGCCCCGAACCTGCCGGCATGCCCAAACCGGCCGAGCGCGCGGCCACGCTGCCTGAAACGGAGCCGGTCGTGGCGCCGCCTGTGCCTCCGATGTCGCCGCCGCCCATCGCGGCCAAGCCGTCCCCCGCTCCGGCCCTCGAGCCGGAGGAGAAACGTGAGCGCAAGAAGGGCCTGGAGCCGGCGGCCGAACCCGGCAGCCTCCGGGAAAAACTCCGCAAGATTCGCAAGACCGGCCGCCCGCTGGAGGACGAAGTCGTCAAATTCCGGGAGGATGCGGCGCGATGGGATGACCTGCGGGCGCTGCCGATCCACCGCCGGGAGGAACGGACGCGGCACGCGCAGCCGAGCTCGGTGGCCGAGATCACCAAGCCGCGGAAGAAGGTCATCAAGCTGCCCGCCGGCGTCACGGTGAAGGAATTCGCCGAGCTGGTCGGCCAGCGTCCGGGCGACGTCATCCGCAAGCTGATGGAGGCCGGCATGATGCTGACCCTGAATCAGCCGATGAACCCGGAGGCTGCCACGCTCATCGCGGAAGGGCTCGGCTTGAAGGTGGAGGTCTCGTCGGAGAAACAGGGCGAGGAGCTGCTGGAGGAAGCGGTCGGGCGACACGAGGACGTCGTCATGCTGCCCAGGCCCCCCGTCGTGACGATCATGGGGCACGTGGATCACGGCAAGACC
Organism: uncultured Nitrospirales bacterium; assembly: GCA_964373355.1. Classification (GTDB taxonomy): domain Bacteria; phylum Nitrospirota; class Nitrospiria; order Nitrospirales; family Nitrospiraceae; genus CAYJUM01. The sequence goes on along the minus strand of CAYJUM010000007.1, from coordinate 14,944 downwards.
TCCCTGCTGGATGCGATCAGGCAGAGCAAGGTGGCAGAAGGGGAAGCGGGCAGCATCACGCAGCACATCGGGGCGTACACGGTGACCGTGCACGGCAAGCAGGTGACGTTCCTCGATACCCCCGGCCACGAGGCGTTCACGGCCATGCGGGCGCGGGGGGCCAAGGTCACCGACATCGTCGTGCTGGTCGTGGCCGCCGACGACGGCGTGATGCCGCAGACCGTCGAGGCGATCAATCATGCCACGGCGGCCAAGGTGCCGATCATCGTGGCCATCAACAAGATCGACAAGTCCGGCGCCAATCCGGACCGCGTCAAGCACGCGCTGGCCGAGCACGCCTTGATTCCGGAATCCTGGGGAGGCCAGACCATCTTCGTGGAAGTCTCGGCCAAGCAGAAGGTCGGCCTGGATGCCCTGCTGGAGATGATTCTCCTGCAGGCCGAGGTGCTCGAGCTCAAGGCGGACGTGCGCCAGCCTGCGCAGGGGACCGTCATCGAAGCCAAGCTGGACCGCGGGCGCGGGCCCGTGGCGACGGTCCTGGTGCAGAGCGGCACCTTGAAGGTCGGGGATATCTTTGTCGTGGGCGTCTTCAGCGGCCGGGTCCGCGCGCTGATTACGGACACCGGCGAGAAAGTCCCGGAGGCCGGTCCGTCCCTGCCGGTCGAGGTGATCGGGTTGCCGGGCGTTCCGGGGGCGGGGGAGACCTTCGTCGTGGTGAAAGACGAGCGCATCGCCCGCGAAATTGCCGACGCGCGCCTGCACAAGCAGCGGACCGCGGAGCTGGCGGCGGGCTCCGCGCGCGTGACGCTGGACCAGCTCTACTCCCGCATCGCCGAAGGCTCGATCAAAGAACTCTCCGTGGTGATCAAGGCCGACGTGCAGGGCTCCGCCGAGGCGCTCTCCCGGGCGATCGAGCAGCTCTCGACCGACGCGGTGCAGATCCGCATCATCCACAGCGGCGTGGGCGGCGTCACCGAAAGCGACGTGCAACTGGCCTCCGCCTCGCGTGCGGTGATCATCGGGTTCAACATCCGGCCGGAGCCCAAGGCGGCCGCCCTCGCCGAGCGGGAAGGCATCGACGTCCGCTCCTATTCGATCATCTACGACGCCATCGCGGACATCAAGGCGTCCATGGAGGGCCTGCTGGAGCCCACCCTGAAGGAACGGATGCTCGGACGCGCCGAAGTCCGTCAGCTCTTCACCATTCCCAAGGTCGGGGTGATCGCCGGCTGCTACGTGACCGAGGGCAGCATCGCGAAGGCCAGCGCCGGCGTGCGCGTGGTCCGCGATCACGTGACCGTGTACGAGGGGAAGATCGGGTCACTGCGGCGGTTCAAGGACGACGTCCGGGAAGTGCAGCAAGGCTACGAGTGCGGGATCGGGGTGGAGAACTTCAACGACCTCAAGATCGGCGACGTGCTCGAGGCCTACGTCGTGGACAAGGTGGCCGCCAAGTTGTGATCGCCCTGGCCACCCGGCCGCCGTTATGATCGTCGGGCTCTGCAGAGTCGAGCTGTACATGCCGGACGCCGATTCCCTCAAGGCCAAGCGTCAGATCCTCTTGAGCCTCAAGGATCGCCTGCGGGACAAATTCAACGTCTCGGTGGCCGAAGTGGCCGACCAGGAGCTCTGGCAGAAGGCCGTCCTGGGCATCGCCTGCGTGGCCAACGAAGGGGCGTACGTGAATCAGGTGCTGGATCAGGCGATCAACCTCATCCGCTCCGTCCGGACCTTGGAGCTGGTGCAATCGCGGATCGACATTCTCTAGCCGTGTCGCATGCCACGACCAGTGTCAAAACGAGCGGGTCGCGTCGCCGACCAGGTCCGCATGGAGGTCGCCGAGATTCTCATGCGCCGGGTGAAGGACCCGCGGCTGGACGCGGTGACTGTCACGGATGTCGAGATGACGAACGATCTGCGGATGGCCCGGGTGTATGTCACCACACTGCAGCCCGACCAGGACGAGGCCTTACTCCTGGCGAGCCTGGAGCGGGCCGCCGGGTTCGTCAGGACCGAATTGGGGCGACGGCTTCAGTTGCGGTACACGCCCGAGGTGAGCTTTCATCTGGACGTCAGCGGCCCGCGGGGCGACGCCATCCTCAAGCTCCTCGACACGGTCCGTCCGGAGGCACCGGAGGACGCGGGCGGCGGCGAGCGGCTCCAGAAAGGACGATGATGATCGCGGTGGAAACCGGCCTCGAGGCAGGTGTCGCATCCTGGCACGGGCTGTTGAACGTGAACAAGCCCGCGGGCTGGACGTCCCACGACGTGGTGGCGAAGCTGCGAGGCCTGTTGAAGGTCGGCAAGGTCGGCCACGCCGGCACGCTCGACCCTGCGGCGACGGGGGTGCTCCCCGCGCTCGTGGGCAAAGCGACCAGGATTGCCGAGTATCTGATGGACTGGGACAAGGAATACCGCGCGGTGCTCCGCCTGGGGGAGACGACCGACACCCAGGATGCCACGGGGCGGGTGGTGCGGTCGCGCCCGGCGGAGGGGTTGAGCGAGGAGCGCATTCGAGCGGCGATCGCCCGGTTCCGGGGACCGCAGACGCAGCTGCCCCCGATGTACTCCGCGGTGAAGGTCGAGGGTGTCCCCCTCTACAAGGCGGCAAGGGCCGGCCGCCACGTCGAGCGCGAGCCTCGGCAGGTGATGATCCACGAACTGGAGATCACCGGCATCGCCGGATGCGAGGTGTCGTTGCGGATCGTCTGCTCGAAAGGGACCTACATTCGGACGCTGTGCGCCGACATCGGCGAGGCGTTGGGGGTCGGAGGGCATCTCCGCAGCCTGGAGCGCAGTCGCGTGGGCTCGCTGACGATCGACAGAGCGCTCACCCTCGCTGAGATCAGGGACCGGCTGGCGGCCGGGACCCTTTCGGAAGTGCTCGTGACGTTGGATGCGGCCCTCGCGGGGCTTCCCGCCGTGGCGGTGAGCGAGGAGACGGCGGCGCGGGTGCGGCACGGCGTGCCGGTTCCCCTCGGCACCCTCGAGCCGGCGCAGGACGTGCCGCAGGGGCCGGTTCGCATCCGGGACCGGGCCGGGCACCTGCTGGCCATCGGGCGGAGGACCCAGGGGGCCGCTTTGGCGCAGATCGCGATTCAGAAAGTGTTGAGTGACGGACGCGAAGACCGGGCCTCCGGGCATCCGGAGCGGCACGGCTAGAATCCGAGAAGGAAGGAGAGCCATGGGATTGGCAAAAACGGCAAAGGCGGACGTGATCTCGCAGTACCGGCGCAGCGAATCGGACACCGGTTCCCCGGAGGTGCAGATCGCGGTGCTCACGAACCGGATCTCGTACTTGACGGAGCATTTCAAGCTCCACGGGAAGGACCATCATTCCAGGAGAGGGCTCCTGCGGCTGGTCAGCCGTCGCCGCCGGCTGCTGGATTATCTGCGGCGGGCGGACGTGGAGCGCTATCGCGCCGTCCTGGAGCGGTTGGGCATTCGGAAATAACCACTCGGCGCGTCCGGTCCGGATGCGTCGGGCCCACAGGTGAACACGGACATGGGCTCTGCGATAAAGTGCTGCGTTATGGGGGCTGAGTGCTGAGTGAAAGTCCGGACGAGACCGGTCGCTCAGTCCTCAGTCCTCGTTCCTCCGCACTTGGAAGAGAGCCCATCTCTGTGGGCATCTGTGGGAACACAGAGGAGACAGAGGAATGGTGCACGTGATCGAGATTGATGTGGCGGGCCGCTCGCTCCGGATCGAAACGGGACGCATGGCCAAGCAGGCGGACGGATCGGTCGTGGCGTCGTACGGCGACACCGTGGTGCTGGCGACGGCCGTGGCCTCCCATGCCGTGAAACCCGGCATAGATTTTCTGCCCCTGACCGTGGACTACCAGGAGAAGGCCTATGCCGCCGGCAAGATCCCCGGAGGGTACTTCAAGCGCGAGGGGCGGCCGTCCGAAAAAGAGGTGCTGACGAGCCGGCTGATCGACCGGCCGATGCGGCCGCTCTTTCCGGAGGGATACTACAGCGAGACGCAGGTGATCGTCTCGGTCCTGTCGGCGGACCAGACCGGCTGCTCGGACGTCGTGGGCATCACGGCGGCCTCCGCGGCCCTGAGCCTGTCGGACATCCCTTTCGCGGGGCCCGTGGCGGGCGTGAAGATCGGCCGCGTCAACGGAGAATTCGTCGTCAATCCCGACCTTGAGGTGCTCGAGGGCAGCGATCTCAGCCTCGTGGTCGCGGGGACCGCCGATGCCGTGATGATGGTGGAAGGGGGCGGGAACGAGCTGCCCGAAGCCGTCATGCTCGGGGCCATCGAGCTCGCGCACGCCGAAATCAAGAAGATCGTCGCCAAGGTCCGGGAGCTGGCGGCCAAAGCCGGGCGGCCCAAGCGTGCGGTCGCCGCGGAGCAGATCGACCCGGCGCTGACGGAAGAAGTACGCGCGCTCGCCGCCCAGCGGATCCGCGAGGCGATCCTGATCCCGAACAAGACCGCGCGGCAGGAGCAGCTCGATCAGATTCTCCAGGACGTCGTGGCCAAGTGCGGTTTGGACGATCCGAACCGCGGCCGGCACGTGAAGCTCATCTTCCACTCGTTGGAGTATTCCGAAGTGCGGGACATGATCCTGGAGCGAAAGGTGCGCGCGGACGGCCGCGGCCCGAGCGACATCCGGCCCGTGACCTGCGAGGTCGGCATTCTCCCTCGCACGCACGGCTCGGCTCTGTTCACGCGGGGCGAGACCCAGAGCCTCGCCGTCGTGACCCTCGGGTCGACGGACGACGAGCAGCGCATCGACGCCCTGGAGGGCGAGTACTACCGCACCTTCATGCTCCATTACAACTTCCCCCCGTTCAGCGTGGGCGAGGCCCGCCCCCTGCGGTCGCCCGGCCGTCGCGAAGTCGGGCACGGGGCGCTCGCCGAACGGGCCCTGAAACCGATCATTCCGGGCAAGGAGGCGTTCCCGTACACCCTGCGGATCGTGTCGGATATTCTCGAATCGAACGGTTCCTCGTCGATGGCCACGGTCTGCGGCGGAACGCTGGCGCTCATGGATGCCGGCGTTCCCATCAAGGAGCCGGTGGCGGGCATCGCCATGGGGCTGATCAAGGAAGGGGACCGCGTCATGGTGCTCTCGGATATCCTGGGCCTGGAGGATCATCTCGGGGACATGGATTTCAAGGTGACGGGAACGCGGCGCGGGGTGACGGCGCTGCAGATGGACATCAAGATCGCCGGGATCACCTCCGATCTCATGCGCCAGGCGCTGGAGCAGGCGCGGGTCGGACGACTCTACATCCTGGACCGCATGGCGGAGGCCCTCCAGGCGCCCCGCCCGCACCTCTCGCCGTTCGCCCCGCGCATTTTCACCCTGAAGATCAAAACCGACAAGATCCGCGACGTCATCGGCCCCGGCGGCAAGGTCATCCGCGGGATCATCGCGGACTGCGGCGTGAAGATCAACGTCGAGGACACCGGCGTCATCTCCATCGCCGCCGTGGATGAAGCCTCGGCCAAGAAGGCGATCGACATCATCAACCGCCTGACCGAGGAGGTCGAGGTCGGGAAACTCTATATGGGGACCGTCCGGAAGATTATGGATTTCGGCGCGTTCGTGGAGATTCTGCCGAACGTCGACGGGCTGGTCCATATTTCGCAACTGGCGCATCACCGCGTCAAATCCGTCTCCGATGAAGTCCAGGAAGGCCAGCAGATCCTCGTCAAGGTCCTGGAGGTCGACAAGCAGGGGAAGATCCGCCTCAGCCGAAAGGAAGCCATGCCGGCGCCGTCAGCCCAACCGGCCAGTGCCCGTCCCGCCGATTAGGCCTTCCGGTGTACCGAAAGGTCGTCCTGGATAACGGCGTCCGTCTGGTCGCCGAACGGATTCCCACCGTGAAGTCCGTCACGCTCGGTGTCTGGGTGGGCGTGGGGTCCCGCGACGAGCGTTCCGGCGAAGAAGGGCTCTCTCATTTCATCGAGCACATGTTCTTCAAGGGCACCGCGACGCGGTCCGCCCTGCAGATCTCCCGGGAGATCGACGCCCTCGGCGGCGAGCTGAACGCGTTTACGACCCACGAGACCACCACGTTCTACCTGAAGGTCCTGGATCAGCAGTTCAAGCCGGCGCTCGCGCTGCTGACCGATCTGTTCCATCACTCAAGATTTCACCGGACCGAACTGGAGAAGGAGAAGCAGGTCGTGCTCGAGGAGATCCGGACCGTTCAGGATGATCCCGAGGAACTGGTCCATGAACTCCACGCGCAACACGCCCTGCCGCGGCACCCGTTGGGCCGGCCGATCCTGGGCGACGAGAAGACCATCCGGAGGCTCGACCGTCGAGAGCTCCTCGGCTTTGTCTGGAACCATTACGATCCTTCGCGGGTGGTCGTGGCCGTGGCGGGGAATTTTCGGTGGCCGGAGGCCCTCCATCTCCTGTCCGGCGCCTTCGGCCGGTTCGAATGGGCGGGACGGGCACGACCGGCGCGCCGCCCTCCGGAATTGGCCGGGGGCCTGATGGTCCGTCCCAAACCGCTCGAGCAGGCGCATCTCTGCGTCGGCTTGAAGGGCCTTCCCCTCGGAGACCGGGACCGGTACGCGGTGCACGCCTTGAACGCCGTGCTGGGCGGGAGCGTCAGCTCCCGGTTGTTCCATGAGATTCGGGAGCGTCGAGGCCTGGCGTATTCGATCTACTCTCACCTGACCTCGTTTTCGGACAGCGGGACGACCAACATCTACGCGGCCACGCGCCCCGGCGAGGCGCCAAAAGTCATCGAGCTCATCTGCCGGGAACTCCGCAGGCTCAGGAAGAGCGGCGTGGACCGCCAGGAGTTGGCGCGGGCCAAGACCCAGATGAAGGGCGGCTTGATGCTGAGCCTGGAGAACACCCACAGCCGGATGAACAAGCTCGCCAAGGACGAGCTCTATCTCGGACGGCACCAGACGATCGAGGAGATCGTCGCGGAGATCGACCGGGTAACCGGGGACGACCTGCTTCGCCTGAGTCAGGACCTGTTGGATTTCAGTCGCTTGTCGGTTACCGCGCTGGGCCCTGTGTCCCGACGAAGTCTGGAGCAAAGCGTCGCCTGAGTCGCACGATTGCGCGGGCACGGACCTTGCGTAACCGGTTGTCAATTCTTGTGGTTCTCTCCGCGATTCCAGCCCAAATCCGCACCAATTAACCCCTTGACAACCCCTGGGGCCTTGAGTACGATTGTCTCCTCTTTTTTCTCCAGTACTTATGGAACCAACTCAGATTCAAGGGAGGAGGTGCCGAGCGGTCGCTCAACGGTCTCTTCTTTTGTCTTCGATTTCCGCTACTCGTTTGATCCACGGGTCTTAATTCCGATGAAGGAGGTGCGAGGGATGAAGAGGGTCATCATAGCCGCGGTATCCATCGTGTTTGTCGTCGGCTTGGTCACCGTCGGGTACGTCGCCGCTGCCGATGCTCCGGCGGCTGGCGGGCCGCCGCCTGCGCCACTCATGAAAGGGGAGCAGGTCAAGACCTTGAAGGGCCGCGTCTGGTCCCAGTGGGCCGACAATCCCGACACAGAGTTGCTGTTCGGTATCCAGTATTGGAACACGGGCGAGCCTGCGTCCGGCACCCCGAGCGGTCGCGCCTCATCCGACCTGGACGTGAAGCCGCCCGATCCGCTGTTCGTGTGCTGCGCCTGGGGCTTTAGCGGCGGACCGGAGAAGAATGCTCCGTACGCCGGGTGGTACACATCGGCCCAGACCGTGCACCTGAAGGTCAGAGACAAGGCATTGATGGATCAAATCATCAAAGCGTCCCAGGATCTGGCCGCGCTCGAAGTGACGCTGGACGGCCGCACGATCACCGGATTCAAGGTCCTGAAATAGAAAGGGAGGCCTTTTATTATGAGACTTCATGGGAAAATATGGGCGTTCGTCGCCGTCCTCGCTGTGGTGGGAAGCCTGGCGGCGACCGCGCTGGCCATCGAAGCATTTCAAGAGCGCTTCGAGTGGGGCGACATGAGCAAGCCCACCACGATTCAGGGCCGGGTCATCATTCTCGACCCCTATGACGAAGCCGTCTGGCTGAACGTCGCGGTCTTCGGGGGGAACGCGGAGAGTGGGTACTTCTGGCAGAAGGTCCACCCGGGTAAGAATCTGAAGTTCTATGCCGCGAACAAGGAAGTCTGGGATCAATTGAAGAACCTGGCCCGCCCGCACGCCGGACCGGCTGCGGCGAAGGAAGTGCCACCGGCGACGTCGGCGGCGCTCGTGGAGATCGTGGCCCAGGAAGTCGAGCAGAACCGCCGGGTGATCCAGTCCGTCAAAAAGCTGGAGGATGTGTCGGGAGAACCGGGCAAGACGAAGAGCATCTCGGCCTTGCGGTTCAAGGAGTGCAGTGGGAAGCACAACGACTATGACAAGGAGTGCTATCAGGCGAAGCAGGGTCTGAATAGCGCTCCCAAGGGCGCCGACAAGCTGCCCATGCACTATGACGTGCTGATTCCGGGCGGGAAGCCGGTCGCGGGATTGATCCCCTGGACCGCTCCGTATAACGAAGGGCACTAAGCGAAGGTCGCCCTCGGCGACTTTCAAGAGGCGGCGCTCACACGAGCGCCGCCTTTTTTATTGCGCGCGGGGCTCCAGCTCGTCCAGCCGCTTCTGGAGCGCGGCCAGGCGGTTCAACGCTTCGAGCGGCGTCATGGAGAAGAGGTCCATCTGGCGGACCTCTTCGATGATCGGATGGGGAGGCGGCAGGGAATCCGAATCGGCACCGGCCGACGGAGGCGCCGCTCGCCCGCCCGTCGCGCTCTCCAGTTGCCGGAGCACTTCCTGGGCGCGGCCGATGACCCGCGCCGGAAGGCCGGCCAGCCTGGCCACGTGGATGCCGTAGCTGCGGTCCGCGCCGCCCGCCACGATCTTCCGCAGGAACAGCACCTCGCCGTTGCGCTCCTGGACGGAGACCGAAAAATTCCTGATCCCGTCCCGGAGGTCCGCCAACTGGGTCATCTCGTGGTAGTGGGTCGCAAAGAGCGTCCGGGCGCCCACCTGCCGGCGGTCCTGGATGTGCTCGGCCACGGCCCAGGCGATGCTCAACCCGTCGTAGGTGCTGGTGCCGCGCCCGATCTCATCCAGCAGGATGAGGCTCCGGCCCGTGGCGGAGGCCAGAATCTGCGCGGTCTCGGTCATCTCGACCATAAAGGTGCTCTGGCCGCCCGCGAGATTGTCCGAGGCGCCCACGCGCGTGAAGATCCGGTCCACGAGCCCGATGGTGGCTTCCCGGGCCGGCACGAAGCTTCCCATCTGAGCCATCAGCACGATCAGCGCGACCTGGCGCAGGTAGGTGCTCTTGCCCGCCATGTTCGGGCCGGTGATGAGCAGCAGGCGGTTCGCCTCCAGGTCGAGCAGGGTGTCGTTCGAGATGAACCCGAACGGGAGGTCCAGCCGTTCCACCACGGGATGGCGGCCCTCGGCGATCCGGATCACGCCGCTCTCGTCGACCTGGGGCCGGACATAGCCGTTGACGGCGGCGGTCTCTGCGAGCGCGGCGAGGACGTCCAGCGTCGCGAGCACGGACGCCATGGGCTGCAGCCGCCCGATCTCCCGGCCGACCCGGCGGCGCACCAGCCCGAAGACGTCCTGCTCGAGCCCGGCGAGCTTGACCTGGGCGCCGGTGACCCGGACTTCCAGCGCCTGCAGCTCTTCGGTCGTGAACCGCTCGGCGTTCACGAGCGTCTGCTTTCGCAGGTAATGCCCCGGCACCTTGGCCAGGTTCGGCTTCGTGACCTCGATGTAGTAGCCGAAGACCTGGTTGTAACGGACCTTGAGGGACTCGATGCCGGTCCGTTCCCGCTCCCGCGCCTCGAGTTGGACGATCCAGGTCTTGCCCTCCTGGCACGTCTTCCGCAGCTCGTCGATATCGGGATGGTATCCGTCCTTGATCAGCCCGCCGTCGCGGGTGGACAGGGGGGCATCGGGGTGGATGGCGGCTTCGACCAACTGGTGCACGTCCGCCAGATCGTCCCAGGATGCGTGCGCGTCGCGCAGCAGCGGCGCCCGCAGGCCGTGCAGCCCCACGCCGATGGCGGGCAGGGCCGCGACGGACGCTTTCAGGGCCAACAGCTCCTTCGGGGTCGCCAGGCCGAGCGCGGCGCGGGCGCCCAGCCGCTCGATGTCCTGCACGGTGCGGAGGGCCGCCCGGATGCCGGCGCGCGCTTGCACGTTCCGGACGAGCTCCTCCACGCTCTCCAGCCGACTCTGGATGGGGCCGGTGTCCAAGAGCGGCCTCACGATCCACTGCCGCAGCAGGCGGCTGCCCATGGCCGTGACGGTCCGGTCGAGCACGGACAGAAGCGTAGGCCCTCGCCGGTCCTCCGAGAGCGGCCTCACCAGCTCCAGGTTCCGGATCGTGGAGGGATCGAGCTGCATGGAGTGCCGGAGGTGTTTGATGATCAGGGCCTTGACGTGATCCAACGGAGCGGCAGGCTGGGTCTCCTCGAGATAGGCCAGGATCGCGCCGGCGGCGCGGCGCCCGGCCGTGAGAGTCCCCGCAGGACCACAGAGCTGCTCGAGCCGCACGTGCGCGGCGCCGCCGCGCGTCGGCTCGCACAGCGCCGGCTCCCGCGGACACAGCCGCACATCCTTGAGCCCCGCGGTGAGACGCTGGACATCGAGGAGTGCGCCGGCGGGATAGAGCAGCTCTCGAGGCTCGAGGCGCGACAGTTCGTCGGACAGGTCCGTGAGCCCCTGCCGGGCGTCGCCCTCCGCCGTCCAGAATTCGCCGGTGGAGAGGTCCAGCGCCGCGAGGCCGAGCGTGGGACCCGCGGGATCCATGGTCACGGCCGCCAGGAAATTCGACTCGCCGGGGAGCAGCAGCTCGCTGTCCACCAGGGTGCCCGGAGTATAGAGGCGCACCACTTCGCGCCGGACCAGCCCCTTGGCCAGCTTGGGGTCCTCGACCTGCTCGCAGAGCGCCACCGTGCGGCCGGCCTTCAGGAGCTTGGCGATGTACCCGGTGGCGGCGTGGCAGGGGACGCCGCAGAGCGGAATCGGCTCGCCGCGGGCCTTGTCCCGTGACGTCAACGCGATCGCGAGCAGCCTGGACGCCTCTTGGGCGTCCTCGAAGAACATTTCATAGAAATCGCCGACGCGGAAAAACAGAATAGCGTCCGCGTGCGCCCCCTTGATCTTCCGGTACTGGCGCATCAACGGCGTGAGATCGGCGTCATTCATCGAGGAGATTCTCCTCGGTCCGGATGCCCGGCGCATGGAGGACCTTCCCCATCTCCTCGCGCAGGCGGTCCAGGTCCGCCTCGGCCTCCTGCAGCGCCTTGGTCTTGCGTCTCAGCTCGATGCGCTCACGGATCCAGGCGGGGAACAGGAGGATGGAGGCGACCAGGATCCCGATGACAAAAGCGCTGAGGATCGGTTTGTAGATGGGCGTGGAGGCCGATCGAAACCCGAAGAAGTACCGGAGGGTGACTTCCTGCTCTTGGTTCTGAAGAAAGAAGGTCAGGGACAGGAGCAACAACACGCCCACCAGAATCAGTCTGATCATAACCCCTCTGGGCCGGTCAGACTAACGGGCCGCGGTCTTGCCGCGCCCCGCTCGCCTCGCCGCCGTCCCCTTGGCGCCACGACGGCGTCCTGATGCCGCCTTGCCGACCACCCCGTCGGTGCGCCCGCGATCGCCGGCCGCTGCCAGATCGCGGGGGAACCGCGACCGCAGCTTCCGATGCGTCTCCTGCAGGTGCTCGGGGATGACCCGGGTCTCCGCGAACAGCGGCATGAAGTTCGTGTCGCCGTTCCATCGCGGCACGATGTGCAGATGCACGTGCTCCTCGATGCCGGCGCCGCTCACCTTGCCGAGATTGATCCCGACATTGAAGCCTTCCGGCCTGATTTCCGCGCGCAGGGCCCGGAGCGACAGGTTGGTCAAACGGATCAGGTCCAAGGCCTGCTCCGGGCGTAAGGCCTCCAGGCGGCCCACGTGGGCGTACGGGGCGATGAGCAGGTGGCCGCTGTTGTAAGGAAACAGGTTCATCATGACGAACCCGAAGCGTCCCCGGTGCAGGACGAAGTTCGCGGCATCACGGCGCTCGCGGGCTTTGACGCAGAAGATACAGCCAGCGGGGGATCGGCGGGCTTTGTTGATGTAGGCCATGCGCCAGGGCGCCCACATGACCTTCATGGCACCCGCTCCTGCTTTCGCCCGGGCGGCACGGACCGCCTCGGCCGCGCCGCTCGCATCAGGCCGCGGAGCACACGGCCGGCCTGCTGCCCGCGGGCGCGCACGAGGATGCTCCGGGCCTGATCGCGGGTGTGGGTCATGCGGATCTCCAGACGGTGCCCGGGCAACTCCCGCTCCGCCTTCTCGGCCCACTCGATGGCCACCACGGCGCGGCCGTTAAGATACTCGCTCAAGCCGAGGTGAGCAAGCTCTGTTTCCCCGTCGAGCCGGTAGAGGTCCGCGTGCACGAGCGGTAGCCGCCCCGCGTACTCATGAATCAGCGCGAAGGTCGGGCTGCTGACGGTCCGGCGCGGTACGCCGAGCCCCGCCGCGATGCCGCGCACGAGGGTGGTCTTGCCGCTTCCCAACTCTCCGTGCAGGGCCAGGACTTCCCCGCCCGTGAGCAGCCGGCCGATCGCGGCCCCGATCCGCTCGGTCTCGGCTGAGCTGCCGAGACGGGCTCGCCACGTCTGCGGGCCGGGAGGCGCCGGACGTGCGCCGGTGAGGACGGCGGCCGGCGCCGTGACGGGGCGCCGCAATCTAACAGACCGAGGTTGGGGCCGTTTGGGTGAGCGCATACGGGATTTGCTCGATCAGGTCACGGGCGATCATCCCGGCAGGCCCCCGTTCGGCCGCCGCGAGATCGCCCGCGAAGCCGTGAAAATAGGTCCCGACGCAGGCCGCCTCCCACGGGCTGAGCCCCTGAGCCAGGAAGCCGGCGATCATTCCGGTCAGCACATCGCCGGTCCCCGCCGTGGCCATCCCGGGATTGCCCGTCGGACAGATCGCCACCTCGCCGTCCGGACGCGCGATGACCGTCCGGGCTCCTTTCAGGACCAGGATGACCCCGTGGCGCTGCGCAAAGCGGCTGGCCGTCCCGATGCGATCGGCATTGACGGACTGCGGCGTGGCTTTCTCCTCCAGCCGGGCCATCTCGCCCGGATGGGGCGTCAGCACGGGCGGCACCTTGCATTCGCTCAAGAGGGTCGCCCGGCCCGCGAGCGCATTCAACGCATCGGCATCCAACACCATCGGCCTGTCCAGCCGGGCGATCAGCGTATGGATCAGATCGACCGTTTCCGGATGGGTGGTCAGGCCCGGGCCGATCGCGACCGCGTCGCGATCACGCGCGAACGCCAGGAGTTTGTCCAGCCCGGAGCGCGCCAGCGTGCGGGCCTTGGTTTCCGGCATCGGCACGGTCATGGCCTCCAGCAGCTTGGCCTCCAGCACGTCGTTGACGCTCGCCGGGGTCGCGACGGTGACGAGGCCTGCGCCGGATCGCAACGCCCCGTTCGCGGCGAGCGCCGCCGCGCCCGTCTTGCCCACGGACCCGGCGATGATGCCGGCATGGCCGTAGGTGCCCTTGTGGGCCGAGGGGAATCTCGGCGGGAGACGCCTGCGGGAGTCCTCCAGCGTAAGGAGGGAGAGCCGGTTCTTGATCTCCGCGACGTACGCCTGCGGGATGCCGATGTCGGCAACCCGGACCCGTCCCGCGTGGTCGATCCCGGCGCCGACGAACAGGCCGAGCTTCGGCAGGCCGAAGGTCACCGTGAGGCTCGCCCGCACCGCCTCCCCCAGGACCGTGCCCGTGTCCCCATCGATCCCGGATGGCAGGTCCACGGCGATGACCGGCCGGGCGGCCTTGTTCATCACCGCGATCGCGGCGCGATAGGGGCCGGTGACGGGCGCCGACAGGCCGGTTCCCAACAGCGCGTCCACGATGACGTCGCTGCGGACCAGGATGGCCCGGAGCCGATCCGGCGGGAGGCCCGCGTGAATGACCGACCGGCCCGGCGCCGCGCGCAACCGGCGAAACATGGCTTTGGCCTCCGGGCTCAGCTCCGAGGGCTTCCCCAGAAGGACCACATCCACCTGCGCCCGGCGGCGGGCGAGATGGCGCGCGGTGACCAGCCCGTCCCCTCCGTTGTTGCCCTTCCCGCACAGGATCGCGACGCGCGTTCCCGACACGGGGCCGAACACCGACTCCAGGGCCGAGGCGACGCCGGCACCGGCGCGTTCCATCAGAGTGAGGCTCGGCACGCCGGCTTCCTGAATGGTCCGCCGGTCCAGGGCCTGCATCTGTGCGACCGTGACGATCTTCATGTCCAACAGGCGCGGGGCTCGTGGCGCGAGGCGATGGGTTTAGAGGCTGCCATCTTTCGTAAGAATCGCTTCCGCGACGGCATAGTCGGCGTCGTGAGCCAGGGAGAGGTGGATTCCCGTGCTGCCCGCCTCCCGCAGCAAGGCTTCAACCCGGCCGCGCACCGTGGCCACCGGCCGTCCGGCCGCATCGTTCAGGACCTCGATTTCGACCCAGCTCACGCCGCGGGACCATCCCACCCCCAACGCTTTCAGGATCGCCTCCTTCGCCGCAAAGCGGCCCGCCAGGGACGGATACGGGGACGCGCGCCGGAGGCAGTATTGCCGCTCCGCGGCCGTATAGAGGCGGGTCAGAAACCGATCCTGCCAGCGGTCCATGATGGCCCGGATGCGATCGATCCGGACCAGGTCCACTCCGATGCCGACGATGTGCATGCGGTGAATCCGGTCAGGGCGCCGGGGACGCGCTGACGAGCTGTTTCATCTCCCGGACGGCGCGCTCCAGGCCGACCAGCACGGCCCGGGCGATGATGCTGTGGCCGATGTTGTATTCGACGATTTCGGGAATCTGGGTGAGCCGCTTGACGTTGCGATAGGTCAGGCCATGGCCGGCATTGACGCCGATGCCGAGCTTGAACGCGAGCTTGGCCGCCTGGATGATGGCGTCGGTCTCGGTCTGCTCCTCCTTCAGATCG
>CAYJUM010000006.1:6496-66216 GCA_964373355.1 uncultured Nitrospirales bacterium | reverse complement strand
GCGGGCGACGGGATTTGAACCCGCGACAACTAGCTTGGGAAGCTAGGACTCTACCGCTGAGCTACGCCCGCCCTGTCCTGTTTGCGGAGGAAAGAAGAGGCTGAATCGTACCGCCGCGCCTCACCCAAGTCAAGGAGCGCGAGAGGCGTCATTCGTCAATCGTCAACCGTCGTGATGGATAGGGACGCTGAGCCACGACAAGAGGTGCAAGGTTTGGCGGAAAGCAAGACGTGAATATTTCGTGCGAAACCCCTGACGTCTTACGCCTCACGCCTCACGGCTATGGTGAGGGCCGGTATTCGACCACCGCGAACTTGCGCCGGCCGATCCGGAGCCGATACTGACGTCCGGGAGCCAGAGGGAGGGAGGTGTTCGGGTCGGTCTGCTTGTGGTCGTCCACCTCCACGCCGCCCTGCACGATGAGACGGCGGGCTTCGCTCTTGCTCGAGACCAGGCCGGTCTTCGCCACGAGATCCACCATGCCGATCGAGGGAGACGCGGCATGGAGATCGGCACGGGTCAGGATGATCCGGGCATCCGGCTCCTCCGGAAATTCCCGTTCGCGGAATTTCTTCTGGAATTCGGCGATGGCCTGCCGTCCGGCGGCCTCGCCGTGGTATTGCCTGACGATCTGCCCGGCCAGCTTCAGCTTGGCCTCCATGGGATGGGCCGTCTTGACCGCCGACAGATCCTCGGTCGTCAGCAGCTCGTAGTACCGCAGCATGAGCGTGTCGCTGATCGACATCAACTTGCCGAACATGTCGGCCGGCGCATCCTCCAGCGCGATGAAGTTGCCGAGGCTCTTGCTCATCTTCCGCACCCCGTCCGTCCCCTCCAGCAGCGGCATGGTCAGGACGACCTGCGGCTCCTGCCCGTAGTCCCGCTGCAGGTCGCGGCCGACCAGCAGGTTGAACGTCTGGTCCGTGCCACCCAGCTCCACGTCCGCCTTCACGGCCACCGAGTCATAGCCCTGGATGAGCGGGTACAGGAACTCATGGATGCTGATCGGCTTTTGCTCCTCGTAGCGCTTGCGGAAATCGTCACGCTCGAGCATCCGGGCGACCTTGTACCGCGCGGCGAGGTGGACCACGTCCTCCGCCTTCATCGGCGCCATCCACTCGCTGTTGAACACGACCCTGGTCTTCGCGCGGTCCAGGATCTTGAAGACCTGGCGCTCGTAGGTCTTCGCGTTCTTCCGGACCTGCTCTGCCGTCAGGGCCGGGCGGGTCTCCGAGACCCCGCTGGGATCGCCGATGAGCCCGGTGAAGTCGCCGATCAGGAAGATGACTTCGTGGCCGAGGTCCTGAAAATGCTTGAGCTTGTGGATGAGGACCGTGTGCCCTAGATGGAGATCGGGAGCGGTGGGGTCGAAGCCGGCCTTCACCCGAAGCGGCCGCTTCTCCTTGATGGCGCGCGCCAGCTTGGACTCGAGCTCCGGGCGCTGGATGACTTCCACCGCGCCGCGGAGGATCAGCTCCATCTGACGACCGAGGTCCGTCACAGTCCCTTCGCGCCTCCCGCTCCGGCCGCGGACGACCGCTCCGGTGAATGCTGGCGCGCGCTGACCGGCTTCGCGGTCACGAGCGGCCGCAACTGGTCCAGGCGCTTCCGGCCGATCCCCTTCACGTTCCTGAGGTCCTCGATGCTCTGAAACGAGCCCCGGCGCCGGCGGGCTTCGAGGATGCGCTGGGCCAGGGTCTGGCCGATGCCGGGCAGTTGCTCGAATTCTTCCAGCGTGGCCCGGTTGATGTCCAGCCGGCTCGTCGAGACGCCCGTGTCCGGTCGAGCTCGGTCTCCGGGTTGCAAGGGAGCCGCACCGGCGGTAGACGGCGCTTCAGACGCCGCCGTGTCCGCCGCAGCCTGCGGGAGTGCCCTCCCCTGATCGGTCGGAAGGTCATCCTCGCCGGGCCAGCCGATCCACACGACGACCGCCGCGGTGACGGCCAGCATCGCCAATTTCAGCATCAGCGATCGCACCCTGCTCCTGTTTCGGCCCATCACCCGCCAGCAAATCATCGCGGAACGACGCCGGTGAGTCAACCATATTCGCGGGCGGCAGAGGGAGGGAGGGGTCAGCCCTGAGGGATGCGCTGGCGGGCCAGGTGAATGGCGAGCGCCTCGACATCCTCAGCCGCCTCCATCAGGCCTTCGGAGAGGGTCGGATGGGCATGGATCGTCTCGGCGATCTGCGCCGACTTGGCGCCGAGCTGCATGGCCACGGCTGCTTCATGGATGAGGTCCGCCGCGTGCGCCCCGACGAGATGGACTCCCAGGACCGCATCGGTCTTGCGGTCGGCGATGATCTTGAACATCCCGGCTGTGTCCCCCACCGCATGGGCTTTGCCGAGCGCGACGTGGCGGAATCGCCCGACCTTAACGTCGTGGCCGCGCGCCCGCGCCTGCTGCTCGGTCAGACCCACCCGGCCGATCTCCGGCAGCGTGAAGATGCCGGCGGGAATCACGTCATAGGCGATCGCGCGCGACCCGCCCATGATGTGATCGACCGCCACCTTGCCCTGCGCCGAAGCCACGTGCGCGAGCATGGCCGTGCCGACCACGTCCCCGATCGCGTAGATGGCCGGCACGTTGGTCTCCAGGTGCTCATCCACGAGGATCTCGCCGCGGCCCCCGACCAGCACTCCGACCTTCTCCAGCCCCAGACCTTTTGAGTTCAAGCCACGCCCGACAGACACCAGCACCTGGTCTGCCGCGACCGTCGCGCCGTTCTTCAGAGTGACCTGGACGCCGTCGGCGTCTTGCCGGAGGGTCTCCGCGGTCGTGCCCACGTGCAGGGTCACGCCCCGTTTTTTCAGCTCGCGCTCGATCACCCCGGCGATTTCCTCGTCCTCGAGGGGCAGCAGCCGCGGCAGCAATTCCACCATCGTGACCCGTGCGCCGAGCCCGCTGTACAGGGAGGCAAACTCGCAGCCCTCGACGCCGGCGCCGACGATGAGCAGCCGCCGGGGCACCTCGGCCAGATCGAGCGCCTGCTTGCTGGTGATGATCCGCCGGCCGTCGACGGGAAACAACGGGAGAGCCGGCCAGGAGGAGCCGGTCGCGATGATCACGGCATCGGCCGCGACGCGGCGTTCGCTCCCGTCTGCGGCCTTGACTCCCACCGTCCGCTCGTCCACCAGGACGCCGGTCCCCTGGATGTGCTCGATGCCCCAGGTCTTGAACAGCATCGCAATCCCCTTCACGAGGCTGTCCACGACCTTGTTCTTCCGGGCCACCATCTGGCGTGGATCGTAGCCGACCGAACCCGTCAGGGTGAGCCCGAGCTCGGCCGCCTTCTTCACTTTCTCGCCGAGCTCGACGACGGCCAGCAGGGCCTTGCTCGGAATGCAGCCCCAGTTCAGGCACACCCCGCCCAGCGCCTGGTTCTCGACGACCGTGACCCGAGCCCCGAGCTGCGCGGCGCGAATGGCGGCCACATATCCGCCGGGGCCCGCGCCCACGATCGCGATGTGCTTTCGGTCAGCCATGGTCCAGGCCGATTGCCCCCGATCCGCGATCAATCACTTCTTGAGGGACCCGAGGAAGGACTCATACTGGGCGGCGGTCATGAGCTGCTCGACCTCGGCCGGGTCGGAGAGCTGAATCACCGCGATCCAGCCGCGGCCGTAGGGTTCCTGATTGACCAGCTCCGGATGGTCCTTGAGATCCGTGTTGATCTTGACCACCTTTCCGCTGACGGGCGTGTAGAGCATGGACGTGGTCTTGGTGGATTCGACTTCCCCGATCTCCTGGCCGGCTCTCACGGTGGCGTTGAGGTTGGGCATCTGCAAAAACACGATGTCCCCCAGCGCTTCCTGGGCAAAATCGCTGATGCCCAGCGTCGCCTGCTTGCCCTCAGCCCTGATCCATTCATGCTCTTTATGATAGCGAAGGTCAGCCGGTATCATTGTGCCCCCTGAGGTCAGGAATTTATGGATTTGATGATTTGATGATTTTTTGACTGATCGGAGTAGCTGAAAATTCTCAAATCGCCGGATCACCAAATCACGAAATGCATCGGGAAAGCCGCGGGATCGTAAAGCGCCGGTCTCGGATTGTCAAGGAACCGCGGCGTGTTTCATGTACACCAACCCGATCCGTTTCGGCAGGAGCGCCCGATCTCCGCCGGCTGCGACCCGCGTCATGACCTGCTCCAGCGTGCCCTCCGGCACGGAGGCGGTCATCCAGATTTGCTCGGGGCGGCCCAGGAGCCCGAGCATCCGGTCGGCAATGCCGGGAAGGTTGGACTGCGGGATGCCGGCGGCCGCCGAGTCGCCGCGGATCACGTAATAATCGAACCGGGCGCGTTTGGCCTCCAGGAGATCTTCTCCGAATCGAACGAGCGCCTCGAGCGGGCGCGTCACCGACTCGGGATGCAGCTCCACGGCGACGCGAAGCTTCGGGGACTGGCGGCGCATCGCATGCTTCAAGCGATCCAGCACCTTCACGGCCTCCCGCGCCCGCCAGCCGACCCAGCGCCAGAAGTCCGGCGGATAGTCGGGCCGGGCGCCGGGCCTCGCCGCCAGGAACATGTTGGCCGGCTCCGGGATGACGCCGAATTCCTTCCCGAACGCGCGCAGCGCAAAGGCGCTGAGGCCATCAGTGGCCGCCAGCGGCGCCTTGCCCTGAAAGACGACTCCATCCACGCCGGTCAGGGCAAGATCGGTGCACAGGGCCACGAGGTATTCCTGAAAGGCTGGATGGAACAGATCCAGATCGCTCGACGGCTCGAGCTCCTGTCGCGCCGCCTCGAAGCTCCAGTCAGTCCACCCCAACCCCGGCTCGATCCACGTCAGACGCCGGGGCGTCAGGGCGGCAAAGACCGAGACGCCGTTCCGGTGAGCCATGGGCAGCAGAGGACCGAGGATGTCTCGATGCACCTTCGCGAGGCCGGTCTGAAAATACACGCCGGAAGGCCCGGGTCCGGCGCTTGTCACCTCCAGCACGAGCGTCGAGATTCCCGCCCGGCTCAGGGTCTCGAACCACGATTCCCACTCCGGCGGCGCCGGCAATTGGTCCACGCGCGTGAAGAGCGCCGTGAGCCCGTTCGCTCCCCCCGCGGGAATGCCGAGCTGGCGCTCCAGCTCTCCCACCCGTCGCTGGGCGTCCGCCGTATGGCGGCCCTCCTGCATGGCGAGGGCGATCACCCGGTACTGCGCCAGGGCCTCTTTGAGGTCCCCCTGCTGGTCGTACGACAGCGCGAGCCACCATCGGGCATCGGGAAGGAGCGGGGACTGCGGATAGCTCTCAAGGAAGCGGCGCAGCAGCCCGATCGCCGTCTCGTGCTGCCCGTGGGTATGGGCCAGGCGGGCCTGCTGCAGGAGCCGGGACTGGGCTTCCAGGGCCGGGCCGGGACGCGGCACACGGACGGGCGGGGTCGTGCAGGCGGTCAGCAGGGAGAGGAGGATCGCGCAGGCGAGGATGAGGACCGGCATGGCGCTAGAATCCGCGCCCCGCGACTTCATCGCGTCGTGCGCTCGAGTTCCATCTCGCTAAAGAAATACCCGATCTCAAACCGGGCGGTCTCCGCGGAGTCGGACCCATGGACCGCATTGTGCTCGATGCTGCTCCCGTGCGCCGCGCGGATCGACCCGGCGTCCGCCTTGGCCGGATCGGTGGCGCCCATGAGCTCGCGATGCCGCTTGATGGCGTCCTCCCCCGCGAGGACCAGGACCATGACGGGCCCCGACGCCATGAAAGTCGTCAGGCTTTCGAAGAACGGCCGCTGGCGGTGGACTGCATAAAACCCCTCGGCATCGGCCTTTGTCAGATGCAGCATCCGCGCGGCGATGGGCCGAAGCCCGGCCGTCTCGTACCGCCGGATGATGTCGCCGACGACCGCCTTCCGCACCGCATCCGGCTTGATGATGGCCAAGGTCCGTTCGATCATGCCGCGCTCCGGGGTGCCTGTAGCAATGTCAGGCGCATTCTAGGGAAGCGGGTCTCGAGATTCAAGATTGACGAGCGCGGACCGCGCGGAAAACGGACGGCTACGGCTTGGACGCAGGCGCCGCGGTGAAGGCAGCCTTGAGCTCGGCAGGCGCGAACACCCCGCGCTCCGTGATGATGGCGGTGATGTATTCCGCCGGCGTCACGTCGAAGGCTGGATTCAGGACGTCGACGCCGAGCGGCGCGATGGCCCGACCGGCGTAGAGGCTCGTCACCTCCTCCGGCCGGCGTTGCTCGATGGGAATGTCCCGTCCCGAGACCGTCGCGAGGTCGATCGTGGAGGAGGGGGCCGCCACGTAGAAGGGGATCCCGTGGGCGCGGGCCAGCACCGCCACGGCGTACGTCCCGATCTTGTTCGCCACGTCGCCGTTCGCGGCGATGCGGTCGGCCCCGACGATGCAGAGATGAATCTGTCCCTGCCGCATCAGCGCGCCGGCCATGTTGTCCGTGATCAACGTGACCGGAATGCCGTCCTGCATCAATTCCCAGGCCGTAAGGCGAGCCCCCTGGAGCACCGGGCGGGTCTCATCGGCAATCACCCGGATCTTCTTCCCCTGCTCCCAGGCCGCCCGGACCACGCCCAGTGCCGTGCCGTACCCTGCGGTGGCCAGCGCTCCCGCGTTGCAGTGCGTGAGGATGGTCTGGCCGCTCTGCACGAGCGCCGCGCCGTGCCGGCCCATCGCCTTGTTCATGGCGATGTCCTCGTCACAGATACTCTGCGCCTCCTCGATCAGCCGGCGCTTGATGGCGGCGACCGGCTCCGCGCGCAGGTCGCCGAGCACCCGTTTCATCCGGGCGATCGCCCAGAACAGATTGACGGCCGTGGGGCGGGTGGCGGCCAACGCATCGCAGATGACGAGCACTGCCTCGGCAAAGCCGTCGTAGTCTTCGGCGGCGACCGTTTGCGCGCCGAGCGCGACCCCCATGGCCGCCGTGACGCCGATGGCGGGGGCGCCCCGCACCCGGAGCTCGCGGATGGCTTCGGCCACGGCCCGGTAGTCGCGGCAGTCCAGGAGCACCACCCGTTCCGGCAACCGGCTCTGGTCCAGCAGTCGGACGAAGCCGTCCTTCCATTCAACCGTGGGAATCATGGCGAGGGGGAGGCGATGTTCTCGATGTCGGTCGCCCGGGAGGCTCTCCCGCGGTACCCGGGCCGGCCGCGATGCTCCAGGATGGTGATGATGACGACGATGAGCGTGGCCTGGATCAGCAGCAGGATCGCTTCGGTCGTATCCGCCTTGCGCAGCACGATGGCCGCCAGGCCGAGACAGATCATCAGCGAGAAGATCATCCCGACGCTCGCTCTCCGGTCGCCCAGTGCCCGCTCCAGCCGGTGGTGGAGATGGTCCTTGCCCACGTACTCGATCCAGCTCTTGACCGAGGTCACTTGCCGGGTCGCGATGCGTTCCACCGTGATGTGGACCATGTCATAGATCAACACGCCGAAGATCAAAATCGGGTTGCTGAACGAGACGATCGGATTGTTGTCCGCCCAGTTCCCCTTGACCGCCAGGCACGCCAGTGTGAACCCCAGGAAGGTGGAGCCGGCGTCCCCCAGGAAGATGAAGGCCGGTCCCTTGAGCCGGAAATTATACGGCAGGAATCCCAGACCGGCGCCCAGGAGCGCAACCGCCAGCCAGCCCAGTCCCGGCTGCTGCGTGTCGAACGCCACGACGCCCATGAAGAACGCGATCAGGATCGCCAGGCCGGGGGCGAGGCCGTCCATGCCGTCGAAAAAGTTGAAGGCGTTGGTGATCCCGATGATCCAGAGCAGCGTCAGGAAGATGTTTAGGCTGTCCCCGAGCGGTCCGTCCGGGAACAGCGTGAGGTACTTTCCCGAGTAAATGACGATGGCGGCGCTGGCCAGCTGGGCCAGGAGCCGGACCCATGCCGGGAGGCCGCGGGCGTCGTCCCAGATGCCAACCGCCAGCAGCAGTGTGCCGGCGAGCAGAATCGCGACCATCCAGTCCGCCAGGATCGAATTGATCAGCACGGCGGCCACGAAGCCGAGATAGACGGCGAGCCCCCCGGTGTGCGGCGTGGCACCCTGATGGATGCGGCGTTCACCGGGCTCGTCCACCAAACCCCATCGGCGTCCCAGCCAGATCATGACCGGCGTCAGGGCGAAGGTGGCCGTGAACGAGACCAGCAGGATATAGAGCCACCGGCGCCCTTCCAGCACGAACACTTCCCGCACGGCCGGCATGAACAGGGTCGCCAGCATCAGGAGCGCGGCGAAGAGCGCCGGGCCCCGCCACCGGACCGCTTCAGCCCGCACGGTCTGGACGGAGGCGGTCACGTCAGAGCCTCCTTCAATTCCTCGCCGACCGTCCGGGTGATGCGTTGAATCTCATCGTCCCGCAAGGAGGGGTAGATGGGCACCGAGAGCGTCGTGTCGGTGGCCCGTTCGGTCTCCGGATATCCCTCTTCGCCGAGATAGCGGTGCAGCGGCCGGAACACCGGCCGGCGGCACTGGATGCCCTGGCGCTCCAGACGCGCCAAGATGCCGTCCACCCGCGAGGCCTCGCGCGCCCGGCTCCGCCGGTCGCCTTTGGCCCGGAAACGGATCACGAAGCGGTAGTACACATGCGTGCGGTCCGGCGGCGCGTTCGGCAGCTCGATCGGAAGGCCGGCGAACGCGGCCCGGTATGCCTCGGCGATCTCCGCCCGCCGCTTCAAGAAGGAGGAGAGCCGGTTCAACTGGCAGAGCCCGAGGGCCCCCTGCAGGTCGGTCATCTTATGGTTGAACGCCGCCGGGTTCAATGTGGATTGCTCGTCGTACTCGCGCAGGGCTCGGACCTTCTCCAGCACGGCCTCGTCGTTCGACAGCACCATGCCGCCTTCCCCGGTGCAGAGGAGCTTGGTGGCGTAGAACGAGCAGACGACCGCTTGGCCGACGCTCCCCACGGGACATCCGCCTTGCATCGCGCCCAGCGTCTGGGCACAGTCCTCGATCAGCGGCACCCGCAGCGGCCGGAGCTTGGCGAGGTCGGCCGGCAGCCCGAAGGGGTGCGGCACGATAACCGCCCGCGTGCGGGTCGTCACCGCCTTTTTCACGTGGGCCGGGTCCAGCGCATAGGTGGCCGGATCGATGTCGACCAGGCGCGGAGCTGCGCCGATGCGCGTGGCGGCCAGCCACAGCGCACTGCACACGTAGCTGGGCAGGATCACCTCGTCGCCCGGCCCCACCCCCACGGCCGAGAGGGCCAGTTGCAGCCCGGCCGTCCCCGAACTGACCGCCACGCCGCCGGACAGCCCCATCCAGGCGGCCATGGCCCGCTCGAACTCCGCGACCTGTGGCCCTTGAGCCAGCTGGCCCGATCGCGTCACCGCGGCCAGGGCCTCGGCTTCTTCGGGACCCAGCGTGGGACGGGAATGCGGGATGATGGGCGTGCCGGTCACGACCCGATGTTGATGAAGAGCCGCAAGGGCACGAACGCCTCGGCGTTCGTGACCCGTCCCTGGATCCCCCGGAAATGCGCGGAGGACCGGAGGATGTCCACGATGGTCAGCGCCTCGATGTTGGTCTTCTTGACCTGTGATTCGTGGGCCTGGACCGCCTCGATCTTCTCATCCAGGACAGCGTCGATGTTCACGAAGACGGTGGGGGAAAAGTTCTGCGTGGTGGGTCCTTCGTAGAAGAGCACGTTCCGGGTGTAGCGGGTCGCCGTGATGGTGCCGATCGAGATGTTCCGGTGGTCCTGGTGGGTGTCGTCCTGGAAGTGGACGAAGATGAAATGAGGGTTCACCTCGCGCACCACCCCCTCGATCCGGCCGATCAGCTCCTGCCCGATGGGCACCTGGGTGTCGGGATAGCCGCCCCAGAAGATCCGCTCCACGCCCATGATCTTGGCGGCGCGCTCCTGCTCGAGCTTGCGGACCCCCAGCGGCGCGCCCAGCTCCCCTTCGGTCATCACCAGCATGAACACCCGATGGCCGTTCTTGGAGTACTTCAGCAGCGTGCCGCCGCAGCCGGCCTCGATGTCGTCGGGATGCGCCCCGATCGCCAGGATGCGGATTTTGCCGGTCCGATCTCCTGTCATCGGTCCTCCTCCTCAGTCTGCCGGCCGGGCCGGGGTGAGCTCATACCTGGCCTGGCGCAGAGTGTGCCGTCCCTCGGGGCCTGAGGTCAACAGCAGATCCACGGCCGCCATGCCCGGCACGAACGGATCGTAGCACTGCCCGTACACGGGATGCTTGAACTCCTGCTGCTCGACACGGATCCCGGCGGACTCGAACCGGGCGAAGTCCATGTAGTGCTGCGCGCCCGCTCCGGCGAGGTACCGAGTCGCGCCGACGGCTCGGCAGATGTCGATCAAGCGGTCCGTCGGGTCCTCGCGCAGTTGCATCTCCGAAGCCATGCGCAGCGGCGTACGGATCTCGAACGCCTCCAGGAGCCAGCGCAGGCAGGCCATCGTGACGTCGAGCAGCCGGTCCCAGGGCTGCTCGTACAGCCGGTGGAGCTGGGGCAGGAAGTGCGGCGCAAAGGCGGCGCGCGCATAGTGCATCTCCAGGGCTCGCATGTGCTTGACCGCCCAGTTCACGGTTTGATTGATGCGGACTTCGTCGAGCCGCTGCCCGAAGTCGTGCAGCACCGGGACCGTCAGCCATTGCCATCCCTGGGGCGTCCGGATGCGGTTGCGGTTCTGCCATTCGTTCTTCTTGAACTGCACGGTGTCCAGCAGGACGAAGACGTCCGCTCGGTCGATCTTGTCCAGGTATCCGAGCCAGGGCATGAACTGCGGCTGGTGGATCGCGATCAGCATGCCGTTACGCCTCGCTCGAGTGCGCCGGGACCGGCGCGACGAAAACCGGGTTGCTCAGAATTTCCCCCTCGCCCCGGACCTCCAGCCGATAGGCATGCCACCGCCCCGGCGGGACGGTCTCGTCGGTGACCCGCTGCGTGAACGGGGTCTCGCCGGTGAGGCGCGCGATTACCTGCCCCGAGCGGATGACGTCCACCGCGACGGGATGGCGCCCCTGATCGGTGGCCGTGACCGAGACGAAGACCGTCAGATCGTGGGCGCCCTCCGGATCCAACAGCTCCCCCGACTCGGCTCCCCGCCTGCCACCCTCGCATTCCACCCGAAAGCCGGTCAAGCGCAGGCCGAAGCCGCTCCGCGTCTGCAGCACGCCATAGAGCCGCCCCGTCCTGATCGCCTCGGCCACGCCCTCGGGCGTCCGCGCCCGGACGCGCAGCACACTCAGCACCTGGTCCAGCTCCAGCGTGTCCTGACCGGGCCCGTGAAAGGCCACCTCGCTCGTGATGAACGGCGGGACGGGCCGTTGCCCCATGAGATACGCGCCCAGCAGCCGGTCCCAGACCTCCCCCGGCCGTGTGACCGTGCGGGTGTCCTGGTACACGCCGCCGAAGGCGGTGTAGTCGTGCGTGAGCGCCAGCGCCTCGGGATAGCGGTCGGTCTTGATCGTGATGCGGCCGAGCGGTCCGAAGGAGTAGACGTTGAAATCGATCGCCTCCGGCATGGACCAGATCACCACGCCGCCGCGCGCCACCACCGCATCGATAAAGGCCTGATAGGGCTGGTACTCCAGGCGGTCGTCGTAGGCGCTGAAGACGGGCTGCCCCAATGGTCGGGCGTTCAGCAGCAACAGGAGCGCCACTAGGCCGAGCACGATCGCCGGCAGCCGGCGTCGCTTCTCCACGGTGTAGGTCGTCTCGCCGACGCGCGTGCGGTGCAAGACCGGACGCCGCCAGAGCCAGGCGGCCGGGACTAGGAGAAGCACCGGCGCGAGGTTCAACCCGCTGCCGAGGCCGAATCGATACGATCCGGGATTCCCGAGGACCGGCAGGGTGCGGTAGGCCTCCGCATCGGGGAGCCCCAGCACCAGGAGGTTCTTCTGTGAATTGTGCATCGTCAGATTGCCGCTCAGGAGCGAGCCGGTCCAGTAGTAGTGCGGCGCGACCTCGACGCCGGGCACGAGGAGCACGCGTGGATGGCGCGCCTGCACCTCGGCCACCTCCCGCAAAAACCGCTCGACGCCGAAGTCCAGGACCGAGGGCAGGCGGAAGGTGCGTTTGAGGACCCCGCGCAGCGGCAGGAGCCCATACTCATACCGGAGCACGAAGTTGTCGGACAGCACGATCGCCTCGATCCCCAACCGCTCCGCTCGGTCCGCCAGCTCGTCGAGGGTGAGCGTGCCGGTGCTGGTCCGGCTGTGCACGTGGATGCTCGCCACGAGCGGCTGGAGACCCTGCGTCACCGGAGCGCCGTGAGGCGTCGGCGCGTGGACCTCGTCGGCCAGGGCCGGCGGGCCTGTCCATCCCGCCCACGCGGCCAGAAGCAGGGACGTGAGCGGGAGCATCCCCCGCACGCCGGAGACCCGGCGCGTGACGCCCTGTAACGCCTTCGCATAGACCGCATCCACGGCTTTGACCATGTCGTCGGCCGAGAACCGCTCCCCGATGCCGGCGCGGGCCGCCGCGCCGAGCGTCCTGGCCCAGTCCGGTTTGGATATCAGCTCGTCGAGTGCGGCGGCCAGCGCCTCGGCGTCCCCGGGCGGGACGAGCAGGCCGTTTCGGCGGTGCTCGATCAGCGTCGGCACCCCGCCCACGCGGCTCGCGACGACGGGGCGGCCGGCCGCCATGGCTTCGACCAGCGCCCGTCCCATGCCTTCGTTCAGAGACGGGAGTACGAACACGTCCATGGCGGCCAGGCAGTCCACCACGTCGTGTCGGAGCCCGACGAACCGCACCGAGTCGGCGAGGCCGTGTGCCGCCGCCAACGCCTTGAGGTCGTCCAGCAAGGCCCCGCTCCCGACGATGAGGCCATACACTGAGGGATAGCGCGGCTTGAGCCGGCCCAGCGCCTCCACTAGGTAGCGATGCCCCTTGACGGGAGTGAGCCAGCCGACGGAGCCCACCACCACCGCCGCGGCCGGAAGGTCGACGCCGGCCAGCCGACGATGCGCCGTGCCGGCCACGGCCTGGAATCGGGCGAGATCCACGCCGCTCGGGATCACCGCAAATTGTCCCGGCCGGCCGACGCTGCAGACAAGATGCTCGTCCCGTTCCGCTTCGGTCAGCGCGATCAGCCGCGTGGTGCGCGCCGCAAGGGCGCGCTCCAGGAGGCGGAACACGCCGGACGCCGCACGGCCGAAATGGCCGTAAAACACATGGCCATGCGGGGTGTGCACGATAACCCGTACCCCGGCCAGCCAGGCCGCAAGCCGCCCGAGCATGCCGGCCTTCGAGGTATGCGTGTGGACGATGTCCGGCTGCTCCCGACGGATCACCCGGATGAGACTCCAGAGCGCCTGCAGATCGCGCATGGGATTGAGCGGCCGCCGCAGGGAGGGGATGAGATGCCAGCGGACCCCGGCTTTCTCGAGTCGCCGGCAGTTCTCCTCGGTGGCCGGCATCCCGCCCTGGGCATCCCGATCGCCGGGCCGTCCCGCCACCACGACCGCCTCGAAGCGCGAGCGATCATGCCCCAGCGCGGTGAGCAGGGTGTTCTGGGCCGAGCCGCCACGGTCCAGCCGGGTGATGATATGCATCACCTTGAACGGGGCCATCTCACCCATCCGCCACGGCGACGCGTCTCCCTACGGCCTCCCGTCGCGCATCCTCGATGACTTTTTCCAGGCTCTCGCCATGCTGCGCCCAGTGATAGTCGGCCTCGACGAGTTCCCGGCCCCGCTGCGAGAGGCGCCGCCGCTCGCCGGGGTTGCCGAGATGTCGCGCGAGCCGGCTGATCGCGGCGGCGAGTGAACGGCTGTCGGACCCCTCGGCGATCAACATGGGATCCACGCGCGTGAGGATTTCGGGGAGCGCGCCGACCGGCGTCCCCAGCACGGGAGTGCCGCAGGCCAGGGCCTCCACCGTGACCAGGCCGAAGCCTTCCCTCTCGTGGGTGGGCATGATCACCAGATCGGCCGCCTGGTAATAGGCGCTCAGCGCCTCCTCGGCCACAAAGCCGAGCAGACGCACGCGGTCGCCGACGCCGAGCTCCGTGATGGTCTGCCGGAGCGCCCCGCGCAAGGGGCCGTCTCCGCCGATGAGCAGCAGGACATCGAGGCCGTCCTGCTCGAGCCGGCCGACCGCGCGGATCAGCGGCTCAAGCCCCATGCGCGCCACGAGGTTGCGGACCGTGAACAGCACAAACGTGCCGTCGGTCAGCCCCAGTCCGCGCCGGACGGTCACGACGTCGGCGGCCGGTCTGAACCGATGCAGGTCGGCGCCGCCGGGAACGATCACGAGCCGTTCCTGGCGAAGGCCGTGCGCGCGGGCCGCCTGGCGCTTCATGAACTCGCTCAGCACCACCACGCGGGGGCACCGTCGCAGCACCGCCCGCTCGCTCATGAGACGAAGCCGGGCGTTGAGCGACCGGCGCATCCCGCGGACCGGATCCGACCACGCGGGGGTTCTGGACAGATATTCTTCGTGCGCGAGGGAGTGGCAGACATACAGCCACGTGGCGCGGCCGCGGCGCCTGAGGATCGGGCCGAGGCCGACGAGGGGCTGATGCACCAGGACCGCATCGGGGACGGCGGTGCGGCAGCAGTCGTCAAAGCGCCTGATGGACCGCCGCAGGGTCGACAGCACGAAGGCGGCCTCATTCCCACGGTTGACGTCATAGCGGAATTCCGGGATGCCGTCGATCTCCACCGTCGGGCGCCGATCCCCGACCGGCGCCCGCGTCACCAGCCGGACGGCATGCCCCCGCCGCCGCAGGGCCAGCGCCTGCTCGCGCAGGACCCGCTCGGCGCCGCCGATGACCGCTACCGCCGAGACTTCGGCCAGCATCAGTATGTTCATCGCAGAAAGTACGATTTGGTGATCTGACGATTTTCTGATTTTCTCACGATTTCACAATCTCCAAATCACCAGATCAACAAATCACTCCATGCCCCGGAGCCATAACTCCAGCACCAGCAAGGCGTACAACTGATCGGCGCAATTCCGCTCTCCACTCCGGTGCGCCGCGAGCAGCCACTGGACGTATTCCCAGCGGACGATGCCGCGGCGGCGCACGGCGTCTTCCGAGAGCAGATCGTGCACCATCTCGCGCAGGTCCTCGCGGAGCCAGCGGGCGAGCGGGACCTGAAAGCCGTATTTGGGCCGGGACAGGATCCCCGGCGGCAGCACACCCTCGAGCGCGCGCCGCATGAAGGCCTTCAGCCGCCATCCGGCGAGACGGATGGAGACGGGGACGCCCAAGGCGAACTCGAGCAGCCGGTGATCACAGAACGGGACCCGCAGCTCCAGCGAGTGGGCCATGCTGAGGCGGTCGCCCATGCGCAGGAGATCGTCCGGCAGATAGGTTTGCAGATCGAGCCCCATCGCCTTGTCCGCCGACCCGGCGGACGGCCAACGCTCGAACGTGCCCCGATACTGATCGTCGTCGGCCAGCAGGCCGGCGCGCTCCAGAAACTCGGAAGTCAAGGCGGTCATCTCCCATTCCGGCGGCAGAAACGTGATCCAGCGCCAGTACTGCTCGGCGAGCGGCCTGTCGCCGTCGCGCAGGAAGCGTTTCAGCCGTCCCGCCTGATCCCGGCTCCCGTCCCCTTCGGACAAGCGCGGCGCCACGCGCCGCGCGATCCAGCGGCGGAGCCCTTCGGGCAGGGCGGCATACCGCTCGGCGGCCCGCATGCCGAGATAGCGCGGGTATCCGCCGAACAATTCGTCGCCCCCGATCCCGGACAGCGCCACGGTGACAGAGCGGCGGGCCACCTCCGACACGAGGTAGGTGGGAATCGCCGAGGAATCGGCAAAGGGCTCTCCCATCGCCGCGACGACGAGCGGCAGAAGCTTCACCGCATCCGGCCGGAGCCGGGCCTCGGTGTGCTCCGCGCCGAAATGCGCGGCCATGGCCCCGGCCGCGTCCAGCTCGTTGTAGGAGCGGTCCGCCTCGGCCTCGTAGCCGATGGAAAAGGTCCGGATCGGGCCGGCGCGCACGGCCCGCATCATGGCCAGGATGGCGCCCGAGTCCAGTCCGCCGGAGAGGAACAGCCCGAGCGGCACGTCGCTGACGAGGTGACACCGGACTGTGTCCCGGAGAAGATCGAGAAACCGCTCTTGCAACTCGTGACGCGTGACGCGTGACGCGCGACGAGGGGCGCCATGCGCCTCGTGCCAGAACGCTTGGGGCGTGAAGTAGCGATGGCGGCGGACGCGGCCGCGCTCCACCGTCATCCATTCGCCGGGGAGGAGCTGCTGGACCCCGTCGAAGATCGTGTGGGGACCCGGCACGTAGAGCAGGCTCAGGTACTGCGCCACCGCGGCGGCGCGGATCGACGGGGACGGTCCGGAAGCCAGCAGCGCCGGGAGGTCGGAGGCGAACACAAGACCGCCGTCCCGCGTCGCAAAATAGAGCGGCTTGATGCCGAGCCGGTCCCGGACCAGCAGCAGCTTCTGCTGCTCGCGGTCCCAGAGGGCATAGGCAAACATGCCGCGCAGCCGGTGCACGCCTTCCTCGCCGTCCTGCTCGTAGAGATGCACCAGGACTTCGGTGTCGCAATTGGAGATGAACGTGTGGCCTTTCTCGAGCAGCTCGGCCCGCAATTCCCGATAGTTGTAGATTTCGCCGTTGAGGACCACCCAGACGGTGCCCGCCTCGTTCCTCATCGGCTGGCGGCCGCCCTCCGGATCGATCACCCGCAGCCGCCGGACGCCCAGCCCGACGCCGGGTTCCACATGCCGGCCCTCTTCATCCGGACCGCGCGGGATCAGGCGGCTCAGCATCGGTTCGAGCGGGAGGGTGCCGGTCCCGAGATATCCGCAGATGCCGCACATTCAGCTACCGCCGCCCATAAATGTCCTTCTCATAGGACTCTCCGCGCCGCTCGCGGAAGGTTTCCTCGCGAATCATCCGTTCCCGCTCCTGCTGCTCGCGTGCCAAGTACTCCCGATTGAGCGTCTCGATGTCCCTCGGCTGAAGATCTTTATACGGGCCGTACAGGAACGGCGGGGCGCTCTGGAACATCCAGTAGATGGAGAAGGCCAGCAGCCCTCCCAGGGCGCAGAGGAACGCCGCCATCAGCCAAAACCTCGTCCGCCGACGCCAGTGCTGTCGGTGGCGAAAATAGCTGCCCTTTTCGTCGGCGAACCCGCTCGATGCCACGAGGCTCCTATTGGCCTGAGGATTTCCTGGCGCGCTCTTCGATGATCAGATCACGCCGCTCGTACTCCACACGCTCCTTGAAATGGCGCGAGGACACGTCCGGCGGCGGCACGTCCACCGGCTCGTAGCGCAGGAACTTGGACTGGCTGACGCTGTCGAACATGCCCTTGATGTAGATCGCGGCGGCCGCCCCGACCATGCAGATGACGAACCCGATCATCCAGAACTTGGCCCGGTCTCGCCAATTTCTCCTATGATGGAAATACGAACCTTTCTCGTCCTCGAAGCCTCTGAATGTTCGCCGCTGGCCGAGCTTCACGGGCTCCTCCTGCCTGATCACCTACCGCTTCAGCACAGCTTGCGGATGCGGCACTCTCGATTCATACACCTTGTCGAACATGAACTTCACCGCGAGGACGGCGCCCGCCACGACGACGGCCGCCAGCGCGCCGAGCACCCAGAATTTCAACGACTGGCGCAGGTACAGCCGCCGGTAGCGCCTGGACTCTTTGAGGAATCTGGGTTTCAGCGTCTTCACTCCGCCCTCGCGATCACCTCAAACGAAGGAGCCCAGACCGCCCGGCCACCCGTGAGCCAAAATGCGGTCTGCGCCACGCTCCAGAACACGGCCCCTCCGGTCTTCCAGAGTACGCGCCGGATGAGGCGTTCCCGACCCGAGAGCGGAGCGACGCTCGGGCGCGAATTGCGCACGGAGACCGGCTCCAGCCCGACCTTCCGGAGCAGACGCAGCAGCGCTCGGGGACTGAACACGAACAGGTGAAACGCCTGCTGGTAACGCGCCCCGACCCAGCCCACCGGTCGCCGGAGAAACAGGTGAAACGCGCCGTTCCCGACCCGAACGATCATGAGTCCGTCCGGCGCAAGGGCTTCGCGCAGGCGTTGCAGAACGGCGGCCGGGTCCGCCACCGTCTCCAGCACATTGACCAGGGCGATCACGTCGAAGCGATCCTTGTCCGGTTCCGAGCCATGGCCCGAAGGCGCCCGCTCCATCCAGTTATGCGGCAGCATGGTAATCCCGCGCCGACGCCCACGCTCGGCGGCCTCCCGGGAGACCTCGAGGCCGAACGTCGTCCAGCCGGCCTCCCGGCACAATTCCAGGAAGTGCCCGTCCCCGCAGCCGACGTCCAGCAGGCGGCCGGGCGGCCTCCGGTGGCGGTGCAGGTGCCGGGCGACGCTCTGGAACACCGGCATGCGGTCCGGGCCGCTCTCCGCCCGGCCATAGGCCCGATCATATGCCTCCCGGTAGAATTCCTTGATGGCGCCGGGCGCCGGGCGTGGGCTCAAAAAGACCAGCCCGCAGCCGGAACACTGCAGATACCGTCGCGTCGGCGTGCGGAAGACCAGTCGCGGCGGGACTCGATGGCCGCAGGGACAGGACACTGTTTTCCACGCCTCACCAAATGCTCCGAGGCCGGCCTGGCGGCTCTTCTCCACGGACGGCGCCTGCTCTCCCCGCAGGGCCTCCTCAAAAACCGACACTGTTTGGCTGACCATGCTTTCAACGGTGAACCGTTCCTGCACCACCTGTCGACCCTGACGCCCCATCTCCGCCGCCCAGGCCGGGTCTCTGAGCACGAGCCGGATGCCTTCAGCCAGTCCCCTGGAATCGCGCGCCGGCACCAGCACCCCCGTCTTTCGATCCTCGATCAGCTCGTACACGGCAGGGACGTTGGAGGCGACGACGGGCTTGGCCAGAGCCAGAGCTTCCAGCAGCACGAAGGGAAATCCTTCGGACACCGACGGGAGCACCACGACATCCGCCGCGGCCAGCACTTCCGCGACATCGCTCCGGACCCCGGCAAAATGACAGTACCGGGTCACATCCAAACGGGCCGCCAAGGCGGTCAAGTCGTCGAGCAGCTCCCCTCCTCCGACGATGACGCAACGTAACGACGGCCATTCGGCAACGAGGTAAGGCAACGCCTCGATCAGGTACCGGTGCCCCTTTTGCGACGCCAAGCGCCCGACCGCTACCAGCAACGGGCCGTCGTCGGCCTGGAACAAGGCGCGCACGGCTGCCCCATTGCGATCCGGGTTGAACGGCCTCAGATCGATCCCGTTGTAGATGGTCACCGTCCGTTCGGGAGCGGTCTTGAACAGATCGAGCACGTACTGCCGCAGGGCCTCCGACACGCAAATGATCCGGTCGGCAAGATGAATGCTCAGGCCTTTGGCAAGGAGATAAACCCAGCGCTGCAGCTCTCCGATTTCGTAGTCCAGCAATGAATTGTGAATGGTGCCGATCATGACAGGGACTCCTGCCAGGCGTCCGGCCAACACGCCGTAGAAGTTTGATCGGGCGCCATGGGTTTGGAGGATCGTCACCCGCTCACGCCGCAGCAGCGAGGCCAGGCGGAGCAGCGCCAGGGGGTTGACCAGCGGTGAGAGGTGCACCATCGCGGTCGGGATCCCCCGGCCCTTCATCAGCTCGACGAACGGCCCCGGCTCGGGGCAGATCAAGAGCGGCTGAAACCGCGTCCGGTCCAGCCGGTCGATCAGGAGCTCCAGGTAGCGTTCGCCGCCGCCCTGCGCCGCGGAGCCCGCCAACTCGGCCACGACTACCGGAGATTCCTTCGCCTCGCGTCTCACGCCTCACGCCTCACGTGATCAGTCGGCTTTCTCCCGACGAGCAACAGGCTACCTCGAAAATGCGGGATCAGATAGAACGGGACCTTCGCCGCGTCGATGAGGTGCTGCTTCGGTCTCTTGGCGCAATCCTGGGTATCCTCGCCCAGGAAGAATCGCCGTTCGGCCACTTCGAACCCGGTCTCCCTGAGCATGCGCTCTAGCTCGACCATCGCGTATTCCCGCGCATGCGGGCGCCACTCGTCGTCGGGGTTGGCGTAGCCCGGGGGGGCCAGCCGATCGTTCGGGGAGCGGCCGACCAGCAGCTTGAACACATTGCCGATCCGCGTCACGTTCGGGGTGGTGATCACGAGATGGCCGCCCCGCTGGAGAATCCGGAACGCCTCCTGCAGCAGATGAAAGGGATTCATCAGGTGCTCGATGATCTCGAGGGCGAAGGCCAGATGGACCGAGCCGTCGGGCATCGGGACCTGCTCGGGGTAGGCCTTCGCGCGGAACTGCACGGCCGCCGGATCCAAATTGACCGTCAGGATATCGGCCCCGCAGTCCTCCTTCATGAACTGGGCGAAATCGGGGTGGGTCATCAGCCCCGCGCCCACCAGTCGGACCTTCCGATCCCGGTCCATGGCATGGATCAATCTCAAGAGCGTTCCAGGATACGGACCGAAATCCAACACCGTTGGGTTGCCTGACGGCAGATAGGAGAGGCCGCTCCGGAGCGCCACATAGAACCGAACTCGGTTCTTGCGGCAATAGTGCATCGGAGTCCTGAATCGGGTATCTGCCTCTCCGAAACGCTCGTACCGTGACGGTTCATACGCGTGAAGGGCTTCTCGTACCCTTCCGTGAGTCCTCGCATGGATCATGCTTTTTGCTCTCCCGTGTCGTACAGGGCGAACGAGTTGTAGGCCGGCTGGGCCTCCTCGCGCACCACGACCCGCCACGAGGCCGGAGGGGTGAACGCGTACGCCGGCAGCTTCGCCACCCTGCCGACCGGCCGTCCTACCGTATCGTAATACAGATAGCGGTCATGAAGAACGATATAGGCCTTTTCCAGCAGGGCCGGATCCTCGACCTCCCAGAGATAGTGCAGCCGGCCAGACCCGACGCCTTCGGGCCGTTGATAGAAGCGGAACCCCGTGTCATACCGTAAAAAGTAGTTCAAGAAGAGCGCCCAGCGCTCGTGCGGGACATAGATCGTCCGTTCGGGATGCGCCCGGACCGCCTCCGCAACGACCTGATAGGGGTGCGCATCGTCCCGGACGTTGCCGAGCACGCGAGAGGTCCCGTAGAGCGACGTGGCCATGATCGCGGCCAGCGCAACCGCCGCGCCGGCGGTCCGCCAGGGCGCGATCCGCGTGGCCGCAGTCATCCTCCACGCCGTCGTCAAGCCGTAGGCCCCCAGCAGCACGATCGGCACGGACACGAGCGAGAGGTAGTTATAGGCTTTCAGGATCGGGATGTACCGCGTGAGCGACATGCTCCCGAACTGTAAATAGGCCGCGATGGGGAGCGCCCAGAGGAGCACGGGGGCGATGCGCCGGCTCTCCCGCGCCCGGGCCGCCAGGGCGATCCCCAACAACGCAAGATACACGAAGCACCCGAACCATGCAAAACCGCCGAGATCGAGACCGAACATGGCTCTCGGGTAATAGAGCCAGGAGATCACGGCGTCCGGGTCCGGGCCGGCGGTCAGCGGCTCGCTGAGCTTCTGGATCACCGTGGAGCGGAACAGCGGGTCGCCGGTCGCGGTCCAGTAGTAGAGCGCCTCCGCCGCCAACGGCGCGGCGCAGCCCGCGGCGAGCAACGGCGCGGACCGGAGCAGTTCCCGGAGGCCGCGCTGCCCGGCGAAGGCGAGCAGCGGGAGGAGCAGCAGCACCCCGGTCTCCCGGGCCTGCACGGCCAGCCCGACGCAGAGCCCGCTCAGGAGATACCAGCCCCATCCGGCGCGGTCCGCGCCCTTCAGGCAACACGCGACGGCGGCCGCCGTGAGAAACGGGGTGAAGCTGGAGGGCCCGAGCAATGTCGCAAACGGCAGGTCCAGCGGGAAGACCGTGTAGAGCAGGCCGGCGAGCAGGCCGGTGCGCCTGTCGAACCAGTATGTCCCCAGCCACACGGTCAGCCCCAGCGTCCCGAGGGAGGCCAGGAGCGGGAACAAGGCGGAGGACCCGTCGTGCACGCCGAACACGGCATAGGCCAGCGCCGTCGGCAGCAGGACCGTGAAGCGGAATCCGTAGTAGAGAAACTCGGTCGTGACGTCGTACTGGCCCGTTGCGATGTTCATGGCGTGCTGCGCATACGCATAGGCGTCCGAGCCCCGGATCCCGCCGAAGAACAGCGCGCCGCGGACGGCCAGCGCCGCGATCAGGAGGTGCCAGAGCCGGAGCCGGGTCCCGTCTAGACGATCCATGAGATGGTCTCGTAGCTCTTGGGGTCTCCGAAGAGGCTCTGGATGCATACGTTGTTCCCGTAACAGGGAGGCTCCCCCGCGACATGGATGCAGGGCGAGCACGGCACTTTCCCGTACCGGATGGTTTCGTCCAGCCCCGCGATCGGCCGCAAGCGCGTGGCGGGATCGGTCGGCCCCCAGTAGCTGAGGCACCGGAGGCCGAGCAGCCTCGCGTAGTGCAGCAGCGCCGAATCGATGCCCCAGAACTCGGTGCAGGCGGCCAGCATCCGCACGGACTCCGCCAACGCCAGCTCGCCGCACAGGTTTTGAAAGCGGGCGGCGGGAAACCGCGGGGCCAGCAGGGCGATCGTCCGGTCGGCCAGCTCGCGGTCGTCGCGCACGCCGAGGAACGCCACCGTGACCGCCTCGGCCGGGGCCAGGCCCTCCTGGAAGACCGCCAGCCATTGCTCCTCGTTGAGCATCCGCTCCCGCCCGAAATCGGAGCAGGATTGCCCGACCGCGATCCGCCGCGCCGGGGACACGGCGCCCGCCGGCCCCCCGAAGCGCTCGCGCAGCAGCCGCTGGCACCGCTCGATCGGCGCCGGTTCGGCGCCGAGGACGCGGGCGATGGCCTCGTACCAGAGATAGGAGCCGGTGGAGCGGTTGAAGAAGACCGTGTGGGTGTGCAGATGCTTGCGCCAGAACACGATGTCCAGATAGAACCCGACCCGGTTGCGGGCACAGGTCAGGCTGGACAGCACGGTCGTCAGCCGGCTGTACACCTCCAGATCGACCACGGTGTCGGCATGGAAATTCCTCCAGAGGCCGGCCAGGCCGGTCGCGATGAGCCGGGGCAGGGAGGAATCGTCCACCTCGTCGATCCGGTCGAACACCCCCAGGGTCCGCGCGAACGGCGCCGTGCTCCCGGTCGTCAGCAGCGACATCGTCATGTCGGGATAGCGTTCCCGCAAGCCAAGGAGCGCCGGATACGCGATGACCAGGCTGCCGCCCCCCAGCATCTTGATGATGCAGAGGGTGCCGCGGACCTCCAGGCCGTGCGGCCGTTTCATGATTTTGCCGAGCAGCCAGACCATCGGCATCAGGACGCCCATCAGCGTCCCGCCCGCGTAGTAATCGAGCCATTTCTTGGTCCGGTACTCCACGCTACTCCGTCTCGCAGCGCTCGCCCGGCGCTTCCGCGACCGCGACGAGGGTGTCCAGCGGGACCTGGAACCGATGCCGCCTGAGCCCGCCCCACCAGCCCACCGCGCCCTTGACCAGCGCGGTGAGGACCGGATTCGTGCCGGGGGTCAACGACAGGATGTAGTCGAGCGTCAGGACTTTGGGAGCGCTCCCGGCGAGGTGCCGCACGGCATAGCCGCAACGCTCGAGCAAAAACCGCAGGGTCTCCGGCGTGAAGTACGTCAGGTGCTCCAGGGGACGGACGTGCGGATGCCGGGAGCCCATGAGCCCGGTGAGCCATCCGGCCATGTTGGGGGTCTCCACGAGCACCAGGCCGCCCGGCACGAGCAGCCGCCGCGCTTGCAAGAGAAATGTCCGCGGGCTCAAGACGTGCTCCAGGACATCGAGCATCGTCACCGCATCGAACCGGACCGCGTGAAACGGCGCCTCCTCCAGCCGCCCGGCCACGATGCGCACGCGCTGCTCGCGCCCCCCGCGCCGCGCCGCGATGACCGAGGGCTCCAGGCCCATGGCCGACCAGCCCGCCGCCCCGGCCGCCTGCACGAAGAACCCGCCGCCGCAGCCCACGTCCAGGACTCTGCCCTTCGGCCGATGCGCTTGCAGCAGCGCCAGGCGCAGGCGCGCCGTGGCGAGCTTCATCTCCCCATGCTGCACGTGCTGCGCGCCGGAGGAGTCCGGCGCGCCGTCCGTGAAATACTCCTCCTGATAGAGCGCCGCCAGCCGCCCGGCGGTGGGCCGGGGGTTGACATACTGGAGGCGACAATTCCCGCATCCCACGACCGTCAGCCCCTGCTTCTGAAACAGCAAGCGCGCGCGGTCTTCGTCGCAGACCGGACAGCAAACCCATTCGAGCTCCCGCACCGCTGCCCCCCTCATTGTGCGCGCCCTTTCGCCGGTCCCCTCGCCTCACGTCTCACGCCTGACACCTCACGCCTCACGTCATGCTCCGGTGTCGTACAGCGCGAACGAGTTGTAGGCGGGCTCGGCCTGTTCCTGCACGACCACGCGCCACGATGCCGGGGGATGCAGGACGAAATCCGGCAGATCCGGTCGCTGCACTGGCCGCCCGGCGGTGTCAGAAAACAGATAGCGATCGTGCACCACCACATAGGCGTGGAGGCTGGGAGAGGCCCGCTCCAACTCCCGGAAGTCCCTCAGGCGCCCCGCGCCGGGCCGCTGCGCATAATAGTTGAAGCCGGTCTCGTACCGGAGGTGATAGTTGAGGAACAAGGCCCACCGATCGTGCGGCAAGTATACCGGCTGCTCCGGCCGCTTCTGCACCGCCGCGGCCACAACCTCGAACGGCCTCGCGTCGTCCCGGAAGTTTTCCAGCAGGCGGGACGAGCCGTACGGGGACGTCAGCACGAGCACCGTGAAGGTCGCGGCGGCGGCGCCCCGCCAGACTATCCGGCGTTCCGGGTCGGTCCCGAGGTCCCAGGCTCGGACGAGGCCGTAGGCGCAGAGCAGGACCATCGGAACCGAGACGATCGTCAGGAAGGAATAGTTTTTCGAGACGGGCGCGTAGTGGGACACCGACAGGCTCCCGAACTCCAGGTAGAGGAGCGGCAAGACGATCCAAACCAGGATCGGGGTCAGGCGCCGCAGCTCCCGGGTCCAGGCCGCCAGCGCCGCCGCCGCGATCGCCGCAACGGGAAAGAGGCCGTACCACGCCAGGCCCTCCAAGTCCAGGCCGAGCATGGCCGTGGGATAGTACGCGAGCGAGGTCGGCCCCTCGGCGCTCCCGCCGACGTAGAGATCGTTCAGCTTCCCCAGGATCGAGAGCCGGTGGATGGGATTCCCCACGGCGGCCCAGTCATAGGCCAGTTCGACGAGCAGGGGCGCGACCGAGCCCGCGACGGTTGTCAGCATGATCCGGCCGCGCGCCGGCCGGGGCCACGCGAGCACCGCGAGGACAGGCAGCAGGAGCAGGCCGGTCTCCCGCGCCTGCGCGGCCAGCCCGACGCACATTCCGCTCAGGAGATAC
Source organism: uncultured Nitrospirales bacterium (assembly GCA_964373355.1). GTDB lineage: Bacteria > Nitrospirota > Nitrospiria > Nitrospirales > Nitrospiraceae > CAYJUM01. The sequence continues at coordinate 41,006 of CAYJUM010000006.1, read as the reverse complement.
AGCGCGCGGCGGGACGGCGGGGGTCGCCCATCGTCACCGGCCAGCCAGAATGCGAGCAGCGCCCCGGCGGACAGGGCGGGCAGAAAGCTGTCCGGCCCGAGCAGGGTCGCCCAGGGGAGATCGAGCGGGTAGACGGCATAGAGCAGCCCCGCCGCCAGTCCGGCGCGCGCATCGAGCCAGAGGGCGCCGAGCCGGACCACCATCCAGACCGCGGCGAGGGAAGCCAGGAGCGGGAACAGCGCCGACTGCCAGTCCCCGACGCCGAGCAGGGCATAGGCCAGAGCCGTCGGCAGCAGCACGGTGTAACGGAAGCCGTAGGACATGGCGTCAGCGGCCACCTGGTACTGCCCGGCCGTTATATTGTAGGCATGATGCGCGTAGGCATAGGCATCCGCGCCCCGCACCCCGCCGAAGAACAGCCATGCCCGCACGCCGGCCGCCGCCAGAACCAGCAGCACCTGTATCCATCCCTGCCCTTTCATAGCCCGATCATGTCCAGGGCCAGCCGCCCCAGGAACAGATAGGCCTTCCGGTATGTCGGCAGCTTGGAGCGGCCCCACTGGCGACGAAACTCATGGCTGGCCACCTCGGCCACCCGGAACCCTTTTCGCAAACAGCGTGTGACCATTTGCTGCTCGATGTCAAAATCGTCTGCGGTCAAGTTGAGCTGCGGGACGATCGAACGCTTGATCGCCCGGAAGCCGTTCAAGGCATCGGTGATCCTGACATTCCACCGGTAGTTGATCGCCAAGGTGATGATCCCGCCCCCGATGCTCCGCAGGTAGTTGTCGAGGTCGCCGCGCCATTCGTCGCTCCCGCCGCGGTGCCGCGAGGCCACCACCAGATCCGCCTGGTCCATCACGATCGGCGCCACGAGCACCGGGATCGCAGCAGGGTCGTGCGAGCCGTCCGCGTCCATGAGCACGACGACGTCCCCGCGCGCCTCGGCGAGCCCGAGTTTGATGGCCGCGCCCTTCCCCCGGCCATTGTCCTCCAGCACCCTCGCGCCGGCCTCGCGCGCGAGCGCCTGGGTCCCGTCGGTGGACCGGCCGTCCACGACCAGGATCTCATCGGCGTAGGGCTTGACCGCCTGCAGGACCCGGCGGATGCCGGCCGCTTCGTTCTTGGCGCACAGGACGAGGCTGACGGCCGTCGCGCCTTTCATCGGGCCGCTCCTGCGGGTACCGTCACCCGCCACAACAACGCCGGTTCTGCTCCAATCCGACTCGATGGCTCGCTCCGGCCCGATGAGATCGGTGCGAGATCGCTGAGCCACTGCCGCAGGCTGGGCCGCTCCGGCCTCTGAAATTCCGCGACGAGGCGCCAAGACGCCGGCGGCTGGAGTAGCCATCCGGGGCTGTCGTAGCCATGCGCGACCGCGCTCTCGAGCAGGACCGGATCGCGGAGCACGAGCATCCGGCCCGCGGCGGGCTCCAGCGGGGTGTCCGCCGAGGCCGCGACCACTCGCTCGCGCCGCTCCGGCAGCAGGACCCGCAGCGCCCCCGCGTTCAGCGGGTCCGTCGCAACCACGGTCACTGCCGGCTCGCCGGAGATCACGCCTGCGGCCTGCCTGGCCACCGCGGCCCACCGGCGGTGATCGAATTGCTGGACCCAGAGCGCCCACAGCACCACCGGCAGCAGGCCGACCACGACGGCCGCGCGCCAGACGCGCCGCTCTCCCAATCCGTGCACGAGCCAGTAGGCCACCGCGAGGATGCCCGGCACGAAGACGGGGTGCAGGGTCCGCGCAAAATGGATGTAGAGCGGCCGCTCAAAGCCGAGGTCGAGCGGCGCGAAGTTGAGCACGATCACGATCGTCCCCCACCAGAGCGCGAGCTCGCCGAGCGCGCGGTCACGCCGGCCGAGCCCCCAGACGGTCGCCGCGAGCACCAGGTAAAAGTACCCCGCGAAATGCCCGAACCGCGGGTTGAGCGGGTTCAGCAGCATGTACAGGTACACGAGCATCCAGCCGTAGGACGGCGGCACCCACTGCATGTGCCGCGTGTGGAGCCCGACCACCTCCGCGGAGAACGGAAACAGCGGCCGCCCGGTCAGCGCGGCATACCACGCCATTTCCCCCAGCACGACCCCGGCGAATCCGACGCCGAGCCAGACATAGGCCGGGCGCCAGGTCCGGTACCAGAGAAGACGCGCCAGCAACACCGCTCCGAGCACGAGCCCGACCTCCTTGCTCATCTGCGTGAGCCCCAACGCCAGTCCTGCCAGGAGAAACCACCGCCACGCCCCGGGGCCGGCCAGCTCGCCGCGTTTGGCGCAGTACATGGTGGCGGCCATGAAGACGCTCATCGGCAGGTCGGCATGCAGGTCGGTCGCCAGCAGGACATCCAGCGGGAAGAAGGCCAGCAAGCCCGCCGCCGCCAGCCCGACCTGACGGCCTCCGTACAGGACGCCCAGCGCGTAGATCAGCACGTGCCCAGCCAGCGAATAGAGGAGCGGGGTCACGAACAGGGCCGCCTCGTTGATGCCGAACAGCCATTGGCAGACCGCCAGGGGCACGATCAACGGATAGCGGATGGCAAATTGCGAGACCTGGACGTACTCGCCCGCGGCCAGGCGCCGCGCCGCCTCGCTGTACTGGACGTCGTCCCAGCCCAGGAGCCCGCCGAAGAAAAGGAGCCGGACCCCAACGGCGCCGATCAGTACCAGTCCGATCCGCATCCATGTCGGTGTCCGTTCCTCCTCGTGTCTCAAGCCGGAACCCCGGCAGTGCCTTGTTTCCGGCACCGGACGATCAACTCCGCTCCCCCGATGTACCGGGACTCCTGGATCACGAAGCCGTGCTCGGACAGGCGCACGGCCAGGCTGCGGCAGGTATAGCGTTCCACGTGCGCGCGGCCGTGCGCATCGGGCAGCAGGCGCGTGTACCACCACTCCAGCCACCGCCATTGCCAGCGGTCGTAATCCGGCGTGCCGAGGATCAGCACGCCGTCCTTGGCCAGCACCCGCCTCAATTCCCCGAAGACCCGGGGGTCATCGCGGATCTGCTGCACGACCTCCGAGCAGATGACCGCATCGAACGCCTCTGCCTTGAACGGCAGCGTGCGGACATCGCCGTTGACCAAGGCCTTGTTGGTCCGGCTGCGAAATCGGAGCGCCGGGAAGTTCAGGTCCAAGCCCACGGCGTGCGGCAGAGCCTCCAGAATCTTCGAGGAGCCGCAGCCCGCGTCCAGCACCCGCCGGACCCGTCCCAGCAGGTCCAGGACGATCGCGTAGCGCCGCCGCTGCCAGTAGCGCTGGAGGGGGATGCGGGAGGAGAATGCCCGGTCGTCGTAGTCGGCCGACCGCAGCGAATTCCGCAAGGCCCAGAGCCTGGTCAGGGTCCGCCCATACGCCTGTCCGAACTGCCACAGCCGGACATGGGACTTCCCCCCGAACCGTGGACGGTAATGAAACGGGACCTCCAAGACCCGCCAGCCCCGGCTGAAGACGAGCACCAGCAATTCGATCAGCACATCGAATTGCGTCGCCTGGGTCGCGACTCCTTTGAGCACTTCCCGGTCGTAGAGCCGGAAGCCGCTGGACAGGTCCCGCACGGGAATGCTCAAGAGCGAGCGGCTGAGCCAATTCAGGACGGCGCTCAGGACGAGGCGGCCCGCCGGCATGACGGCGTATCCGCCGGGGACGTACCGCGAGGCGATCACGACGTGCGCCTGGTGTCGTGCCCGCCAGAGCGCCCCCAGGAAGTCCGGATCGTGCGAGTAGTCCGCATCCATCGTCACGAGATACCGGCCCTGCCCCGCCGCCAACCCGGTCCGGAGCGCATCGCCATAGCCTGTCCCGCCTTGAGGAACCACGCGGGCGCCCGCCTGGGCCGCGGAGCGAACGGTCTCATCCCTGGAGCCGCCGTCCACCACCACGACTTCCCCGGACGCGCCGAGGGCCGCGAACTGCGCGCGCACGCGCGCGACGAGCTCCCCGATGCTGGCGCCCTCATTCAACGCGGGGATGATGACCGAGAGCTCCGGCGCGCGCCCGCTCATGCCCGTACGCCCGCGACGGCGCCACGCACCATGCCTGCCAAGGCCGGCACCAGCACTGCGTCGGCGAAGACCCGTTCGATCCGCGCACGCCCCGCGCGCCCCATGGCCTCCGCCCGGGCCGGATCGCTCAACACGCTCGCGAGCGCCCGCGCCAGGGTGCCGCTGTCTCCCGGAGGCACGAGGCATCCGGACTCGCCGTCCGCCACGAGGTCCCGGAGCCCCCCCACGGCGCTCGCCACGACCGGCCGGCCGGCCGTCATGGCTTCGGCGGCCGCATAGGAAAACGCCTCCTCGCGCGACGGATAGACCCCGACCGCGGCCGCGCCGAGGATCTCCTGCAGCCGGTCCCGCGAGCTCACCCATCCCGCAAAATGCACGCGCGGCAGGTCCTTGGCCTGATCGCGCAGGGCCTGTTCGTCCGGCCCCGTTCCGACGATCACCAGATGCACGTCCGGGAACCGTGCGGCCAGCGCGCGAAACGCCGTGACGAGCAGATCGGTCCCCTTGTGATGGTTGACCAGCCGTCCATGATGCAGCACGTAGCGGTGGCCCTCCGGAATGCCCAGGCTCGCCCGCACCGCACGGCCGGCGGGCATCGGAAAGAGCGGGACCGGGTTCGGGAACCAGCGCGCCCTCTCGTCGGACAGGCCGTACGCGGCCCGCACCCGGGCGTGCTCCTCCGTGTTCGGCGACAGGAGATACGCCGCCCGGCGGAGCGCCCAGCGGCGCAGCCATCGGAACGGCCAGTGCGCGGGCGAGTGCCCGCCGTGGTACTGCCCGATGACCGGAATCCCCAGCAGCGCGCCCAGGACGCTCGCCACGTCAAAACGGCCGGACTCGTAGTCCTGCACATACAGCAGCGCCGGTCGGTGCGCGCGCAGGTCCCGGAGCAGGGCGGGCGAGCAGCTCGCCAGATGCAGGGCGAAGCAGCGGACGACCGGCAGCCGGACGGTCCACCAGTTGTACAGGCGTGGGGCCGGGAGAAACCGCACCTCCGAGCCGGTGGGGCGATGGACCTCCACCTCCACCCGTGTCACCTCGCGTGAAAAGACGTACCAGACGAGCTGGATGCCCTCCCGTTTCAGCAGCCGCGAGTAGTAGCAGATCCAGTCGTTGTCGTAGCTGCTCAGATAGCTCGGGCGCGTCACGCCCATCCGGTGAAAGGTTTCTTCAAAGACCGGCGCGCTGATGAGCAGGGCGACTCGCATCGGTGATGGTTGATCCACGTGATCTCTCCGGCAGCTCGGTTCCCGGGCTACGGCCGTTCGGCCTCGGCCAGCAAGGAATCGCAGAGCAGCGTGAAGGACAGCCTCCCCAGCCAGTCCAGCCGGCGCCGCAGACCGGTGATCCTGAGCACCCTGAACCCTTCCGATTCCAGCAGCCGCTCCAGGGACACGGCGTTGTACGAATGCAGATGGCGCTCGTCGGCGGTCACGGACGGCACGTCGCCGCGGAGCAACTGCAAGCGGAACCGCCAGAAGGCCACGTTGGGAACCGTGACCAAGAGCCGCCCGCCCGGCCTGAGGACCCGCTTCACCTCGGCCAGCGCGCGCCTGGGATCGCTCAGGTGCTCGATCACCTCGCTGGCGATCACGACATCGAAACTCCCCCCGGCTTCCGGCAGCACCTGGGTATCCAGGTCGAGGGGGTATGTCCGGTCGACCCCCTCCGTCCGCGCGAGCGCGGCCGGGGAGACATCGCAGCCATGGACCGTCACGCCGGGACACGCCGCTTTGATGAGCCGCGCGAATCGGCCGTCGCCGCAGCCGAGGTCCAGGAGGCGTTTCGGCTGAAGCCGCTCCACATAGCCGCAGACCTGCTCGAGGCGGCGCTCCCCGACGAACAGCCGGGGGTCGGCTTTCCAGCCGCTCCATTCCGCGTCATAGCGGTCCCGCGTGCTCATCGGATGATCTTCCTCGATGGCATCAGGCCAGACACCGGCGGTAGACGGCCATCGTCTCTTCCGCCGTGCGCCGCCAACTGAACTGCCCGATCCGGCGATGCCCCGCGGCGACGAGCGCCTGCCGGAAGGCGTCGTGCTCCAGCGCCTTGAACATGGCCTCCGCCAGCGCCTCGACGGGGTATGGGGGATCGATCAGGATGGCCGCGTCGCCGACGACCTCCGGCAGGGAGGAGTTCCGGTACACGACGACCGGCACCCCCTGCGCCATCGCCTCCAACGGCGGCAGCCCGAAGCCTTCCAGGTGCGACGGGTAGACGAAGAGGCTGGCGCCGGCGTACAGCAGCGGCAGCTCCGTGTCGTCCACGTAGCCGGGCAGCCGCACGTGCTCCCCCAGCCCGAGCGCGTCGATCTCCTCCCGCAACGTGGAGCGGCCCTCGATCAGATGCCCCGCGATCACCAGCCGGTGGTCCTTGACCCGTGAGCGGAGCTGCGCATAGGCCCGCACCAACCCGCTGAGATCCTTGCGCCGGTCGATGACCCCGACATAGAGGATGTACGGCTTGTCGAGGCCGAGGCGGCGCCGGTAGGCGTCGACTTCCGCCGCGGCCGGTATTTTCAGAAAATGCGGATCGACCGCTTCGGGCACCACCGTGATGCGATCCGGCGCGACACGCCCCAGGTCCACCAGGTCGCGCTTCGTCGCCTCGGAGGGTACGATGACCGCCGTGGCGTGGCGCGCCGTCCTGGCGATCCAGGGACCCCAGTACCAGCCGGCACGGCCGGTCGGCAGCCATTCCGGGTGGCGGACGTACATCAGGTCGTGGACCGTCAGCACCAGCGGACAGGTCCTGACGAGCGCGCCGGAGAACGCCGGGACGTGCAGGAGATCCACGCGCCCGCGCCAAGCCCGCCAGGGAACCCGGACCTGATCCCACCAGAGTTGGTTCGGAATGCGCCAGCCCGCGCCGTGCCGGCACGACCAGCCCAGGAACTCATGCTCCGGAAAACGGTCGCGCAAGGCCCGCAGGAGATTGCCGAGATAGGTCGAAAAGCCATGCCGCACGCCGGCTTCCAGGGCCTGGCAGTCGAGGCCGATCCGCAAGCGCCCATCGGCGGTGCGCGAGCCCGGCATCAGGCGGCTCTGCACCGGGCCGGCCCGGCGAGCAGGCCCGCGTCTTCGATGAACGCCGCCAGCCTCCGCGCGGCGAGGGCGTGTCCCACGCGCGTCCAGTGTGCCCCATCCAGGCGATAGAACAGCCGCGACCGCTCGTCGAGCGGAGCCGCCCGGAAGACCGGCGCCAGATCGAGCGTGGTCTCGATGCCCGCCGCGCCGACGACCCGGCGCAAGGCCTCCCCGTCTCCCTGCTCCAGCACCCGGTGATCGGGCAGCAGCAGCACCGCAAAGCGGCTGCCGGCCTGCCTGACCTCCTGCTGAAACTGACGCAGGAGCCGCGCCGTCAGCGCAATGCCCGGCTCCTCGGCCGCGGGCGCCTGCACGGACGGCGCCAGCGCCCGCCGGACCGTCTCGCGGGCCCAGGCCGCAAAGGCGTAGAGCCGCACGTGGTCGCGAAGCCAGCGTTTCACCCGCATCCGAACGTCATCCCGCTTGGCCCCGTCCGCCGGCGGCGGGACGGGCACGTTGCGCAATTCCAGGCGGTCCGTCACCAGTTGAAAATACGGTTTGGCGTACGGGCCCTGCCATGCCGCAAGGCTCTCGCGCAGGTCATTCTCGTACAGACCCACGATGACCAGATCGGCGCAGCGCCGCTCGCCGAGGCGGCGATAGAGTAAGAGCTCCTGTCCCGTATCGTAGCCGTTCACGGCGACATTGAGCACGTCCGGCTCGCGGCCGTGATCCGCCAGCAACGCCGGCAGCAGATCGCTGAACCGTTCTCCCTCTTCGACCCCATAGCCCCAGGTGATGGAATCGCCGAAGACCAGGATCCGGTGCGGCGCGGGGCGCGCCCCGCCGTCGGGCCTCTTGCGGAACCCCTCGGCGTCGAGATGCACCCTGGTCGTAAATTCCCACCCCGAGAACTCGCCCGTCGCGTTGGGCCGTCCCCGCCATCCCAACTCAGGATCGTACACGAAAAACCGCTGCTGGTCTTCATGCCGCACCGGCCCGCGGCGGTGGATTTCCACGGCCGGGATCGGGACAACCCGCAAGGCCAGCTCCAGCACGACGGCGGCCACCAGGCCTCCGGCCACGCTGGCCGCGACCGCGCCGCTCAACCGGCGCGGTCTGTCGGGTCTGCCACCCACGGCTTCAGGGCTCTTTCTGCCATCGCGCGGCCATCCCCTGCCCCAGACCGATCACGAACGCGAGGTTCCGCCGGATGATGAACGCGGGGCCTTGCCCGAGGCACAGCCGGTTGAACGCGTGCCCGCGCCACAGGCGCCAGAAGACCGCCGGCCAGGTCCGGAGCGGCATATGCTTGAGGGAGAAGTACGCCATGTTCCGGAAGTACGAGGCATACCATCGATGAGACCGCTCGTCGCGCCCGAGGAGATGCCGGTTCTCGCAGCCGCCCGCGCTGCCGGAGGGCTGATGGATGACGCGCGCGTCCGGCTCGAAGATGACGCGATAGCCGGCGCGCCGCACGCGCAGGCAGACGTCGTTCTCCCATCGCACCGCGTTGCCCGTGAACCGTTCGTCGAACCCGCCGATCTGCTCCAGCACGGCGCGCTTGAAGGAGACGTTGGCGCCCGGCGCCGAGACGACGTCCGCCCGCACGGGGTGATCCCACTTCGAGTGGTACCAGCCCCAGACCTCGTCCGAGGAGCGAGGGTCGTACGGGCTCCCGCCCGGACGGCGCGGATCGTCCTCGTACCCCGCGACGCCTCCCACGCGCGGATCGCGGTGCGCCGCCTCATGGCGCGCCAGGAGATCCCGCTGGTCAATCTGGACGTCGTCATCGGTCAACCAGACGATCTCGCCCCGGGCCAGCGCCAAGGCGGTGTTCAACGCCCCCATCAGGCTGGGCCGCTCCCGCCGGACATGGCGGATGCGGTCCTTGACCGTCTCCAGGAAAGCCTCGGTATCGGGCAGGTGCCGCGGCGTCTGGTCCACGACGATGGTCTCGAAGGCGGGATGCTCCTGCGCGAGCACCTGCTCGATGCAGCGGCAGAGCAGCGCTTCGCGTCCATAGGTCGGGATCACGACCGAGATGCGCGGAGTCGGCATCATCCCTCCCGTCCGCGCCACAAACCCATGAGCCTGGGATATTCGACGCGCCACAGATACAGCCCGTAGGCCATGGCCGCGGCCAGCCCGCCGATCACCGGCCAGGCGCCGGGCGGCCCGGCCGACCCTGTCGCCAGCACCGTCAGCACGGCGCCGATGGCGACCACCGGCAGGCCGGTCCGGCCCAGCGCCGCGAAGGCCGCGCGCGCCTCGGCTCCCAGGAGTCGGAGCGTATAGATGGTCTGAAACAGAAACCCCACGGCAAATGAGAGCGTCAACGCCGCGGCGGCGCCGACCACGCCGTACCGTCCGGTCATCGGCACGACCGCCGCCGCGTACACCCCGAACTGGATCGCCCAGATGCGGGTCTGGATGTCCGGACGGTTCAGCCCGTAATGGAGCGAGCCCATCACGCCGGACAGGCCGGCGCAGACGGCATAGAGGCTCAGCACCCGGAGCGGCGCCGCCGCCGCCAGCCACTCCGCTCCGAACAGGACCCGCACCACCTGCGGCGCCAGGACCGCGAGACCCGTGGACACCGGGATCAGAATCAGGCCCATCAGCGCGAGCTGGAGCGTGAAAGCCCGTCCGGTGCCGCCCTGGCCACGCTCCATGATCGCATAGGCGGGAAAGCTCACCTGACTGATGACGACGACCAGGCGTGTGCTGATCAACACCGGAATCGTCAGGGCGACCTGATAGATCCCGAGCGCGCTGGCGCCGAGCATCCGGCCCACGACGAACTCGCCGGCTCCGGTCACGCAGAAGATCAGGATCGTGGTGATGTTGAGGTGCTTGCCGTACCGGGCGAAGTACTGCAGTGATGCCCGGTCCACGGACAGCCGCGGGGTGAACGGCGCCATGACGAACGAGAACCCGCAGCTCGCCGCGAAGCCGAGCAACTGGCCGCCGAGCAGGGCCCAGGCGCTGCGCAGCCACCAAGCGAGGGCGACCGTAGCGACGGCCTCCACCACGCGGCGCATGAGGTCCAGGCGCACGCGCCGCCCCATGTCCAGGTTCCGCATCAGCAGGGCGACCGCCGGGCTCTGCGCCCCCTGGATGAGGAGGGCCAGCGTGTGCACCCGCAAGAGCGGCACAAGCTCCGGAAACCGGAAGAACGCCGCGATCGGCTCGGCGAGAACCCACAACACAACGGCCAGAGCCACCGACCGGCCCAGCGCGAGGGTCCAGGCTACGGGAAGGTCACCGGGCCGCACCTCCCGTCGCGCGACGAGGGCCGGCTCGAGCCCCAGCTCGGCCAGCGTGGTCGCGGCCACGAGGACGGCCGCCGACGCGGCCATCAGGCCGAAGTCCGCGGGGGTCAGCAGCCGGGCCACGATCATCATCTGAACCGTGGCGATCAGCTTGTCCAGCACGAATCCGGCCGTGACCCAGCCTCCCGCCTGCAGGACGCGCTGTCGCAAGCCGACCGTGCCGCCTGGTTGTATCGGTTCCTGCATACTCATCGCGCCTCAGCGCACATGCGCCCGAGCACGGATTCGAGGTCCGCCGCTCGGACATCCCACGTGTGCACCTTTTCCACGGCGGCGCGGCCGCGCTCTCCCATGCCCGCCCGCTCCACGCGATTCCGTAACAGCCGGACCAGCGCCCGGCCCAATCCTTCCGCATCATTGACCCCGATCGCCAGTCCGGCCCCGATCGCCTCCACCGCGTCGCCGAACCCCGGCCCGGCCGTCGCCACGACCGGCCGCGCGCACGCCAGATATTCCCAGAGCTTCATGGAGTCGCCCGCATACGACCGGGTCGGGTTGTTCAGCACCACGCAGACATCCGCGGCGCCGATCCACAAGGGGACCGCATCGAGGGCGACACGACCCGGGAACAGACAGTGCCCGCCGATCCCCAGCCGCCCGGCCGCTTCCTGCAGCGGGGCTCGCATCTGTCCATCACCCACCAGCAGCAGACAGACATCGGGCACCGCCTCGCGCACCGCCGGCAGCGCCCGGATCAAGGTCTCCAGCCCGTGCCAGGGAAAGAACCCGCCGACGAACGCAATCGTGGGCCTGGTCGGGTTCAGCCCGAGCGCGTTCCGAGCTTCCGCCGGGGGTATGGGCCGGAACCGCTCCGGGTCCACGCCGTTCTTGATGACATGACACCGACCGGCCGCGATTCCCCAGTGGCGCTGCATCCAGGTGAGAATCTCAGCGGACACGCTGACGACGGCCGGCGCGCGAGCCGCCGCGTGCCGCAGCGCCCAGGTGACCGTCGCCAGGACCGGCGGCCACCGCCAGAACCCGCGCAATTCTTCTCCCGGGAGCCCGTTCACGAACAGCAGATACGGCCGGCGCGCGAGCCGGAGACCGAGCCACGGCCCGATCTGTCCCGGCGAGTCGAACCAGCACACGGCGTCCGGCCGCCAGCGCAGCAGCACCGTCGCCATCACGATGGTCGAGAGGATCAGATAGGACAGCGGGCGGAGTCCCGGCACGGGAAGTCCGGGGAGGGCTTGAACGGGCAAGGGGGGAAGCGGTTCTCGTCCGATGCGCGGCGCAATGATGCGCAGCTCGTGGCCACGAGCGATCAGCGCCCGGCTCAGCTCGAGGACCTGGCGACTTCCTCCCCCGGGACTTCCTAGGTCCTCATCGCAGAAAACCAGCAGCCTCATGCGCATCGCGACGCCGCCGGGGACAGGCGTTCGCTCACGCGGGTGCCCCGGCCGCGTGGACCTCGTGCTGGAGACGCCGCAGCAACGCCGTCCAACTGTAGCGCTCCTCCACGAAGCGGCGGCCGCGGCGGCCGAGCGCCGCGGCCCATTCGGGATTCTCCAGCACCCGCCAGATGGCCTCGGCCAACGCCTCGGGCGCCGCAGGCGGCACCAGGACGACCCCCTGCTTTTCGGAAAACATCTCCGCGATGGAGGGAATGGCCGTCGCCACCACTGGCCGGCTGCAGGACAGCGCGTCGAAGAGCTTCACCGGAGAGGTCTCACCGCGATCGGCACGGAACGGGGCCACGCACACATCCATTGCCCCGATCCAGCTCGGCACGTCCTGATAGGGAACCCGCCCGGGCCAGATCACGGAGTCCGCCAGGCCCAGCGCGTCCGCGCGGGCACGCAGCCGGCTCCGCTCCTCTCCGTCCCCGACGAACACCAAGCGCGCGTGAGGACGCCGCTGCTTGAGATTCGGCAGGATGTCGATGAGCGCATCAAGCCCCTGATACCGGTAGAACGAGCCGATGAAGCCGATGAGATCGGCGTCGGCCGGCAATCCGAGGCGCCGCCGGCACTCCGCCCGATCGGCTTGTCCGAAGAGCTCCGTGTCGGTGCCGCTGGGAATGACCATCACCCGCCCGGCCGCCACGCCGTACTCCCGCACCAGATGGTCCCGTAGCCCGTCCGTCAGCACGACCACCCGGTCGGCGCGCCGGAGCGCCAGCCCCGCGAGCCGCCGGCTCAGCCACACTCTGAGTCTGCCGTGCGTCGCCGCCCACCAGCTCGGCACCGGCTCGCCGGCGGCCTCGCACACGCACGTGGCGCGCAGCAGGCGCGCCAGCACCAACGGATGAGGGCTCTCGAACCAGCGGTAATAGACCATGGCGGGCCGCACCCGCCGGCTCTCCAGCAGCGCGGCGACGCATGAGCCGACAGCATAGGAGACCGGCCGCAGCAGGCGCCAGGCAAGCAGGGGAATGGGCCGGACCGTGAACTCCCGCTGAAGGCGCGCGGAGGCATAGGCCGGCATGAAGGCCACCACCCGGTCGCCGGCGCGCGTCCAGGCCCGGGCCAGATTCCAGCAACGCACGAGCCCGACCGGGTCAGCCGGCGCGTCCGGCTCGTACCAGTACGCAAACAAAAAAACGGTCATGCCGCCGCCTTTACGGCCGGCCGTGACTCCGCAATCTTGTCCGGAAGCGTGGGGATGAGCATGACCAGGCCGGCGACGAGCCAAAACGGCTCCATGATGCGGATGATGATGAAGGAGTTCGCGCCGACCGAGTGCGTGAGGATTGCCACCATCCCCAAGAGAAACCCGTGAGCCAGGCCTTTACAGAACGGGTCTTCCTCGCGCTGAAAGGTGTCACGCGCGGTCCTCCACAATCGATTGATCATGAAGAAGAACGTCACCAATCCCACCAGGCCGGTCTCCCCGAGGATCTTGACGTACTGCGCATCCGCCCAGGCATAGCCGGTGACGCCGTGCCCGAACAGCGGCTGGTGCGACCAGCCTTTCAACACGTATTGCCAGGATCGGAGCCGTTCGGTCGTGGAGAGGTCCACGCCCACGCCGCCGACCTTGATCTCGCCGCCGTACTGCCGCCCGTAGAACGTCTCGTAGACCCGTTGCTTGACGTTGGCCGGTGCGGCCACGGGCAGGATGATACAGGCCACCAGCACCACCATCATCACGCCAGGCCGCCGCCACTGGGTGAGCGCGACGGTGAGGAGCATCGCCATGGCGGCCAGGTACGACGACCGCGACAATGTGGCCATGAGCGCCAAGCCGATACAGAACAGGAGAAACAGCAACAGGACCCTGAGGGGAAGCTTATTGATGTGCAGCAGGAGCCCGATCACGACCGCCATCATGAAGGCCAGATAGCCGCCCAGGGTGTTGGGCTCCCCGCCTTCCCCCTCGAACGGCGCCGTGGCGCGCTGGCCCGTGGGAATCTGCGCGATGGCAAAGAGGCTGATCAGGAAACAGGTGATGAGCAACGTGACCGTCAGGGCGATGACCTGCTTTTTTGTCGTGACGTTGTTGATCGTCATGAAGAAGACGAAGAAATACTCGAAATACTTCAGGACGAAGAAAAACCCGGTTAACCATTTCACGCGCCCCATCAGGACCCCGATCAACGTCGCGAGGATGCAGGCCAGCATGTAATAGAGGATGGGCCGGTTCACGGGCGAGGGCTTGAACAGCGCCAGCTCGCGGTACACGATGGTCTTGACCAACCAACTGAATCCCAGCACGATCAACAGGAGATCGTCTAGCCGGAATGAGAGCTCGCGGCCCCCGACGCCCTTGCCCTGCACGGTGCCGGCAGCCACCTCCGGCGAGAGCAGCATGGCCAGGATCAGCAGATACAGGGCGGACTGGATGGAGTTGAAGGCCATCATCAGGATGAGGAAACCGGCGCCGAAGGCCAGGCCGAACATGGGTTTGAAGAGCGAAAAGCCCAGCGCCATCACCAGCGCCATCAAGCCCATGATGACAAGTTCAGGTCTCATGTCCGATCAAGCACGCTCGCAGTGGTGGAACCGGTGCGGGCCCCGAGGCGGGGCTCAGCGATACTCGTATCGGTAGTAGGCATATTCCGGGGTGACTTCAGGTCTCACGTTGGTAAGGACGATTCCAAGCGAAACCGCCTGGGCATGATCGAGCAGGAACTTGGCGCGCTTGAGCGCATTGCGGCCGACGCGGCCGACCTGGTAGACGAGCACCGCTCCATCCACGCGGGAGCCGACGGTGACGGCGTCGGAGATCGGGAGGATGGGCGGGGTGTCAAACAGCACGAAATCGTACTCCTCCCGCATCTCCAGGATGAGGTCCTTGAGCCGGTTCGAGTTGAGGAACTCGGCCGGATTCGGCGGGAGGGCTCCGCTCGTGAGGACGTTCAGATTGTCGAGGCCCGGGGTATTCATCACGCAATCCACGCCCAGGGTACCCAACATGAGATCGGTGACGCTCCGGACCACGTCCCGCCAAGCCGCCCCGCCGACCAACACCTCGCTCAGTCCGGGTTCGCGCGGCAGGCCCAGCCGCGAGGCGATAATGGGCTTGCGAAGGTCGGCGTCCACCAGCAGGACGCGCTTGCCGTCCTGGGCCAGGGCGATCGCCAGATTGATCACGACGGTGGACTTGCCTTCTCCGAGGCCGGCGCTGGTAAAGATGAGCGTCTTGACGTGCCGATCCATCCCCGCGAACAGCACGTTGGTGCGCAGCGACCGGAACGCCTCGGCCAGCACCGATTTCGGGTCGTACAAGGTCACGAGCTTGGAGAACATGTCCAAGGCCTCCGGCGTGGTCCCGGCCGGCAGCTCCTTAGCCGCGACCTCCACTATCTCCTTCTCATCGAACCGCGGGATGACCCCGAGCACCGGGAGTTTGAGGAACTCCTCCACGCCCTCGATGGTGCCGATCGAGGTGTCGAAGGACTCCCGCATGAAGGCCAGGACGATTCCCAGGAACAGCCCCATCAGGCTGCCGACGACCATGTTGAGCTGCGTATTGGGCGCGTTGACCGGCACCGTCGGCAGCACAGCCGGCTCGATAATGGTCACTTCCTCGATTCTGCCCTCGGCGCTCTTGACCAGCACCTCCTGGTGGCGGATCTTCAGGGTGCTGTAGAGGTCGTTGTTGACCTTGGCGTCGCGCTCCAGCTTCGCGAGCTCGATCGCCTTCTTGGGAAAGGCCAGATACTGCCCGCGGTACTTGTCGATCTGCGCGCGGAGCGTGACCAGCCGCTCGTTGATGTTCTTGACCTTCGCCTCCAGCTCGCGGGCCATCTCCGCCTTCTGGTTGGCGATCTTCTCGTCGATCTCCTTGACCAGCCGGTGCTCCGGCGTGTAGTTGATCGTCAGATTGTCGCGCTCCTCCAGAAGCTGGTAGAGGCGCTGGTTCATGATGAAGATGATCTGGGTGGAGTCTTCGGTGAAGATCCGGTCCTGCTGTCCCTTCCGGGGCTGTCTGCCACTCTTGAGGAATTCAAGGCCCTTCATCGCTTCTTCGCGCAACCGGATCTGCTTGTTGAACTCCACCTCCAGGCCGGTGTAGTCGTCCAGCGCGCGCTTGGCCTCGGCATCGAGGAAGACCTGCCCTTCATTCTCCTTGAAGTCGCGCAACGCCTGCTCGGAGGCCCGAAGCTTGCCCTCCAACTGCGCGAGCTGATCCTCGACGAACTGCCGGGTCTCCCGCATCTGGCGGTTCCGGGTGTCGATGTTGTACTGCCGGTAGGCCTCCGCCGAGAAATTGGCGATCTGCTGCGCCATGTCGGGCGAATCCGAGGTCACGACGATCCGGATGATGTTGGTACTGCCTTCCTGTGTGGTTTTCAGCCGTTGCTGCAGCGAATAGATGACGTTGAGGTAGCCCTCGGAATACCGGATGTCGTCCGTGACCTCGGAGGGCACCAGGCTCATCCGGCGCGCGACCTGCTCCAGCACGGGGAAGCTCCGGATCACTTCAGCCTGGGTTGGCAAGTCCGTGGCCGGGGACGCCGTGATCGCTTCGAGCAGGAGGCTCTGCACGGTCGTGGCGCGGTCGAACTTGACGCGCGCCTGCGCCTCGAAGATCGGCACCGGGGCCAGCATGCGGGTGAGCGTGATCGTGAAGAGGACCACCAGGACCGTCGTCAGGACGATCGTGTACTTCCGCTTCCTGATGATCAACCAATAATCGAGGACGTTCAGCTCATACTGTGCCATAGACTCCCCTGGCCACCCTTCTCCTGCCCTATTGCTGCGGTGCGCGCAATGCCGGCACCAGGGCGGCGGGCCCGATGGCCGGCGTCAAGGTCGTGATGAGTGTGGCGGCGAACAACGGCTGCAGCACGATGCCCATGATGGGCAGGATCCGGTTGGCCGTCGCGGACCGGTCGCCCAGATGATCCCGCGGGACGTAGATGACGTCGTTCTCCTCCAGCGCCAGATTTCTTGTGAAATCCCCGTAGGTGAACAGGCGCGCAACGTCTGCGGTGAGAATCTCCGGCTGGTTGAGGTTGCCGCGGATGACCCGCACCTCGTCCAGGACCGCCGATTCCTTATAGTTGTCGGCCGCGGCAATCGCCTGCAACACGGTCATTCCGCGGGTCATCGGAATCTGCCCCGGCCGGTTCACCTCCCCGAACACGAAGATCCGTTTGACCTTGGCGGTCTTCTTGGTGAAATTCACCGTGACACGCGGATTCCGCATGACTTTCTCGACCGCCGCCTGGATCCGGACCTCCGCCTCCGTCGCGGTCAGGCCGATCACCTTGATATCGACAAAGGCGACCGTGATCTCTCCATTGTCACGGACGGTGCTCGTGAATTTTTCCTCCCCCGCGCCCCTGCGAACGAAGACCTCCAGGGTGTCGCCGACGTTGATCGGCAGATCGGGAGCGATCCCGGCATCATCGGCATAGACGTCCCCTTTGGTGAACGCAGGAAATGGGGTGCCGGGCGGGGCAACCGCGGCGGGAGGCAGCTTGGACTCCGCCGGGTTAAACGCGCATCCGGGACCCACCCCGATGGAGACCGCAAGCAGGAAACAGAGTGCTCGTGTCAGCCTGTCTTTGCGCATCTCATCTGACATCAGCGCTTTCTTCGGGGGCCACCACTTCCACGATATTGACCAGCGAAGTTGTACTGAGGTCCACGTCCTTGACCTCCGCCGCCGCGGTTCGATCGGACGCCATGGACACGCGGATCACCGGACGGAGCGGAAAGCGGGGATTGAGCTTCGTGACGACGCCCACCTCGCCGGTGTTGAGGAGCACCGAGGTCCCCAGCGGGAAGACCGAAAATTGCTGGACGAACGCCTTGATGACCTGGCTCGGAAATGCCGTCCGTTCCGTCACCAGCAGCTCCCGCACGGCTTCGTGCGGCAGGAGCTTCCGGCGGTACGGCCGGGCGTTCATGAGGGCGTCGAAGATGTCCACGATCCCGATGATCCGGGCATAATCGTGAATCTGGTTCTCCTTGAGCCCCTTCGGATAGCCCTGCCCGTTCCAGCGCTCATGCTCCTGCAAGGCCACATTCGCGAGCCATTCGTAGGAACTGCCGAGCTTCATCAGGATCTGGTACCCGTACTGCGGGTGCTGTTTCATCAGCTCCCGGTCCTGCGGCGTCAGCTTCTCGGTCTTTGCCAGCAGCGTCTCGGGCAGGGCGATCATGCCGACGTCATGCAGGAGCCCGGCCAGTGCGAGCCGCACGAGCTCCTCTCGCCGGTAATTGAACGCCATCCCGATCTTGGTCGCCATCACCGCGACGTTGACCATGTTCATCACGATCGGCGTGCCGGTGTAGCCGGAGATCGATTTCGCCAGGAGCTGGTCGCTCGCCTCCAGCGACCCCACGATCCCGGTGGCAATCTTCAGGAGGTTGTCGATCGGGAAGGGCTGCTCCAGCTTGACCGAAGCCCGGACGCGGCCGAGCTCCTCCTCCGCGAGCTTGTACCAGTCCCCGGCGGCCGCGGGCTGCTCCTCCGGTTTCAGCGCGGCGAGGTTCCGGAAGCTCACGGCGGCCGGCTCTTCGGGCTTCCGCACCGGCGAATCGCCGCTCGAGTCCCGGATAATGTCGTTCATCCGCGGCATGGTTGTCACCCGACGTCGACCGCGGCGCGCTCCACGATGGACACGTCGATCTTTTCAGCCTTGTCGATGTAACCCAGGAGCAGGCAGAGATCGCACAGCGTGTTAATGTTCCGCGGGATCCCCCCGCTCTGTTGAAAAATCCTGAAGGTGGCGTACTTGGTAAACACTTCCCGTTTGCACCCCGCGGTCTTCATCCGGAAATGAATATAGCTGGCCGTGTCTTCGGCGCTGAAGGGCGGCAGGTGATAGCGGATGGCGACCCGCTGGGAGAGCTGCTTGAGGGCCATGACGCGCTCCCGGAATTCCGGCTGTCCCATCAGCACCAGGGTGAGGAGAAAGCGGTCGTTGAGCTGAAAATTCAGCAGCAGGCGCAGCTCTTCGAAAATCATGTCGTCTTCGATCGCCTGAGCCTCGTCCACCACAATGACGGTGTCCATCCCGCGCTTCTGATTCTCCAGCAGGCGGTCGTTGAGTTGATGCACCAGGTCGATCTTCGAGCCGGACGCCGCGATGCCCAGTTGGTAGAGCACTTCGGTCAGAAAGCCCGTCACTTCGAACGACGGGTTCGGGATCAGCGCGATGTCGTATTTCTGTTTGGTGAGGTGCAGGATCAAGGCGCGGCTGAGGAGAGTCTTCCCGCACCCGATCTCCCCGGTGAGCATGATGGCCCCCTTCCGGGCCTCGACGCCGTAGAGGAGCCGGTGCAACGCCTCTTCATGTTTTGAGGACGGAAAGTAGTATTTGGGGTCGGGCACGTTCTCAAACGGCGGCGCGTCTAACCCCCAGTGTTCTTCATAGTGCATGCAGAGGTGTCCCTCGGGACCTCGGGTTGGAACTATTACCTACCTCTAAAGTATTGTTTTGTCAAGAACTATGAGGCTCTTGACAAGAATGTCCACAGGCGGGTCAGGTTCACCAATTCCCCTCCGGGCGTCCAGCCGGCGAGCGGCAGGCGTCTCGGGAGAATCCCGCGGGCGGTGAAGACCGCCATTCGCGCAGACGGCAGGGGTGCGATCACCCACACGGCGCCGTCCCGGTCCGTCCGGAACAGCGTGGTTCCGGTCCGCCCGTATGCGAGCACCACGTCGGGGGCCGGATGGCCGTAGGAGTTGCGATTTCCCACTGAAATGACGGCCAACTCCGCTCCCACCGCGCGAATCCACCGTTCATCCAACGAGCTCCGTGCGCCGTGATGAGGGACCTTGAGCACCGTGACGGGTTGGACTCCGGAGGCCGGCTGAAGGCGGGCAAGCGCCTGAGTCTCGACATCGGCGGTGAAGAGGAACGAGTGCCGCCCGCAGTCCAGCCTCGTCACGACCGAGTGATTGTTCAAGTCGGTGCCGGACAGGATCGCAGCTGCCCGGACGGTGCGATGTGATGACCTTGGGGGGTTGAGCACCTCCAACCGGCAGGGACCGGACTCCCAGACCTGTCCCGTCTCGACCTGCTCTTCGGTGAGACCTTTGTCGCGGAGGGCCTGCTGCAAGCGGTGCGCGAATGGTTCGTCCCGGGCGATGCCATTCCCCCAGTACCGGCCGATGTCGAAGGCCCGGACCAGCCACGCCAGGCCTCCCACGTGATCGAGCTGAGGGTGCGTGCCGATGACCAGATCCAACCGCCTGATCCCACGGTCCCAGAGATACGGGCCGATCACGGAGCGCCCCATATCCAGCGTGTCATACGAGGCCCCGCCGTCGATCAAAATGGTCCGGCCGTCGGGCAGCTCAAGGAGGGCGGCATCCCCCTGCCCCACATCCAGAAAGGTCACGTGGAGCGTCCGGCCGTCCGGCAGCCGTGGGGACCAGAGCCACCACCCCAGCACGCATGCGGCCAGGACCACGCAGGACCCTCTCAGGATCGGACGCCTCGCGGCACGCCAGGCCCCATACAGGAGGAGGTAGAAAAAGAGGATGCCGAGAATCGTCGGGGACGCCACGTGCCACTCGGCGCCCGGGACTCTGGCCAGGACGGTGACGGCGTCGGCGAGCAGATCGAATAGCCGCTGCGACACGGCTGCGGCGGGAAGCGTCTCGGCATGAGCCAGGAGCACCCACACGGCCGAGAGCAGTCCGGCCGGCACGAGCAGGAACCCCGCGAACGGCACGACGAGGAGGTTGGCGAGCAGGCCCATCCAGGCCACCTGGTTGAAGTCATACGCGACCACGGGCAGCGTGGCCAGGGTGATCCCCGCGGTCAGCCAGAGCGAGTCGCGCAGCCAGGTCCAGGCCGTTCCGTTCTCCGGGAGGTCGGCGGGAACGCCGGGGAGCTCCGGGCTTGTGCCCCGCCGAAGCCGGACCAGCAGCGCGATGGCCAGGACCGAGAGATACGAGAGCTGGAAGGAAATGTCGAACAAGGCCCGAGGGTCGTGCGCGAGGATGACGAGCGCCGCGGCGGCGAGCGTCAGCAACAGATCCCGCCCCCGGCCCAGCCAGACCGCCAGGAGAAAACACAGGATCATGATCAGGGAGCGCACCGTCGCGACTTCGGCCCCGGCCAAGAGCGTGTAGAAGGTCACCGGCAGGACCGTGACTGCGGCAGCGAGCCGCGTCGGGGTGATCCGGCGTGACAGCGCCAGCAGCCAGGGGGCCGGGCCGCGCCGCCAGGCGCCGCGGATGACGAAGAACGACAGGAAGGCGATAAGGCCGAGGTGTGAGCCGGAGACGGACAGGATGTGCACTGTCCCGGTCGCCATGAACGCGTCGCGCAGACCCATGCTCACGTAGCCGGGGTCCCCGATGATCATGCCTAGGTACAACCCCAAAGCCGGCTCCTGCAGACTCGCGGAGGCGGCGCGGCGGATGCGATCCCGCCAGCCGTCTACAACGACTCCCGGCCACGTGGCCTTCGCCGGCAGCCAGGCCCCGGCCGGGGCCTGCCTGATCGAGATCCGTCCGGGCCCTGAGACCGAGGCAACCGCATCGATCCCCCGCCGCTCGAGATACGCCCCGTAGTCGAAGCCCCCGGGGTTCAACAATCCGGAGGGAGCGTGCAGACGGGCGGTGAGCTCGACGGACGCGCCCCGCGACACACTCTGATCGGGGTCACGCCAGGTCACTCGCACGCGTCCCGAAGCCGGCCGCGCGTCAGCCCCCTCGGCCACCTCTGACGCCTCCAGGACCATCGTCATCCGGCCCGGCGCGTGCTTCACCGGGTCCACGATGGTGCCGGCCAGCCGGACCGGAGTGGTCCCCGCGCTCTGGAGCAGCGAGGCCTCCCGTGGAGCGCCGGTCACCGTCCAGAGCATCACGCCGGCCAGGACAGCGCCATACACCAGCAGACCGCGCGCGGACCCGAGGGCGCCGCGGCGCTCGAGCGCCGTCAGTCCGGCGGCCGCCAGACAGAGGAGAATCAGAACCGAGGCGGGAGCATAGGGCAAGACGGAGCCGGCCAGCAGCCCGACGATGAAGGCCACGGTGAAGGGCAGTAACACGGGAAAACCGTGAAGCGTCAGGCGTGAGGCGGAATCAGTGAGGAGTGAGGGGGACGGGGGAAGGGGTGAGGAGAAAAAGTACGTCCGGAACCGGCGCTTCCACCCTTCACTCCTTTCCCCTCACTCCTCACCGTTAATGCCTGATGCCTCACGTTTTATTGGAGGTGCGTGCGGACGACGCCGGCCAGCTCGTCGGCCACGGTGCGAATGAGCGCATCGCGCTCGCCCTCCACCATGATCCGGAGCAGCGGCTCGGTCCCGGAATATCGGACCAGCACGCGACCGGTCCCGTTCAACTTGGCTTCACCGGCCTGAATGGCCTGCTGGATCGCCGGAAAGGTCGAGAGCTCCGGCTTGGTCTTGACGCGGATGTTGAGCAGGATCTGAGGCACCGCGGACATGCAGCGGGCCAGCTCCGAGACCGGACGGCCCGTCCGGCGCATGAGCGACAGGAACTGGAGACTCGAGATGAGGCCGTCGCCGGTGGTGTTGTGATCGAGGAAGATCAGATGGCCGGACTGCTCGCCGCCGAAATTGCAGCCTTCGGCCAGCATCCGTTCCAGCAGATAGCGGTCGCCCACGGGCGTGCGCAGCAGGCTGATGCCGGCCTTGCCCATGGCCAGCTCCAGGCCGAAGTTGCTCATCACCGTGCCGACCAGCGTCTGCCGCTTGAGCAGGCCGCGGGTGTGCAGGTCCAGCGCCAGGGCGGCCATCGCGTGATCGCCGTCGACGATCTTGCCCTCCTCGCAGACGAACACGGCGCGGTCGGCGTCGCCATCATAGGCGATCCCGAGGTCGGCCCGCTGCTGCAGGACCTCCTGCTGGAGCTGCTCCGGATGCACGGCGCCGCAGCCGGCATTGATGTTGATGCCGTCCGGCTCGGCTCCGATGACGCTCACGCTGGCGCCGAGCTCGCGCAAGACCTTGGGAGCCACCTTGTACGCCGCGCCGTTGGCGCAGTCCACGACGATCTTCAGCCCTTGAAAATCCACACCGCGGGGCAAGGACCGCTTGACGAACTCGATGTACCGCCCTTCCGCGTCGTCGATGCGGTAGGCTTTGCCGACCTCGTCGGCGGTCGGTCGCAGGTGGCTGATCTCGTCCGAGCTGATGAGATGCTCCATCCGCGCTTCGACGTCGTCCGGCAGCTTGAACCCGTCGCCGGAAAAAAACTTGATGCCGTTGTCCTGGTATGGATTGTGGGAGGCCGAGATCACCACGCCCGCGTCGGCCCGCAGGCTCTTGGTGAGAAACGCGATGGCCGGCGTCGGCATCGGGCCGACCAGGAGGACATCCACGCCCATCGAACAGATCCCGGAGGTCAGCGCGGACTCCAGCATGTACCCGGAGAGCCGGGTGTCCTTGCCGATGACCACCTGGTGGCGCCCGGCCCGCCGCTTGAAGACGTACGCGGCCGCCCGCCCGAGCTTCATGGCGGTTTCGCTCGTCATCGGCTCGATGTTGGCCACCCCCCGGACTCCGTCTGTGCCGAACAGCTTTGGCATGTTCCTCCTCCGGTAGCAATCAGCTATCAGCTTCAGGCAGACGGCTGAACGCCGCAGGCTGATCGCCGACAACCCACGATGGCATCCACGACCCTGACCACGTCCCGGATCGGCCCGACGTCGTGCACCCGCACGACCCGGGCGCCGGCGAGGATGGCGACCGCGACGGCCCCCGCGGTCCCCATGACGCGCTCCTGCACGTCCCGGTTGAGAATCTGCCCGATGAAGGCCTTGCGCGACACTCCCACCACCAGCGGCCGGGCCAGGGCCGCGAACCGGTCGAGACGGGACAGAAGCTCGAGATTCTGCTCTTGATTCTTCCCAAACCCGATGCCGGGATCAAGTAAAATCTGCTGCGGGTTGATACCGAGGCGTTCCGCCGCCGCCATCCGCTCGCGCAGAAAGGCGGAGACCTCCGCCACGACGTCGCCGTAGCGCGGGGCCTCCTGCATCGTCCGGGGCGTCCCCTGCATATGCATCAGCACCAGCCCCGCGCCGGACTCGGCCACCACACTGGCCATCCCGGGATCGAACCGCAGCGCGCTGATATCGTTGATGATCGCGGCGCCCGCCTCCAGGGCCCGGGCGGCCACGGCGGCTTTCGTCGTGTCCACCGAGACGGGCACGCTGACCCGGCGGCACACTTCCCGCACGACGGGGATGAGCCGGCGCAGCTCCTCCGCCTCCTCGACAGGCGCCGCCCCGGGCCTGGAGGATTCGGCCCCGATATCGAGGAGCGTGGCCCCGTCTTCGACCATCGCCTCGGCATGCGCCACGGCCGCCTCCGGATCGAGGAAGCGCCCGCCGTCCGAGAACGAGTCCGGGGTGACGTTCAGCACCCCCATGATGGCGGTGGACGCCTCCAGGGAGAGCAGACCTCCCCGGATCTTCACGGTGTGGGCCGGCATCTCCTTCGTGCTGGTCACGATTGCATCTCAGTGCGGCAGACCGTGCAACTGAACGTGGAGGGAGAGCGATCGAGTCCGGCCCGAAACAGGTTGAAGCTCTCAGGGACCGGGTGCTCAGATAGGGACGGCCTGGGGGAGCGAGCCCTGCTGGATGATATGATCGATCTCCGGCGCATCCAGCACCTCTTTTTCGAGCAGGGCCTCGGCCAGGGCCTTCAGGATGTTCATGTGCTCCGTGAGCATCCGTTTGGCCCGCTCATAGTTCTCGGTCACGAGGCGCTTGATCTCGTGGTCAATCTCGATCGCCACCTGCTCGCTGAAGTCGCGGCGCGTGGCGATCTCACGCCCCAGGAAGATCTCTTCGTCCTTTTTCCCGAAGGTGAGCGGCCCGAGTTTCTCGCTCATGCCCCACTCGCAGACCATCTTTCTCGCCAGATCGGTGGCTCGCTCGATGTCGTTCCCCGCGCCGGTGGTGATATGGTTCAGCACCAGCTCCTCGGCCACGCGCCCGCCCAGGAGAATGGCCAGGGTGTTGTACAGGAATTCCTTGGAATAGTTGTGCCGGTCGTCGATCGGCAGCTGCATGGTCATGCCCAGGGCGCGGCCCCGCGGAATGATGGTCACCTTGTGGACCGGGTCGGTCCCGGGCAGGAGCTTCGCCATCAGGGCATGGCCGGCCTCGTGGTAGGCCGTCGTGCGCTTTTCCTCATCGCTGAGGATCAGGCTCTTGCGCTCGGCGCCCATCAGCACCTTGTCCTTGGCGGTCTCGAAGTCCACCAGCTCGACCACTTTCTTGTTCTGCCGGGCCGCCCACAGAGCCGCCTCGTTCACGAGGTTCTCCAGATCAGCCCCGGAAAACCCGGGGGTCCCTCGGGCGATCTTCTCCAGCTCCACGTCCGTGGCCACCGGAACTTTTTTGGTATGGACCTTGAGGATCTCCACGCGTCCGCGCAGGTCGGGCCGGCTGACGACGATCTGGCGGTCGAACCGGCCCGGCCGCAGGAGGGCCGGGTCGAGGACGTCCGGGCGATTTGTCGCGGCGATCAGGATGACGCCCTCGGTCGTGTCGAACCCGTCCATTTCCACGAGGAGCTGATTCAGCGTCTGCTCCCGCTCGTCGTGCCCGCCGCCGAGCCCGGCGCCACGGAGACGCCCGACCGCGTCGATCTCGTCGATGAAGATGATGCAAGGCGCGTGCTTCTTGCCCTGCTCGAAGAGGTCGCGCACGCGCGAGGCGCCGACGCCCACGAACATCTCGACGAAATCCGAGCCGCTGATGCTGAAGAAGGGCACGCCCGCCTCGCCGGCGATGGCCTTCGCCAGGAGCGTTTTGCCGGTGCCGGGCGGGCCGACGATGAGCACGCCCTTGGGGATGCGCCCGCCGAGCTTCTGGAATTTCTGCGGGTCCTTCAGGAACTCGATGATCTCGACGACCTCTTCCTTGGCCTCATCGATGCCCGCGACATCGGCAAAGGTGATCTTCTTGCGCTCTTCGGTCAGGAGCCGGGCGCGGCTCTTGCCGAACGACAGCGCCTTGTTGCCCCCGATCTGCATCTGCCGCATCAGGAAGAACCACAGGCCGAGGAACAGGATGAACGGCCCCCAGGTCACGAGGAACGTAATGTACCAGGGATTTTCGTCGGGCGGCTTGGCCTCGATCTGCACCCCCCGCTCGCGCAGGACCTTCACCATGTCGGGATACTCGGCCGAGTAGGTCCGGATCCGGGAGCCATCCTTCAAGATGGCGCTGATGTGATTGGATTTGATGATGACCTTGTTGATGTCGCCCTTGTCCAAGTGGGCCATAAAGTCGCTGAAAATCACTTCATCTTCCTGGACGTGGCTGGGGACGCTGAACAGGTTGAACAGCAGGATCATGAACAGTCCCACCACCACCCAAAAGAGCAGATTCTTCACGCGTGAATTCATCCAGCGCTCCTCTGTCCGCCTCGGTGCCACGCTCCTAAAACGACACGGATTCTATCATAATGCTCTGCGCACCCACAACTTCTCCTACGCATCTTGCCCCTCGTCATCAACCTTGTCGAGCACCGCTAAATACGGGAGGTTCCGGTATTTTTGTTGGTAATCCAGCCCGTAGCCGACCACGTACTTATTGGGAATCTCGAACCCGACGTAGTGGATGGGGACATCGACTCTTCGCCGCTGGGATTTACTCAGCAAGGTGCAGACCCGGATGGATTTCGGCTTGCGCCGGGCGAATTGCTTCAGGAGATAGCGCAGGGTCAGCCCCGAATCCACGATATCTTCCACGAGGAGCACATCGCGGCCGGCGATGTCCTCCGTCAAGTCGGTGACCATTTTGACTTTTCCGGAGGGTTTGCTCTTCGAGCCGTAGCTCGTCACCACGAGAAAATCCACGCGCAGCGGGAGCCGGATGGCGCGCGCGAGGTCCGCGTAAAACGCGTAGGCCCCCTTCAGGATCCCGATCAGGATCAGGTCCGTGTTGGCGTAATCCAGCGTGATCTGGCGGCCTAGCTCGCGGATGCGGTTTCGCATGTCTTCCTGGGTCACGATGGGCCGTCCAAAGATCCGTTCCATGGTCAGGGGTCCTCCTCAGGCGAGGGAGTATCCACGACTTCAGCGATCAGCCTGCGGCCCGTCCCCTCCGCCGCGAAGCGATGGTCCGCCCGGTACCCTACGACCCAGAGAATACCCTCCGGCGCGACGAGCAACGGCGCGTGCGCCCGCTGGCTTCTGGGAATCTTGAGATCGGCGAAGAAGTCCTGGAGTTTTTTGTGCCGGCCCTGCATGCCCTGGGGCTGAAATCTGTCTCCGGGTCTCCAGGCGCGGAGCGTCAGCTCGTGCGTGAAGGTCTCCGGATCGAGCGTGACCCGATCGGGCGTGCGGGCGCTGCGGGCGGATGCCGCCGGTCCGTGCCCCCAGGTCACACGCACCCGCTGTCCCGTCGCAGGCCAGAGGGCCTCGGAGGGGATCGTCAGGGGGATCACGATGTCCTTCTCCGGTCGGTCGGCCCCCTCAGACCCCCGTGGAGACACCGGACGGAAGCGAATGTGGCCGTATTCCCGCTCGACCCGGACCCCGCCCGTCACAATTGCGGTCCCTGAGCGGCCGCAGACGACCCGGTGCCGCACGGCTTCGACGGCCGCAAAGCCCGGGTTCTTGACGCTGGTGGCGGCCGCCCGCATCGCGGCCTGCACCACGCGGCGCTGCAACGCGACGGGGAGCGCCAGCACCGCCTCGCGGTCCAGCGTGCGCGTCTGATCGGACCCCGTTCGGCTCACGCGCGCCAGCTCCTCCTCCGCCAGCCGATTCAAGTACAGATGCTCCTCCCGGAGAATCTCCGCCTGGCGCTCGAGGACCCCCACGATCCCGGGGTTGAACTGCCGGAGCACCGGGAGCAGGTCACGGCGGATCCGGTTGCGCAGGTAGACCGGCTTGGCGTTCGTGGAATCGGTCCGGAAGGGGAGCCCGCGCGCTTGCAGGTAGCTCAGGACGTCCGCACGCTGCGCGTCCAGGAGCGGCCGGATGAACCGCCGGTCGCGGACGGGCGGAATGCCCGCCAGGCCTCCCATGCCGGCGCCCCGGAGCATCCACATGAGCAAGGTTTCGGCCTGATCATCCGCCGTGTGCCCGAGCGCGATCTTGGTGGCCCCGAGCCCGTCCGCGATGTGTTCGAGCGCGGCATAGCGCCGCTCCCGTGCGCGCTCCTGGAGCGACGCCGCGCCTTTGAGCGGCGCCCGCTCGACGGCGCAGGCAACCCCCAGCCGTCCGCAGATCTCCTGCACGAACTCAGCATCCGCATCCGACTCCGCGCCGCGCAGCCCATGATTGACGTGCCCGGCCAGCACCGTGACATGCCAGGCCGGCGCCACGTCTGCGAGCACGGCCAGCAGCGCGATGGAATCGGGCCCTCCCGAGACCGCCACGAGGACACGGTCGCCGGGCATGATCAGACGGTGTCGGCGGATGGTTCTTCCGACCAGGCGGACGAGAGCGGGTGTCTTGATCGAGGTGGATGGCATCACGCTCACGAGACCGCCCGGAGGCTTTCGCGAGCCTGGAGCACGTCCTGCGCGATCCGGGCCGACAGGGCCTCGGCGGACTCGAACGACTGATCTCCCCGGAGACGTTCCACGAACCGGACCTGGATCGGCTCGCCGTAGATCGCGACCCGCTCATCGAGCACATGGACCTCCAGCAGGCGCTCGCCGAGCCCGAACGTCGGGCGGCTGCCGATGTACGAGACGGATTCCAACAGCTCGTCCCTCGCGTCCGTGCGCCGGACGACGATCGTGGCGTAGACGCCGTCGGCGGGGATGACGCGGCCTTCTGGCAGATGGAGGTTCGCCGTCGGCCATCCCAGACGCGTACCCCGGCCCTCCCCGCTGATCACGCGTCCTTCCAGGGCATAGTACCGGCCCAGGCAGCGGGCCGCCGTGCGGACGTCGCCGCTCTGGATCAATCGTCTCACCCGCGTGGCGCTGACGACC
The DNA here is from genome assembly GCA_964373355.1 of uncultured Nitrospirales bacterium. Lineage (GTDB taxonomy): Bacteria > Nitrospirota > Nitrospiria > Nitrospirales > Nitrospiraceae > CAYJUM01. The sequence goes on along the minus strand of CAYJUM010000006.1, from coordinate 12,345 downwards.
TCGCCGTCCACGCGCAAGGTGGAGACGGGATGCACGCGAAACCCGGCCTCCGGCCCGAGCCGTTGGAGGTCGCCGATCCGGCCTGCCCGGCCCTTGCCGAACGCGAAGTGCTCGCCGACAAAGAGCTCGCGCGCGCCCACGCCGTCCCGCAACACACGGAAGATGAACTCCTCCGGACTGAGCGACGCAAAGGCCTTCGTAAACTCCAGAAAGAGGACCTCCTCGATGCCAACTGCCTCGAACCGATCGAGCTTCTCCTCCGGCGTCGTCAGGAACAGGAGCGTGATGCCCGGTGAGAGGACCTTCGCGGGATGCGGGTCGAACGTCAGGACCATCGGGGTGCCGTGCGCCGCGCGGGCGGTTTCTACGACTGCCTGCAGCAAGGCCAGGTGGCCCCGGTGCTGCCCGTCGAAATTCCCGATGGCCAGCACCGGATGCGGCCCGGGCCGGTAATCCGAAAGTCCTCTGGTGATTCTCATACGCTGAACTGAAGCGGTCAGGCAGGTTACTCGATCAAGAGCTTGGCCGCGTCCTTCGCAAAATAGGTCAGAATCAGGTCGGCCCCGGCCCGCTTGATCGACACGAGCGTTTCCATCATCGCGCGGCGCTCGTCCAGCATGCCGGCCTTGGCGGCGGCTTTGATCATGCTGTACTCCCCGCTCACCTGATACGCGGCGATCGGCAGGGAGAACCGCGCGCGGGCCGCGGCGATGACGTCCAGGAACGGCAGGGCCGGCTTGACCATGACGATGTCGGCGCCTTCCTCGACGTCGAGCTCGATCTCGCGCAGGGCTTCGCGGCCGTTGGCTGGATCCATCTGGTACGACTGGCGGTCGCCGAACTGCGGCGCCGAATCGGCGGCGTCCCGGAAGGGCGCGAAGAAACATGACGCGAACTTCGCCGAGTAGGCCATGATCGGGAGCTCGCTGAACCCGGCCCCGTCGAGCTCATCGCGGATGGCGGCCACGCGCCCGTCCATCATGTCCGACGGCGCCACCATGTCGGCGCCCGCCTCGGCGTGCGTCCGGGCCATGGCCCGCAGGCACTCCAGGGTCTCGTCGTTCAGGATGCGGCCGTCCTTCACGACCCCGCAGTGGCCGTGCGAGGTGTACTCGTCGATGCAGACGTCCGTGATCACGACCAGTTCGGGCACGTGGTCCTTGAGCGCCCGGACCGCGCGCTGGACGATGCCGTCCGGCTGGTAGGCGGACGTCCCACGCTCATCCTTCTCCTCCGGGATCCCGAACAGGATGACCGCGGGGATGCCGAGCAACCGGACTTCCGACGCCTCTTTGACGAGGAGGTCCACGGACCAGCGGGACTGGCCGGGCATGGAGCCGATCGCCTCCTTGCGGTCCTTCCCCCCGGCCACGAACAGCGGAGCGATGAGGTCGGCGGGCGAGAGCCGGGTCTCCCGCACCATCCGGCGGAGCGGCTCGGTCTGTCGCAGGCGTCGCAAGCGGTGTCTGGGAAAACCCATTTTCCTATTCCCCGTCTAGCTTCTCACCCCGCACTCTTCACCCCTTGCTCCTCACTTCCTCGGGAGGTTGGTCAGAAAGACGATCAGATCGCGCACGGAGATCAGGCCGACCAGTTTCCCGTCACGCGTCACGCCGAGATGGCGGAGATGCCGGCGCGCCATCAGGTCGTTGGCGTCCAGCAGCGTCTTGTTTTCCTCGATCGTGACGATCGGGGCCGACATGATCTGCTCGGCCGTGGTTTTGGTGGGATCGGCGCCGACCGCCACGGAGCGGCGCACCATGTCAGTGTCCGTGATGATGCCGATGATCTCCGTGCCGCGCGTGACGAACAGGCTGCCGATGTCCCGGTCGCGCATGATCTCGGCCGCTTTGCGGACATCGGTATCGCGATCCACCTTGATGAATTTCTCCGCCGGAACCATGAACGATTTCACCGGAACCATTCTATGTCCTCCATTTCAAAGGTGAAGGCTGAGGTTGAGGCTGCGGTAGGTGCGATTCAAGAGTCTCCCTCGGCCTGAACCTCTCTTTGGCCTTTCGCATAATACCGCACGATGGATTCGACCAGGGCCGGCACGGTGTTCTGTGCCGCCTGAAGGGTCACCGGAAGCCCGTGCTCCCGGGCCGTCTGCGCGGTGATCGGGCCGATGCAGGCGACCGCCGCGCCTTCCGTGAGCTTCTTGGCCTCCTCGGGACTGTCGAACAGGGCGCAGTAGTGCCGCACGGTCGACGAGCTCGTGAACGTGATCACGTGGAGGTCCCGGTTCCTGAGCAGCTCTTTGAGGCGCTGGGCTTCCACGGACGAGGCCACGGTGCGGTAAGCGACCGCGACGTCCACCGCGGCGCCCGCTGCCCGGAGCTCTTCGGGCAGAATCTGCCGGGCTTCGGCCGCCCGCGGGATCAGGACCCGCCGGCCGGAGACGCCGACCGCGGTCAAGGCCCGGATCAGCCCCTCGGCCTGAAACTCCTCCGGGACGAGATCGGCCCTGAGGCCGTGCGCGTCCACCTCTTCCGCCGTGCGCGGGCCGATGCAGGCGATCTTCACCCTATCCAGGGCCCGGGCGTCGCGCCCGTGATGCCGGAGCCGGCTCATGAACGGCCGGACGCCGTTCACGCTGGTAAAGATCAGCCAGTCATACCGCGCGAGATCGACGATCGCCGCATCCAGCTCGGCCCAGCTCTCCGGCGGCACCACCTGGATCGTCGGACATTCGACCGGATCGGCCCCATAGCCCGCCAGCAGGCCCGACAACTCGTGCGCCTGGTCCCGGGGGCGCGTGACCAGCACGCGCTTCCCGAACAGGGGACGGGTCTCGAACCAATTCAATTGCTCCCGGAGCCGCACCACCTCGCCGACGACGATGACCGTCGGCGGCTCCAACTCCGCCTCCTCCGCCTTCGTGACGATGTCGTCGAGTGTGCCGACGACGGTCCGCTGGCTGGAGCGCGTCCCCCACCGGATCAAGGCGACCGGCGTCCCGGCCGGCTTGCCCTGATCGAGCAGATGCCGCACGATGGCGGGCAGATTCTTCATGCCCATCAAGAACACCAGCGTGCCGCTCCCGGAGGCGAGCTTCGGCCAGTTGATCGTGTCCGCCTGCTTGGCGGGGTCTTCCTGTCCCGTGATGAACGCCACCGTGGAGGCCAGCGTCCGATGGGTGACGGGAATGCCCGCGTAGGCCGGGACCGCGAGCGCCGAAGTCACGCCCGGCACGACCTCGAAGGACAGGCCGGCCGCCGCGATGGCTTCCGCCTCCTCCCCTCCGCGTCCGAAGACGAAGGGGTCCCCGCCCTTGAGCCGCACCACGACCTTGCCTTCCTTCGCCTTGTCGATCATCAGCCGGTTGATCTCGTCCTGGCGCTCGTAGCGGCCGCGTCCCCGTCGCCCCACGTAGATCCGCTCGGCCTCGGCCGGTGCGTGATCGAGGAGGACCGGATTGGCCAGGTAGTCATACAGCACCACGTCGGCCTGCTCAAGACATTCCTTGCCCCGCAGGGTCAGGAGCCCCGGGTCTCCCGGCCCGGCCCCGACCAGGTAGATCCTGCCGGCGGTGGCCCGTCCTTCACGCCGTGCCATAGATCTCGCGTAAAATCGCGTCAGCCCCCTGCGCGAGGAGGCGCTCGGCCAGGCTCACGCCCACGCGCTGCGCCTGCGCGCGATCGCCGCGTGCCGAGTCGCGCACCAGCCGCCGACCGTCCGGGCTGGCCACCAACGCATCCAACACCACCTCATCCCCCTCCAGTGTCGCGTGGCCCGCGATCGGCACCTGGCATCCCCCCCCTAGCCGTTCGAGCAGGGCGCGCTCGGCCGTGACCGCCGTGCGCGTGGCGGGATCTTCGAGTGCGGCCACCAAGCCCCGCACGAAGAGATCGTCGCTGCGGCCTTCGAGAGCGAGCGCCCCCTGCCCGATCGCCGGCAGACTGATGTCGGCCGGCAGATACTCGGCGACCTCACTCGTCCAGCCCAGGCGGCTCAAGCCGGCAGCTGCCACCACCAGGGCCTCGTACTCCCCTTCCTTGAGCTTGCGCAGGCGCGTGTCCAGATTGCCCCGCAGCATCTGAATCGTCAGGTCCGGGCGACGGCGCAGCAGTTGAGCCTGGCGGCGCAGGCTGCTGGTGCCGACCCGCGCACGGGCCGGGAGCTGGTCCAATGCCCGCCGGTCCTTGCTGATCAGCGCATCACGCGGGTCTTCCCGGGTCGGCACGCAGAGAATGTCCAGGGGCTCGGGCAGCACCGCCGGCACATCCTTCATGCTGTGGACCGCCAGGTCGATCTCCTTCCGGATCAGCCCCTCTTCAATCTCTTTGACGAAGAGTCCCTTCCCGCCGATCTTGGCCAGCGGCACATCCAGGATCTTGTCCCCGGAGGTCCTGATGCGCCGTAGCGAGACCTCGACCTCGGGCGCGATGTCCTTCAACCGAGCCTGCACCCACTCCGCCTGCCAGATCGCCAGACGACTGCCCCGCGTGCCGATGACGAGGGAGCGTCGGGGACCCTCAGCGGCCCGGCTCATGATACGGGCTCTGGAACGGCGTGCGCGGATTGGCGCTGCCGGGGAGCTTCTCCACGTCGTCGCCCGATCGTGCGGACCCCTGTGTCGCGCCCGTCCGCTCGGCGCTGATGTTCCGATAGTAGGACGAGGTCAAGGCAAAGCTCATCAACGCGATGATGACCAGCAGGTAAAACACCACGTCCCACCGGATGCCTTCCTTTTCCTTGTAATCATACCCGCAGTGCGGGCAGTCGGGCAGCGGCTCATGCCCCAGGTACGTGTGCCGGCACTTGGGACACGTGAACAGTTTCGGGCCCGCCATGGGTGTGCTCCCCTGTCCGGCCCCGCTCACTCCGGGCGCCCGGCCTTCGGGCGTCGCGCAGCCGGGTCGGCGTGGGTGTGCTCCGGAGTGTCGCGGGGCTCTGCTCCCCGCTCGTCGCCGGCTTCCTCCGCCCTCGCCCCCGTTCCCTCCTTGTCCAGGTGGAACAGGCGACGCGCGGCCTCGATGAACATCAGGCCGTGCGCAGAATGCGCCTCTGACTTCAACGTCACCAGCGGCCCGTGCAGCAGCTTGTTGACGATCGCAGACGCCAGGCCTTCCATCGCATTCCGCTCCTGCGCCGAGAGCTGCAGGCGGCCCACCACCCGCTCGATCTCGTGTCGCTTGATCTCCTCCGCCCGGCGGCGCAGCGCGACGATGGTGGGGGTGACCTCGAGCGTCTTCAGCCAATCGAGCATCACGCCGACCTCATCCTCCACGAGCCGCTCGGCCTTGCCGGCCTCCCGGCGGCGCTCCTCCCGGTTTTCCTCGACGCGCATCTCCAGGTCATCGATGTTGAACAGGAAGGCGTTGTCGATGTCCTTCGCCTCCGGCTCGATGTTCCGGGGCACCGAGATGTCGATGAGGAAGATGGGGCGGTTGAAACGCTCCCAGACCGCCCGCTGCACGTCCTCCGTCCTGATGAGATAGTGGGAGGCACCGGTCGAGCACAGGACGATATCCGCAGTGGCCATCTCCCGCCGGAACTGCTCGAACGGGATGGGCACGCCGTTGAACTGCTTTGCCAGCTCCACCGCGCTGTGGGGATCGCGCGTCGTGATCAGTACCCGGCGGACGCCGCAATTGACGAAATGCCGCGCCGCAAGCTTGGCCATCTCCCCCGCACCCACCAGCAGGACCGTCTTGTCCCGGAGGTCGGAGAAGATCTTCTTGGCCAGCTCCACGGCCGCATACCCGACCGACACCGCTGTCTCGGCGATCCTGGTCTCGGTCCGCACGCGTTTGGCCACCGAGATGGACTTCTGCACCAGCTTGTTCAGGATCACGCCGCTGGCCTTGTGCCCGAGCGCGAGCCCGAAGGCGTCCTTCACCTGC
>CAYJUM010000006.1:0-6486 GCA_964373355.1 uncultured Nitrospirales bacterium | reverse complement strand
TTCACCTGCCCGAGGATCTGCGGCTCGCCAACGATCATCGAATCCAGACTGGAGGCCACCCGGAACAGATGGCGGATGGCGCGATCGTCGCAATGCCAGTACAGGTGGGGCATCAAGTCCTCCGCCGAGAGGGCCAGGTGCGTGTCGGCCAGGAACTGCTGGATGCTCGCGTAGCCGGTCTCGGCCTCGTCCACGACCGCGTAGACCTCCACGCGGTTGCAGGTGGACAGCAGCACGCTCTCGCGGATGCCCGGGTAGGTGGCGAGGCGCGCGAGCGCGTCCCCCATGCGGCTGTCCGGCACCGCCAGGCGCTCGCGGATTTCCACCGGTGCTGTGTTGTGGCTCAGCCCGACAACAATAATATTCATAAGGCAAATAGTGACAGGTGAAGAGTGACGGGTAAAGGGAACCTGCGTGGTCCGACCGAATCTTTCACTGCAAACCCCTTACTCCTCACCGTTCACCCTTCACCAGTCAGGCCACCGGGTGGCCCTTCAGCACCACTCCGATAAAGGTGAGGACCACGCCGGCAAACCCGATGATCGTGAGATACGCCGCCTTCTTCGCCCGCCAGCCCACGGTCATGCGTCCCATGAGCACGATGAAATAGAACACCCACGTCACGAGCGCCCAGGTCTGCTCCGGGTTCCAGCTCAGGTACGAGCCCCGGACCACTTCGGCCGAGATCGCGCCGGCGATGATGCCCAGCGTCAGGAACGGAAATCCCAGGACGATGGAGGTCTGGTTCAGCCCGTCGAGATAATCGAGGGGGGGCAGCTTGGCATAGAGCACATTGAAACGTTTCGATTTCAGCAGGCCGTCTTGGATCAGGTACATGATGCCGGCCACGAACGCGACCGCAAATCCCACGGTGCCGAGCATGCTCAGGGTCACGTGCACGCCGACTGCGGTGAACATCGGCCCGAGCAACGCCTCACGCGGGAGGGCGGCGGCAGACAACAGCGAGATCAAGGCCAACGGCAGGATGAAGGACCCGAGCACGTGCACGTGCTGGCGCAGCTCCATCCCGAGAAACACCAGCACGAGCGCCCAGGAGAAAAAGGACAGGGCTTCATGCAGACTCGTGAGCGGCACGTGACCGGCCGTCATCAACCGGCCGACGAGCGCGATCGTATGGGTCAGGAATCCCGCCCCCGTGATCCACACGGAGATCCTGGACAGGGCCTCGGAGCGCCTGAGCAAATCGGCAAGCGCCGAGGCCGTGCCCAGAAAATACAGGACCACCGTCGCGGTAAAAAACCAGACCGCCATTCCTCACCTATCCTGGCAACTTTTCAAGAAAAATCACGAGCCGGCGGGAAATTATAGCCGTAGCAAAAGAGATGAGTCAAAGGAAAAGGCGGCCCGGGACTCAGCCGAGATAATCACGCAAGGCATGGGCGGTGCTGGGAAACGCCAGGTCGGGCCAGGGAATGGCCGATGGGGGGAAGGTGCGGGCCTCCAGGGTCTCCTCCCCGGCCGCGATCTCGCCTCCGACGGCCTCTCCGACATAGACGATGACGATCACCGGATGATCCGGGTAGGAATAGATGTTCAACAGCCGGGTGATCTTCACCTCCAGGGCGCTTTCCTCGCGGGTCTCGCGGATCGCGGCCTCCTCAACCCGTTCTCCGCGGTCGACGAAGCCGCCGGGGAAGACCCATTTCCCGTAGCCCGGATGGATCGCCCGCCGCACGAGCAGGATTCCGCCGTCCGTCGAGACGATCGTGCCCACGGCCAGCTTCGGGCCGAGATAGAACACGAATTCGCAGTCCTGACAGACCAGCCGGTCCGGCTCCAGGGCCTTGATGAGGCGCCGCTGGAGCCCGCCGCCGCACTTCGGGCAGAAGGCGTAGTCGGGGTTGATGCCTTCGAGCGAGGTGTGCCGATGCATGCCGGGATCCACGAGCACCTCCGCGGGTCGGCATCTTAGCACAGCGCCATCCCGGTTGCAGGATTCGGCGGATTGGCATACCTTAGTTGGCCATGCGCCGGGGCACCACATTTCCGTCGCCGGTCCCGACCTGCATCGTCTCGAACGGAGAATTCGCTCCTCCACCCCCGACGCCCGCCCAGCGCGAGGTCGAACGCCGGATCGACGCGGCCGGGCGGGAGATCAGCCGCCGGCTCGGCCTCACCCGACGCGACTTCATGAGGACAACCGGGGGCATGGCGGTGGCGTTTCTCGCGATGAACGGCGTCTTCGGCAGGTTTTTCGACGTGCTCGAGGTGGAGGCGGCCGAGCCCTCGGCCTTCGCGGAGCGGAAGGGTGACCCGCCGTTCATCTTCGACGTGCAGACCCACTACGTCAGCGCCGGGTACGATCCCCGGAATGCGGAAGCGTCGCGGCAGGGAGCCGTCACGAAAGAGGCGCTACTGTCCCTGCGTCGCCGGGCCCGGGAATCGGGTATGAATCCCGGGTTGCGCGCGGACCGCGGGACCATGGCGGACCTCTCATGGGACACGTTCCTCAAGGAGGTCTTCCTGGACAGCGAGACCGTCCTCGCCCTGATCAGCACCCCGCCGGGACCCTACCCGCAGGAGGCTGTGGTCCCGCCGAAGGAGATGGCGCACATTCGGGATGAGATCAACGGGCTGACCGGAACACAGCGGATGCTCGCTCATGGGCTCGCCACACCCCAGCTCGGCGCCCGGGACCTGGACTTCATGGAGCAGCAGGCCCGGCAGCTCAGGGTGGACGCCTGGAAATGCTACACCGGCTCGCCTCCGCAGGGGTTCGAGCACGGCTGGTGGATGGACGACGAGCAGATCGCCTACCCGATGCTGGAGAAGGCCCGCGCGCTCGGCGTGCCGCGCGTCTGCGTGCACAAGGGTCTTCCGCTCGGACCGGTCGAGGAGTACAACCACCCCCGTGACTTGATCAAAGCCGCCAAGGATTTCCCGGACGTGACGTTCCTGGTCTACCATGCCGGGTTCAAGCGCGCCGCCGCGGTTGAAGACGCGTTCGCCCGGACCGGCGACATTCCCTGGACGAGCGAATTCTGCCGGATGAAGCGCGCCCATCCGGCGATCGGCAACATCTATATGGAGTTGGGCTCGACGTTTGCGCAGCTCGTGACCCTGCACCCCACGATCTGCGCCCACTTGCTCGGAGAGATCATCGGCGCCTTCGGGGCGGATCACGTGCTCTGGGGCACGGATTCGATCTGGTACGGCACTCCCCAGTGGCAGATCGAGGCGTTCCGCCGGTTCCAGATTCCGGAGCGGCTGGCGGAGCCACGCGGCTACGCGCCGCTCACGCCCGAGATGAAGGCGGGGATCTTCGGCCTGAATGCGGCGCGGATCTTCGGGATCGATGTCCGCGCCACCCGCCACGCCGTCCCGCACGATTATCTGAGCCGGATCAAAATGGCCTATCTCGACGAGGGCGCCGATCCGAGCCATCGGGCCTACGGATGGGTGGCCGCATGACGATGCCGACGGTCTCCCGCGCCGAACGGCCGCACCCGCATCTCTACGAGATCAACGCCTGGCTGTGGCTGGAAGAGCTCTCCGCCAGGCATGGACGGACCATCACTCTCGGCTCGGTGCCGGACAAGGAATGGGACGTGCTGCGGGCGCTCGGCTTCGACTACGTGTGGCTGATGGGCGTCTGGAAGCGCAGCCCGGCGGCGAGACAGATCGCCCGAACGCGCGAGTCGCTGTTTCCCGCCTATGCCGCCGCGCTGCCGGGCTGGAAGAAAACCGACGTGGTGGGATCGCCCTATGCCATCCAGGCCTACCGGCCGGACCCCCGGATCGGGACGTGGGACGACCTGGGCCGGGCGCGGCGCAAGCTGGGCTCCCGGGGCATGGGGCTCATCCTGGACTTCGTCCCGAATCATACCGCGCCCGATCATCCCTGGGTCACACGGCACCCGGAGTACTACATCCACGTGGACCGCGAAGAGCACGATCGGAACCCGGACGCCTCCTTTGTGTCGGAGCGCGACGGTCGAACGTGGTACCTAGCGCGGGGGCGCGATCCCTACTTCCCTCCCTGGCCGGACACTGCGCAACTGAATTATTTTCACCCGCCCGCACGGAGGGCCGTCATTGCCGAGCTCCGGAAGATCGCGGAGCATTGTGACGGGGTCCGCTGCGACATGGCAATGCTGCTGTTGAACGAGATTTTTGCCTCGACGTGGGGACCCCATCTCCCTGCGGAGCGGCCGGACCAGGAGTTCTGGTCGGAGGCCAAGGCGGCCGTGCCGGGGCTGCTGCTCATCGCCGAAGTGTACTGGGACCTGGAGTGGCGCCTGCAACAGCTCGGCTTTGACTTTACCTATGACAAGCGCCTGTACGACCGGCTCCGGGAGGGGCGCGCCCGGGAGGTGGCGGCGCATCTCAAGGCCGACATCGAGTTTCAGCGCCGTCTGGTCCGATTCCTGGAGAATCACGACGAGCCCAGAAGCGCCGCAGTGTTCGGGACGGACCGGTTGCAGGCCGTGGCCTGTCTCATCGCGACGCTGCCCGGCATGCGCCTCTTCCATCACGGGCAACTGGAGGGGCGCTTACAGCACCCCCCGGTTCATCTCGGAAAGCCGGCCAAGGAGTCGCCGGATTTCAACGTCCGCGGGCTCTATCAGAAACTGCTCCGGCAGACGCGCGAGGATGTCTTTCATCAGGGGACCTGGCGGCTGCTGCCCGTCGGACCCGAGGGAGACGGCAGTTACGAAGCCCTGATCGCCTACGAGTGGCGTCTGGGCAAGGCCTGGAGGGTCGTGGCGGTGAATCTCAGCGGCCACACGGCCCACGGCCGCCTGGCGCTCTCCGAAAGCGTGAAGCCCTCGGGCGCCTACCGCTTGACCGACGAGCTGAACGGGCAGGCGTATGACCGGGAGGGCGAGGAACTGGCGGGGAAGGGGCTGTACGTCAGGCTCGAACCGTACTGCGCCCACCTGTTCACCGTCACGTAGCGTTCACCGGGAGAACGAGGATGCGACGCATGCGATCGGTCAGAATGGTCTTGGTCCTGGCAGTGGCAGTGGCATGGGCGGGGGCCGGCTGCGCGACGAGCCCGCCGGCACACTGCCTGAAGGGAACCGCCGCGGCCAACGTCGAGCTCGACAAGCAGCACGAGACGCGGGCCGCCTTCACCGGTCCTGAACCGGAGCGCGGGGACAAGGGACCGACCCCGGAGGGCATCGAAGCCATCGCCCTGCTCGAGAAACGGATGCTCGAGGCCCACGCACGGGACTGTCCGCCCGCGCCGTGATCTCCCGCCTCATCGGGCCGGCTGCCGGGCGGCCGTCTGGGAAAACACCAACTCCCGCACCCGGCAGTCCTTGCAGAAATCCAGCAGGTCCACCAGCGTCCGCAGCTCCGTGCTCTTGCCGTCCAGATGCCGGCAGTTCTCGATCAGGCTCTCGGCCATCTGATCCGCCTTCAAATGAAAGGCGGTGGCGCGCGACTCGACGCTGACCGACTTCAGGCGCCCTTCTTCCAGCAGTTGAATGAACATGACCGCATCGTCCAGGGTCTTGGAATGCCAGACCACGCTTCTCATCTTGTCGGTCCCCTGCTTGAGCGGAACGGTGACCGTGTAGATCTGGTGCTGAGGGCCCTGCTGGAGCGTGATCTGATCCAGCGCCAGTCCGGACACCGGTACGGCGATGAGCGGCAAGGTCGGGAGGACCTTCAGCGCACAGAGCGATTCGTCCAACTGCCGGACTCCCGATCCAAAGCCGAGGTCCCCGTCGCCCGGCGCCTGGCCGAGCGCGACATTTCCGAACAGCACCGCCAGGCAGAGCGTCAAGACCCATGGGCGCAGCCTGTGTATCTCCTCTCTCGTCATGCCGACTAGAAGCACCCCGTCACGGGACCGAAGCGATTGCATCCCGAGTCGCTCGCCGGAAGCGGCTTTCGCGTCTGCGCGTGGAGCGCGGACAGCGACGGCCAGCCGGTCGCGGTGAGCACACCGTCCGTGAAGAGATACGGCGTGAAGTCATCGTCGGGCGGGAACCCCTGGCGGTCCGGCCACTCATCGGTATGCCGGGCCGAGCGATAAAAATAGATTTCGAGGAGGTGCGTCTCGCCCGTGTCCGTCTCGGCGTGAAAGGCTTCCGGCGGCTTGACCTGGTCGTACAGCAGCCCGACCTGGCTCGGCTCGAGCCGAGCCAGGACCTTCTCCTGGGGGTCTCCGATCTTGACCTGCCCCGCCGCCGCGCGGTACTGCGCGATCGCGTCATCCACCTGGGCGGCCGTGTGCTGTTCCGCGGCGCGCTCGATCGCGCAGCCCCAAACCACCAGAAACGCCGCCGCGACGCCCGCCAGGTGTGCGGTGCCTGTGCCGGTCAACGATCGCATGCAGAGGAGCGTACTGTACCATCACCCGCTGCATCGCAGGTAGCGGAAAGCAACATGAGGGACGGCCAAGCAGCTTGACCGTCACCGGGCAGGCCTGTATAACGAGGAGCCGGCAGGCACGCCTGCGCCCGTAGCTCAATTGGATAGAGCATCAGACTACGGATCTGAGGGTTGGGG
>CAYJUM010000005.1:0-69871 GCA_964373355.1 uncultured Nitrospirales bacterium | reverse complement strand
TCCATGTTCGGTTCCGGTGAGCCGACCAACGGGTGCGTCCTGGTCGTCGAGGACGAGCCGCAAGTCAGAGAGGTGATGCGCGACATGCTCGAGCGTGCCGGGTACGCCGTCCTCGAAGCCGAGGACGCCGAAAAGGGCATCGCGGCGATCAATGCGGGGGAGAATCCGCTCGTTGTGGACACGGTGATCACCGACATTGACATGGGAAAGGGGATTGAAGCAGTCGCGTATTTCAGGACGCACTACCCGCACGTGCCGTTGATCGTGATGACGGGCTTTCCCGAGAAATCCAGGGACGGCGACCCGCGGACGAGGGTCGGCATCGTGGGCGCAGGAAAAGGCGGGCTGGTGCTGCTGAACATGTTCAGCCATCTCCCGGAAGTGGAGATCGTCGGGATCGCCGACAAAGACCCCGCCGCGCCGGGGCTGAAGCGGGCTCGCGAACTCAAGGTCCCGGTGGAGGACACAGCAAGTCTGCTCACTCGCGGAGACCTGCACCTGCTCGTGGATGTCACGGGCGATCCCGAGATGGCCCACCGTATTGCCGCCCACAAGCGCCCTGGAGTCGAACTGCTCGGAGGGACGGCGGCAAGGCTGCTCTGGAATCTGGCGCAGTACGAGGCTCAGATGCAGCGGCAGGTCATTCAGTCCCAGAAGGTGGCGGGGATGATCAAAGCCGGCGTCACGGATTTCCTCCTCAAGCCCATCGGCAAGCAGAAGCTGCTGACCGCTGTTGGCCAAGCGATGGAACAGAGGGAAATCAATCGCTTATAGTGTATACGTCGCGTGACCGTTCACGCCGCTAGGACGTGTAAAACCGCCGGATGGTCTCCACGACGTAGGCGAGCTGGTCTTCGGCCAGATCGGCATAGATAGGCAGGGACAGGACTTCCTGGGCCGCGCGCTCCGATTCCGGAAAATTACCTTTCCGGTAGCCCAGATCCGTGTAGCAGGCCTGCAGATGGAGCGGGAGCGGATAGTAGATCTCGCTCCCGACCCCCTTCTGCCTGAGGAATTCCTTCAGCTCATCCCGCCTCTGCGCCCGGATCGTGTACTGATTGAACACATGATGGTTCCCGGGCGCGGTCACGGGTGCCACGACGCACCCATCGAGCTTGGCCTCCTTGAAGAGTTGCGCGTACCGGGCGGCATTGCGCCGGCGGCCCTCGGTCCAGCGGTCGAGGTAGCGCAGCTTGACCTGGAGGACCGCAGCCTGCAAGGCATCGAGCCGGCTGTTGATGCCCACCAGGTCATGCTCATAGCGCGTCCGGCTGCCGTGGACGCGAAGCCGGCTGACCACGTCGGCCAGAGCGGCATCGTGCATGGTGATGAGTCCGCCGTCGCCGAAGCCTCCCAGATTCTTCGAGGGGAAAAAGCTGAAAGCCGCCGCGTCACCGAGGGTCCCTGCCTTCTTGCCGTGGCGCGACGCGCCAATCGCCTGGCAGGCGTCCTCGATCACGATCAAACCGCGCTGCCGGGCGATGACGTTGATCTGTTCCATGTCGGCGCACTGCCCGAAGAGATGTACCGGGATGATGGCCTTCGCCTTGGGCGTGATCGTCGCTGCGAGGCGCTCGGGATCCAGGTTGAAGGTCTCGGGCTGGATATCCACGAAGACCGGCCTGGCCCCTAAGCGTGAAACCGACCCCGCCGTCGCGAAGAAGGTAAACGGAACCGTCAGGACCTCGTCTCCCTGCCCAACGCCTCCAGCCATCAGCGCGAGCAACAAGGCATCGCTCCCCGATGCGACCCCGACGGCATGCCGGACCCCGATATAGTCGGCAAGGCTCTTCTCGAGATCGGCCACCCGCTTCCCGAGGATGAAGCCCTGCTCTTCGCAGACCGCCTCGATGGCCGCGGTCACTTCGGCCTTGATCTGGCGGTATTGCGCCTTCAGGTCCAGCAGAGGGACATTCATGGGGAGGTGCTCCTTGCGACGCTCCATGAGAGGCCCTCAGCCGACCGTGCGGCCAGGAGGCTCTCATATTCCTGTTGCTGCCGCCGCACCATGTCGTCGAGCCGGTATTCGGGCGCCAAATCCCTTCCGGCACGACCCATGGCCCGGGCCATCGGCGGATCGGCGAGTAATTCTAGGATGCGGGCCGCCAGCGCGTCCAGGTCGCCCGGCTCGACGAGGTAGCCGTTCACGCCGTCCTGCACCGCCTCGGCCGCGCCGTCCACGCGCGTGCCGACGGCCGGGACTGCGGCCGCCGCCGCCTCCAGGTAGACCCGTGGCAGCCCCTCCCACCGCGACGTCAGCACAAAGACATCGAGGGACGTCAGGAGTTCGGGAATGTCCCGGCGCCAGCCGGCCAGCCTGAAGCACCCGTCAAGATTCCGAGCCGCCACCTCCTGCTCCACGGCACCGCGCAATTCACCGTCTCCGACGAGCAGGAATTGCGCATCTGGCCTGCGGGCACGGACCCGCGCCGCGACCCGTACGAAATCGACGGGCGCTTTCTGCGGTTTCAGGGGGGCGATCATCCCCACGAGCGGGCGGTCCGCCGCGAGCCCCAACGTGCGGCGCACGGCCGGCACATTCACGTGGTTCCCGCGAAAGCGCTCAGGATCGATCCCCGGGGGAAGCACCGTAGAATTCGATGCAGTGAAGAGCCCGAGCGCGACCCCGGTCCGCCTCGTGGCCCGAGACACTGGGAAGAACCGGTCGGTGGCCGGCGCGATACTGCGCTCCAGCAGGAGCAGCAGTCGGCGGAGCACGGGCGGCTGGTCCGGCGTCAGGCCGAAGCCATGGATGGAGTGCACGATGATCGGCACGCCGGCAAGCCTGGCCGCCCAGCGACCCAGGATTCCGGCCTTGGAGCTATGGGTGTGCACGATCGTCGGCCGCAAGCGTCGGAAGAGCCGGATCAGACCGATCAGCGCCCGCACGTCGGCAAGCGGCCGGATCGGGCGTGTGAGCGACAGCACCTGATGAAATTCGAGGCCGGGCAGGCTTTTCGCCTCGGCGTCGCACAGGCCCGGCTCACCGGCGATGAGGATCGGGTGAAAGCGGGCGCGGTCCAGGCGCGCGACCGTCTCGAGCGCAATCTGCTGGGCGCCGCCCAACTCCAGCTTGGTGATGACGTGCGCGATCCTGACTCGGTCTCCCATGGCTAGGGCGCGCTCCCCTGCCGCCCCTCGGAGGTGCCCATGAGTGCGGCGATCTGTCGCCCCTGCACGATCGCATCCTCGATGGATGAGTGCTCCCAGCGACCGTATCGTCCGACGGAATAGATCCGGCGCTCGGCCAGCTCCTCGAGGAGATGGGGCAGGACACGGGCCCGGTGCCGGTCGTAGATCACGTAGGCATAAGGGACGTCCCTCACGTCGGCCGCGGCGAACGGCTCGCCGGCCCTCAGGATGGCCGCGCGCTCCAGACCCCGCCGGACGCTGCCGAGGATCCGGTCGGCATCCATCGGTTCCTGCCAGTCATGCGACACCTCCACGTAGAGGGTGGAGGTCCCGGGCTTCGCGCAGTGCGGCGCAAAATTGGACTGGAATCCCACCCGATAGAATGGAAATTCCGGCTCGGGGAAATAGACCCAGTGCTTGTCGGACACGGCGTGCCGCTCGACCGCGAGGTTGACGGCGTAGATGGGCGTCACCCGCAGCTTGGCGGCCGCGTCGCGCAGCCGCTTGGGAAGATCGGTCGTGCACGCCACCAGCTCGGTCACGGGCATGGTGGAGATGAGACGGTCAAAGTGGGCCTCCGATCCGTCGTGGAAGCGGACTGTCCTCCGGGCCGTGTCGATGGCGAGCGCTTCCTTCCCGCACTCCAGTTCCTTGATGTGGGGGAGGAACGCCTCGGCCAGCACGCCGATTCCGCCGCTGGAAGGATACTGGAATGTCGCGTTGTAGCCGAAGGCGCGGTCCTTGATGCCCAGCGCGCCATTGATCACGTCCCGCAAATCCGGCTTCGGCACCAGCCAGGACACCCAGTCCGCGGTCATGTCCTCCAGCGGCACCCGCCACAATTTCTCGTTGAACGGGACCATGAAGTGGCGGGCGATGCCCTCCCCGAGGTTCTCGATGATCCATTGCTTGAAGGACGGGTGGGCCGGCCGCCGCCTCTTCCGCAAGGTTTCGGCGAACCCGAGGAGGCAATCCCGGACGACCTCGGGCGGCAGGCCGTAGGTATTCACCTGGAATGGATAGTCCGTGTAGACCCCATGTGAGTAGACCGCCGAGCGACGCGCGTGACGCACCAACTGATCCGGGAGCAGCCGCTGGACGAGTTCCTGAATGTCCTGTTTGCGAAAATGGAGCAGGTGCCCGGTGTGATCGAAGGTGTACCCCGCATGCTTGTAAGACCGGCAGAGACCCCCGACCGTCAATTCCTTTTCGAACACGCGGCAGGGCACACCCGCCGCATTCAGATGATACGCGGCGCTGAGCCCCGCCATGCCGGCTCCGAGAATGACGATCATGGGGCGCCCTCGCTCTCGGCCGATGCCTTGGGAAACGCGAGGGAGAGAGGCCGTTCCCCACGCTGCAGGGCGTACGCCAACGCGATGCACATCAAAACGGCGCCGAATGCGATGGCCACGGCGGCTCCCGCCGGGACGAACATCATCACGATCCCCAGGCCTCCCAGAAGGAGGGCCGCCAGCCATAGGACGGCCACCACGCGCGGGACCGCCAGTCCCCGATCACGCAGCCGGAGCGCGACATGGTCCGGGCTGCCGAGGTAGACCGGCACGCGCCGGAGCGTCCTCACGTACATGACGAAGCCGATCTCGAAGATCGGCACCCCCAGAATGAAGATCGGCGCGAGCAACCCGAGATCGTGCCGTCTGGTGTATTGCCCGATCATGGCCAGCGCCCCGAGGATGAAGCCGAGAAACAGGGCGCCGGTGTCCCCCATATAGATGGTGGCGGGATGCCGGTTGTATCGCAGGAACCCCAGCAGGCTGCCGGCGAGGGCCGCCAGCATGAACGCGATCGTGCTGTCGCCGTTCAAGACCGCCACGAGACAGAGAAATGCTGAGACGATAAAGCCGACGCCCGCCGCCAGCCCATCCATGACGTCCAGCAGGTTGAACGCATTGATCATCCCCACCATCCAGAGGGTGGTCAGCGTCAGGTCCAGCCAGTCGGGAAACGCGGCAATCTCGATGCGGATGCCGCTCTTGATCAGCACGAACACGGCCACAAGCTGTCCGATGAGCTTCTCGCCAGGGGTGAGCACGCCCAGATCGTCGATCAACCCCAGCATCACGACCAGAGTCCCCGCCAGCAGCACCCCCAGGACATCGTGACGGAACTCGAAGGTAAAGGCGAGGCTGCCGAGGAACGCGAGGTAGAGTGCCAGGCCGCCCAGGTACGGCACGGGCTCGCGTTGCTGTTTGAGACGCCCGTCGGGACGGTCCACGAGTTGGTGGGCGAGCGCCGCGCGTCGAGCCACCGGCACGCCGTACAGTGACAAGAGCAAGGCCAGCATGAAGGTCAGCCCGAGGAGCACCAGGCTCATGTCCGGGCCTCCACGAGCCGGCTCTCCGCGTCCGGGCTCGCCGGCATGCCGGGTGCCGACGCGTACAGCCCCGACAGATAGTCGAGGTAGGTCGCCATGGAATGGTCCTGCATCACGCGCTTTCTGGCCCGGACCCCCAGCCTGACGGACTCGTCGGGATCGGCCAGCAGCCGGATGATCCCCTCGGCGACGGCGTCCGGCGACGGGGACACCCGGTGTCCGACGGACTCATCCACCAGGATTGCGGTGAGACCGACGTCCGTGGCCACGACCGCCGTGCCGCAGGCCATGGCCTCCAGCAGCGCCTGCGACGGGTAGTTGTCCATGGATTGCAGAGACGCGAAGACCAGGGCCTCCGCAAGAACCTCTTCGACATGGTCGCGCCAGCCGATCTCGAGACAGCCATTCAGCCCGTACGCCCGCGCGAGCGACTCGAGGCCCTGGCGTAACGGCCCGTCTCCCAGCACGAAGAAGCGCGCGTCCGGGAACCGCGGATGCACCAGAGCGACCGCCTGGAGGAACAAGGCCGGATTCTTCTCCGGCACGAGCCGCCCGGCGAACACGACCCATGGTCGCTTCCGGGCCGCGGGGCGAAAGCGGTCCGTGTCGATACAGCTTCCCGGGGAGAGACGGATGCGCGCGGGGACCACTCCCGCCGCATGGACCTCGGCACTGACCCGGGCGGTCAGCGCATCCACGACCCACGCATGGCGCAGCGACCGCCGGTATAAAAAGAGCCCAAGGCGCGACCCGACCATGCTACGGAGGCTCGGGCAGACGACCGAGACGATGGCCGGCGGCGCCATGCCGAGCCACTGCAACGGCAGCACTACATAGGCGCCGCCGAGGATGACGTGCAGGGCTTTGGGTCGTCGCGCGAGGATCCACCAGCCGATGCTGATGCAGGCCAGCAGGTAGTCGAGCTTCCGAACCCAGAAGGCCGCCTGGGAGCGGAACCCATTCTGCGGTGCGTCTGCAAGACCTTGCATCCATCGGGCGATCCGCCCGAACGGCTCCTTGAGCACGTACTCCGGCGGCCGGTCCGGGGATACGAGCCCCGCGCGGATGAGACCGACCAGGAGCGATTCATTGACCGCCAGGGCCACGCGAACCTGGAGTCCCTGGAGCTGCGCGAAGAGCTGCGCAAACCGTCGCTCCGTGCCGCCGAACGTCGAATTGTTCAGCAGGACCATGACGACGTCAGTCACAGAACCTCCTCAGCCACCACTCCAGATTCACCCAGCGCCACACGGTCGGTCCGATGTCGGCGCGGCCGTCGCAATACATGCGATAGAGTTCCTGGAGGCTCCCTGCCCGCCAATACGGCCGACTCCGGAGGCTGCCCGATCGCAGGGTCTCTGTGATCTCCTCGTGGAGCACGCGGCGCAGCCAGTGGTCCTCCGGCGTCGCGAAGCCGACCTTGTCCCGGCGCAGCCGCACCAGCTCCGGAAGCCGCCCCTTCAGAGCATCCCGCAAGAGCGCCTTCGTCATGCCGTCCGCAAGCTGCCCGGCGGAGGGCTGCCGGAGCGCCCACTCCACCAGCCGGTGATCCAGATACGGCACGCGCGCCTCGATTGCAAAGGCCATCGCATTCCGGTCCTCGTAGTGCAGCAGCGCCGGCAGATCATGGGTCAGGGAGCGGACCCGCTGCTGCTCCAGTGACAGCGGCCCCGGAGGGATGGCATGGTCCCGCCAGGCGTGCGCGAAGCTCGGAGCCAGCCAGGTCTCCTGTCGCATGACGCACGTGCGCAGCCGCTGCGCGAGAGAGCCCGGAAGCAGACCGCGCACCAATCCCGCCAGAGCGGTCTCGGGGATATGACCATGGAGCCGCCTCCAGGCTCTCCATTCCCGGCCTGCCTCCAGCCACTGCCCACCACGCACGAGGTCGGCCAGCCTGAAGCCCAGGCACCGGGGATATCCCATGAACAGCTCGTCCGCCCCCTGCCCATCCAAGATCACCTTGATGCCGGCGTCGCCGGCTGCCCGCATCACGGCCCATTGCCCCATCACACTGGTGCCGGCAAAGGGCTCATCCTGCTGCTGGACGATCAGTGGGAACCAGGCCTTCAGCGTCGAACCTGACGCCATGACCTGATCATTGCGCACGCCGGTGCGTGCGAGGACTTCCCGGATGTACGGGCGCTCATCCGCAACCCCATCCGTGCAGAATGAGAAAGTACGGAGCGCCTCGGCAGCATCCCGGCCCATCAGGCCTGCGGCGGTGCAGACAATGGCCGAGGAGTCCAGTCCC
Organism: uncultured Nitrospirales bacterium; assembly: GCA_964373355.1. Classification (GTDB taxonomy): domain Bacteria; phylum Nitrospirota; class Nitrospiria; order Nitrospirales; family Nitrospiraceae; genus CAYJUM01. The sequence continues at coordinate 62,150 of CAYJUM010000005.1, read as the reverse complement.
CCGCTCAGACAGCTCCCGATCGGCACGTCGGCCCGGAGCTGCCGCCGCACGCTGTCCTCCAGGAGATGGCGCAATTCCTCCGGCGCCGAGCCACGGTCGTGGGCGAGCGGGGCGATGTCGGGCTCCCACCATCGGGTCGGGACGATCCCGCGCGCGCGGGACGGTGCGCGCGTCACGACCGTGACGCAGGCTCCGGGGGCGAGCTGCCGGATGCCCGAGAAAAAGGTGTCGGTCGTGTGATCGTGCCAGCCCTGCGTCAGATAGTCATAGACGGCCGCCTCGTTCGGAACCGGCCGATAGTGAGGATCATGGAGGAGCGCCTTGATCTCCGACGCGAATAGGAACCGGGTGCCGTCGGACCGGTAATAGAAGGGTTTGATCCCGAAGCGGTCGCGGGCGCAAAAGACCGCCTCCTTGGCCGGATCCCAGATGGCAAAAGCGAACATGCCGTTCAGCCGAGGCAGGCAGCCCGCTCCCCACTGCCGGTAGGAGGCGAGCACGACCTCCGTGTCCGTGGTGGACCGGAACTCGTACCCGTGCAGGCGCAACTCCTGCCGGAGTTCGGGCGCGTTGTAGACGGCGCCGTTGTAGGTGATCCAATAGCCGTCGTCCGTCCCCATGGGCTGGTGTCCGAGGACCGTGAGATCAACGACCGCGAGACGCCGGTGTCCCAGGCCGACCGCATAGCGCCCCGAGGCGATCTGGCCGGACGGCAGCGCGGCGCCCAGCGGGCCTCTGACGGCAAAGGGTTTCTCCGGGCCGCCGAGCAGGACATATCCCTCGCCGTCTGGCCCGCGATGCGCGAGCGCCCGCGTCATGGACTCGAGAAGCCGGCCGTCCAACGGCCGGTCGTCAAAGTGAATCAGTCCGGCGATGCCGCACATGGTCCTACGATCCTTTCCGGTCTGGGCTGGCGGCCGCTCTCGCGATCAGGGCCTGATAGAGGCCCTCCATGCGCCTCATTTCCTGGTCCTGGTCGGCGCGCTCTTCCACGAGTGCGCGGTTCCGGCCGCCGATGTGCCGGCGAAGCTCCGCATCCGTCAAGGCGCCCACCAATGCCCCCACGAGGTCGCCGTCCGGGTCCACGAACAGCCCATTTCGACCATGACTGACCAGTTCCGTGTATTGCGGCAGCCGGTTCAGCACGGGCACCGCTCCGCATGCCATCGTTTCCAACAGGCTGTTCGGCATGCCGTCGGAGTCCGGCAGCATGACCGCGACATCGGCGATGTTCAACCACAAGGGCATGTCCTGATAGGGAATGGAGCCCGGGAAGCGCACGTGATCCGCCACGCCCATCTCATCCGCGAGCCGCCGGAGCTTCCGGGCATAGTCTATGTCCGGGCAGTGCTCCGGGATCACCGCGACGGCATCCGGAACCTTTTCCCGGACCATCGGCAAAGCCCGGATGAGACGATGGTGGTTGTAGAACGGCTGGGCCAGCCGGGGGCTCAAGATGACCTGCCGGTCGGGCAGGCTCCAGCGCCGCCGGAGGGCCCGGGCTTCGGGTGTCTCCCGCAGGCCTGGCCGAAAACGCGTCAGGTCCACGCCCCATCCGATCCGCTCGATCGGGCGGGTGGCGAGCGCCCGCACACGCGCCGCCATGTAGCCTGAATGCGCCGTCACGATGTCAGCCCGGCGCAGGAGCGCGCACGTGAGAGGTCGCGCGTACCACTCGCGGAAGGCCCCTTGCTCCTCCAGCACATCGCTGCCCCAGGGCGTGACGACACAGGGAGGGATGCGGCGGAGCACAAGACCCCAGGCCAGGCCCCGCAGATAGTGCGCGTGCACAAGGGCCGGGCGGAGCTGCCGGACCGTTGCCATGAGCCGAAGGGCCGAGAGCATCCGGCCTGCCTTTCGGGGACCGCGCGGACAGCGCAAGTCGAACTGGCGAAACGGTGCAGAGGACTCCTCGCAGGGCTCCACCGTCAGCACCGTCACCTCATGCCCGCGGGCGGCAAACCATTCCGCCCACCGCCGAAAGGTGATCGACGCGGCCGGTCCCACGAAACACAAGCGGAACGCATTCATGACGCGGCCCCCGACGCGAGCGACGTGATCAGCGTCTTGAGCCGCCGGCTGGACTCCCGGAGATCGTGCTGCGTGTGCGCATAGGCCCTTGCCCGTTCTCCTATGTCCTTGCGCAAAGCCGCCGAGCCCCCCAGCTCGCGCGCCGCGGCCAGCAGCCGCCGAAAAGAGCCGGACGCACAGCGCCCCATCCGATAGTGCTCCAGGATGCCGTCCGGGTCCACTCTCCAGCTCACGATGGGCATGCAATGCATGGCGGCCTGGACAAAGGTGTTCGGATAGCCCTCGTACGCGGAGGTGTTGACGAGCATGCCCGCCTGCTCGAAAAACCGGTCGATGCGGTCGAATGGAACATCTTCATACACCGCCACGTTGCGGGATCGGTTCGCGCGCTCCCGCACCCGTTTGAGCACGTCTTCGTGGGCCGGGTCGCGCATGATCACCATCGCGCAGCGCTGATCCGGCAACCGCTCAGCGAGGTCCAGGAAGAGATCCGGCTGCTTGAGGGGATGCGCGCGCCCGACCCACAAAAGCGTGGAGCGTGAGGCGTGAGGCGTGAGAGGAGTGGAAGGGATCGGATGAGCCGTTCGGATCAGGATACCGTCACGCCAATAGGAGGTTTTGAGCCGGGCTTGCTGCTCCTGAGTCCTGCAGACCACCGCGTCGGCCAAGCGGAGGCCGATGGGAAAGAGCCCGCGCAGCGGCCCTGCCACCTCGCTGCAGGGCCGCGTGAGGTCGGCAGACGACGCGACCACAAAAATGAACCGCCTCCGGCGCAACCAGCAGATCAGCGCATAGGCGCCGACTTCCACCCCGGCGCCGGCATGCAGGTAAACGTCGGCGTTGATGCGGCCCATCGTCCGGGAGAGGTCCGCAAAGGCCGAGAGATAGCCTCGGAGCGCCGCAAAGGGCCGGCCCGATCGCGGCGTCAGCCTTCCCCGGCCCTGCCGTGTGATGACGGTCACGGCGCCGTGCGGCTCAGTGCCCGGATCGTGCGAGACCGTCGTCAAGACAGAGACCGAAAAGGCCGGGTCTTCGGCCAGGGCGGCGGCCAGCAAATAGAACTGGACCTCCTTCCCTCCGAACGGAAGGCCCAAGGCGGGCCGGTACAGGCCATAGCCAAGGGGCGAGATGAAACAGACCCGCAGCGGGCGGGGAGCCGCCGGGCGTCCTGGGCGTTCAGGCTGAAGGCTGGACATCATGCGTGCGAAACCACGCGATCGTTCGCTCCAGGCCCGTGGCCAGCGTGTGCGCCGGGGAAAAGCCCAGGAGCGTTCGGGCCTGGGTAATGTCAGCCAGTGAATGTTTGACGTCTCCCGTACGGGGCGGCGCAAATTCAGGAGGAGTCCCCTTGCCGACGATGCGCCAGATCGTGGCGTGCAGCTCGATGACGGTGGATTGAGCCCCCCCGCCGATATTACAGACCTCGCCGCCCGCCACTTTGGCTTCGCACGCCAGCAGGTTCGCCGCCACGCAATCCTCCACGAAGGTGAAATCGCGGGACTGCGTGCCGTCCCCGAAGATGGTCGCCGTCGTTCCGCTGAGACAGCTTGAGATGAAGCGCGGTACCACGGCGGCATAGGTGGACGTCGGGTCTTGCCGAGGGCCGAAGATGTTGAAGTAGCGGAGGGCGACCGTGACCAGGCCGTACGCGCGCGCGAACACGCGGCAGAGATGCTCTCCTGTGAGCTTGGTGACCGCGTAGGGCGATCGGGGGTTCGGCGCCATGGACTCGATCTTGGGCAGCGTCGGCGTATCGCCGTAGACCGATGACGAGGACGCGAAGACGAAGCGCTCGACGCCCTGGTCGCGCGCGGCGACCAGCATATTGAGGGTCCCCTGGATGTTCACCGCGGTGGAAGTGATGGGATCCTTGACCGAGCGCGGCACCGAGGGGACGGCGGCCTGGTGGAGGACGAACCGGACGCCTTGCAGGGCCTTGCGGCACGTGTCGAGGTCGCGGATGTCCCCATTGATGAACTCGACGCGGTCCTTCACGTCCTCCAGATTCACCAGGCGGCCGGTGGAGAGATTGTCGAGCACGCGGACCCGCTGCTGTCGTGCCAGCAAGGCATGCACGATGTTCGACCCGATGAACCCCGCCCCCCCTGTCACCAAGTACATCGCATTTCCCCGATTCCCTTACCCGCGTCCGAGCTTGCTCCGCGCCGCCTCCACCAAGGCCTCGATCCTGTGCCGATAGGTGTGCTGGCTCATGGCGTACTCGTAAGCGCGGTCGACCATGGCCGCCCGGTAGCTCGCATCCCGAAGCCGGCGCAGCGCCTCGCCGAGGTTCGAAAAGTCCCTCTTGATCCCGATGTAGTGCTCATCCGCTTTCAGGATTCCGTTGTAGTGCCCCTCCAGCAGGAGTTGGCAGGTCTTGGTGCCGATGGGCTCGAAATGCCGGGAGGAGATCGCCTTCCCGGAGACCGGGTCCGGATAGTCCCGGAACAAGCGGTCGAAGACCTCGGCAAAGTCGCACGCTGGATGGGCCCGGACATAGTCCCTCACCGCATTCCGCGTTCGATCGTCGCGCTCCAGATAGGAGGTCCCGGATTCGGCGCCGACGATCCCCGCGCACCGGTTCAGAAACCGACCCCAGTCCTCTCGGGGGAGACGCTCGAATCGCAGATCGGTCACGAGCCCCTGCCTGGCCGCTTCGTCCTGCACGAACCGCAGGACATCGGCGCGCTCGGTGTCACCGAGGGCATGGGCGTGCTCATAGAAATCACCGCGGAACCCGACGTGAATCGGCCGCGGTCCCGGCGCCGGCCTGTAGAGACGCGGGTTCAACGCGGCCGGGCACGCCAGGACCTGTGACCGGGCGCAGCCGGCGTACAGCCACTCCGCGGCCTTCCAGGGCAGTTGACTGACGATGTACTCCGGCTCCACCGCTTTCGCGAAGCCGATCTTCTCTGCCATCCGGTCATACTCGTTCCCGTAACAGACCATGAGCACGCCGCGCCGCGCCTGGAAGGCGGATGCCGCCCGCCGCACCAGACTCAGATTGTCCCCGGCGGCCGAATGCAGGATGACGCTCAAGGGAAATTCCCGCAGCTTCCGGAGGCCGGCACCGTACTCCATGAGGTTATTGATGTTCACCGGGTGGACCTGCAGGGCCGGCGACTCGCAAAACGCTTCCTTCCAGTCCACCAGATAGGAGAGGGTCCGGTATTCCTCCGCAAACAGGAACCGAACCCGTCGGTCCTGCTGCCACTTGGCCGGGATCATCTCAAGACGCAGCCCAAGGCCGCCGACCACTGTGTCGGCGACGATCCGCCGCCAGTGCGGCACGCTGTTGGCATAAAAGAGGAGCGTCCGGATTGGGTCCATCACGCGCCTCCGAGGAACGGGGTGCAGATTTCGGGCTCGGGGGGCTGGACCGGCCTCGCCTCCCGCATCCGGCCGGCATGCCGGCGTATACACGCCTCGATCATCGGCAGGGCCCGCCTCGTCCACTCGATCGTCCGACGCAATCCGTCCTCCAGCGCGACCGTCGTGAGGAACCCCAGTTGCTCCCGGGACTTTTCGGTGCTGCCCACGCGCTTGACGGACCGATCCCAGTCCCGCATGGCTCCGATGTCTGGCGGAGACGGATTGCCGGTCAGGCGGTCGATCATCGCGGCCAGGTCGCGGATCGAGGTCTCCACGCCGCTCGCGAGGTTGTACACGTCGCCCGGCTTGCCGGTTGTGGCGCAGAGCAGCAGCCCACGCACGATGTCGTCCACGTAGATGAAGTCGCGGGTCGCCAGGCCCGCACGTTCGAGGCGGAGGGGCTGGCCCTTCAGCGAGCGGTAGATGAAGGTCGGCACCACATTGCGCCAGACTGTCTCGGGAGTGCCGCGCCAGCGTCCGGCGCCGAGGATCTCCCCCGGCCCATAGACATTCTGGAACCTGGCCCGAACCGTGGGCAGGCGATGCCGCCTGTGGTAATAGACCGAGTAGCACTCCCCGACGACCTTGGAGATCTGGTAGGGCGTGTCCAGGTCCAGCGGGACATCCCCGCTCTCGACGGTGGGCTGCGCCTCGCCGTCCGTGTGCGGGGCCAACGTGCAGCCGGAGGCGGCGTAAACGACCTTCCGGAGTCGCCGGAAATCCTTCACGCGCTCGTACAGCTTGAGCGTGGTGATCAGGTTGTTCTCATGGTCCGCTAGCGGGTCGGCCATCGAGCTCTGGTTGCCGTGGTAGGTGGCGAGATGAAACAGATGGTCGAATTCGTCGGCGAGGCCGCGGAGCAGCGGCTCCTCGGCGATCGACCCTTCGCGAACCTCGAGCCGTCCGTCCTCCGGCAGGTTGGCGCGCTCGGCCGAGAGCAGATTGTCCACGACCACCACGCGGGTGCAGTCCTCCGCGAGGGCGGTCCGCACGAGATTGCTCCCGATGAATCCCGCTCCGCCCACCACCAGTATGGACCGGCCTCTCATGCGTCCCTCAGGTCCTGGCATCCGGCACCGGCTTCAAATGGGTAAAGGTCTGTCGGATCCCGAACCGCTTGTACCAGTCCACGGCGGCGGCGACACCCTGCTCGAACGGCGTCGCCGCACGCCAGCCGAATTCCGCTCGGGTCTTTGAAGGGTCGAGCAGGATGCTGTAGGCGTCGTCAGGCTTGCGGGGCGTGACCGGCACCTCCTGCTCGAGCTTCAAGCCCAGCGCCTGCACCGTCGCATCGAACAGGTCCTTGATCGCGATATCGGACCCCGACGACACGTGGTACGCCCCCGGAGCACCCTTTCCGTCCAGGGCGGTCAAGACGACCTGCACGAGATCATCGATGAACAGAAAGTCCCGGCGGGTGTCGCTCACGTAACAGGGCTGCCCGGTCGTGAGACGATGATAGAAGGTCGGCAGCGGCCCACTGAGATTCCTGGGCCCGTAGGCGTTCGCCAGCCGGAAGGAGATCCAGTTCAATCCGCTCAAGCGGACATAGTGCTCGCCGGCCGTCTTGGAGATGGCGTAGCTGCTCCCGTCGGGCCTGAGGGGATGCGCCAGGGTGATGGGCTGCTCGTCCGGGTGAAGCCCATAGCACAGCGCGGTTTGAAAATAGATCAGCCGCTTCGCGTGATGACGGTGCGCGGCCTGCACGACCTGGGCGGTCCCCACGACATTCGTGGCGACGTCCTCGACCCAATTGCCGGGGTCTTTGTAGGACGCGGCTGCGTGCACGACCTGATCCGGAGCGAATTGGGCGAAGGCGCGCTCCACGAGGGCGCCGTCCGCGATCGTGCCCTCGATCAGGGCGAGCTGCGGATGGGGCGTGAGATTCTCCGGCCGGCCGGTGGCATAGTTGTCGATCACCAATACGCGGTCGCCCCGGGCCAGCAGCCGGTCGGCCAGATGCGAGCCGATGAACCCCGCCCCGCCGGTGATCAGAACCTTCATGACGCCTTGTGCCCGTCCGCGAGCCGGCGGAAGTCCCCGGCCCGGTCGTGAAAGCGCTGGTGCCACAGCTCCAGGGACAGCAGTCCCCAGAGTTTCCTGCCGAACGGCTGCTCCCGATCCAGGCCGGCCAGCACGTGACGGTTGTTGATGAGCGGCCGGCTCAACGCCTGCTGTGAGGAGAGCGTATCCCGGACGAAGTCCCGGACAGGCCCCGGTTGCTGCTGCCACAACTGCAGCGGGACCGGGAATCCCATCTTGTCAGAGCGCCCCAGGATGGACTCCGGCAGGAGCGTCCGCATCGCGCTCTTGAGGACGTGCTTCATGCTCCCGTCCTTGAACTTGATGTTGGACGGGATCGTGGCCGCCAGCTCCACCAGGGGGTGATCCAGGAACGGGACTCGGGCCTCCACGCCGTGCGCCATGCTGACGCGGTCCTCGACGTGCAGCAGGGCCGGCAGCAAGGTCTTGAAGTCGAAGTGCGTCATGCTGTCGAAATAGGACTCCTTCTGGACGTTGTTGCCCCGGAAAATGGCCCTGAACGTCTCGTACGGCGAATAGCCGTCCAGCGCCGTCCAATTGACCTCCTCGCCTAGATCGGGCGCCCGGTTGATCAGGCGGAAATAGCGCCGGTCGAGGTCCTCGAACAGCCCGTCGCGCCAGAATTCCCGGAGCAGCGGCTTGTAGGGCTGGAGGGCGCGCAGGTTGGGGATGATCGACTCGTAGGTCACGATGAAGTTCCCCGCATGCATCGTGCCGTCGATCGCCGCCTTGATGCACTGCTCGAAGTACGCGATCAAATACCTCGTATACCCGCCGAAAATCTCGTCTCCTCCCAGCCCGCTCAGGACCACCTTCCGCTGCCGCCCCACCAGCCGGGAGAGGACGTACTGCGGAAACGAGCCCGGTCCCGCCACCGGCATGTCCAGGTGATAGATGACCTCCGGCATGCAGGCGACGAAATCCGCCGGCGTGATCTCGAGTTCATGGAGCTCGAAGCCATGGTGCTTGGCCAGGTCCCTGGCGTAGCGGCTCTCGTCGTACTCGGGACCCGCCGCGAACCTGCCCGTGAACCCCACGAGCGCCTTGTCGTCCCGGACAGCGAGGGAGGCGACGATGCCGGAGTCCAGCCCGCCGCTGACGAAGGCACCGACGGGCACGTCGCTCCGGAGGTGGTAGCCGACCGACTGATCCAGCAGCGTCCGGACCTGCTCCTCGAAATACCTCGCGGTGTGGTCGAAATCCAGCGTGTAGTACACCTCCCAATAGCGGCGGGTCTCGACCCGTCCGTCACGGACCGTCAGGACATGGCCGGGCGGCAGCTCCCGGACGCCCTTGAACAATGTCTTGCCGCCGAGGCAGAACTGGAACGTGAGATAGTCCGTGAACGCCTCCAGATCGGTCTCGATCTCCGGGACGAACGGCAAGAGGGCCTTGATCTCGGACGCAAAGTAGAGCGTATCCCCGGCTACCGTGTAATAGAACGGCTTGACCCCGAAGCGGTCCCTGGCGCCGAAGAGCGTCCGCGCACGCTCGTCCCACAGGGCAAAGGCAAACATCCCGCGGAACCGCTCGACGCAGGCGTCCCCCCACGCACGATAGGCACGCAGGATGACTTCGGTGTCGGAGCGGGTCACGAAACGCTCGACGCCGAGCTCTTCGCGCAGCTCGCGGTAGTTGTAGATCTCGCCGTTGAACGTGAGATGGTGCCCGCCGGCGTGCATCGGCTGGCTGCCCGCGCTGGGGTCGATGATGCTGAGGCGGCAGTTTGCCAGCCCGACGACGCGCTGGGGATGCTCCCAGATGCCCTGGCCATCGGGCCCCCGGTGCCGCTGCAGAGCGTTCATGGTCGCGAGGGAGCGGCCGAGCCCCTGGAGCGTCCCGTGTTGGAGACTGAGCATGCCGGCAATGGCGCACATCGGATTCCTAGGCCTCGGGGGTTGCGGGACTCTGATCGCTCAAGAACCCGCGCAGCAGCTCGCTGACACAATCAGGGTGCCGCACCCCGAGCATGGAGAGCGCATCGAACCGGTGCACATTGTGCTCGCCCACGAATACCAAAAGACGGATCCCCCACGGCAGGGCCAGCGCGGCCTGCCCGCGCACGGCCGAATGGTCCCAGATCAGGCTTCGTACGGGACAGGCAGATCCGCCCCAGAGGTCCGATAGTCGTCCCGTGCATGGCGCGGCCACCGCGGCCGTGCGGGAATCACGGTCGCCGAGGCGCTGGCTCCTGAAGAGCGCGCGACCATGCTCGGGATCGACGTCAACGGTCACCCGGAATGGGCCTTCCGTGCCGGAGGCCGCCCGGAGCCCCTGCACGACCAGGGCCAATTTCAGCGCATCGCGCAACAGGGACACGATTCCCGTCTCCTTCCTGAGCGCCCGGTCGCTGAGCCAGTGTGCCACGAGCGATCGGCCTGCGTGCTGCCGGAGGAGCAGGACGGCGGCCGTCATGGCCTTGAAGAGCGCAACCGGGATCCGGAGCACCGGCCGCGCCAGATTCACGAGTCGTGCGCCGGTCAGCGCCAGCGGCCGCTCGATCCTGGCCAGCCAATAGCCGCGCAGGTCCCCCTCCCTACGAACCGGCTCTTCCTCCTCCAGCACCTCATCGAAGCGGGAGATGAAACGCCGGTGCGAGTACAGGCCTGAGGCGATCAGATCACGATGGGCCCGGTCCGTCAACTTTCTCAGGAAAGGCAGGTCGCGCAAGCAACGGGCGACCTCCTCCATGTTCGAGAAGTCCTTCGCCAGGGGGATGTAGTGGACCCACGGCTGCACGATACCCGAATACTCTCCGGGAAACAGGATGAGCGCGGTCCGCAGGGCGGCCGCTTCGAACACCCGCGGCGAGATGACCTGCAGCTTCACGTTCCCTTCGTAGAATTCCAGCACCGCCTTGGAGACCGACTCGAAATCGGCTTGCGGCTGCTCCGCCAGGTAGGCAAGCGTCCGTCGCTCCACGGACCCGTCGAAATCGGTGATGCTGGCGCCGCTCTCCGTGCCCAGCGTCGCCTTGCAGGAAGCCAGGAACCGATACCACCGGCGCCCGTAGATCCGGTCTTCCTCCCGCCACCGGATATCGCACCGCAACCCGTGCTCCGCCGCCCGGGCCAACACCCCCTGGGCGATCCAGATTTTCTCCTGAGCCAGTCTGCCCAGCCAGTACGGGAGGGTCCTGCCGCGGTAGCCGATGTCGATCGGCCGCGCCTCCAGGGGCAGCGGCACGACGCCGAGCGTATCCTCCGGCACGTAGCCTCCGAGCGTCGGAATGATCCGCACGCCGGGCAGCCGGGCGCCATAGACCTTGGCGATCTCGCCGGGCGGCAAGAGCGTCCATAGGACCTGAATGCCGAGGTGTCGCATCATGCCGGTGATCTCCTCCACCCAGCGGTACTCGTCCTGGATCAACTGGATCTTCAGCCCGGAGAACCGTCTGATCTGTTCCCGGAACCCCGGCGCCAGGTAGTGGTCGGAGGTGATGACCAACGAGTAATGGATCACCACCGCATCGAAGGCGTCGAGGTCCAGGAACCGGCTGCCCGTGAGGCCCCGTGGATTAAAGATCTTGATCTGATGGCGTGACCGCGTCGTGAAGGCCGCGATGTGCTCCCGCACGGTGTTCGCATGGGCCCGGCTGTCGTCGCACAGGAGGAGGATGGACAGGGGACAGCCCGCTCGCCCGCCCGCGACTGCATGCGTGCCGCCGAGCGCGGCGGCCGCCGCCGTCGGCGTTTCCATAACGTGGCTCTGTGTCGTGTCGGGAATCATCGGGGGTCCGGGAACAAGACAGGCTGCCCGCTGTGTTGCCTCCATCTGGCGGGATGCCGGAATAGTCCCATGTCCAACGCCACGCCCGCCGGCTTCCGGACGGAAAAGGTCTGCGGGGCGTGCCAGAGGACGGCGTGCTGCACCCCCGTCGCATCGTCGAGAGAGAGGGACGGATAGACGCCGATGACCACCGTATAGTCGCCCGGCCCGAGCAGCAGGGGGTCGAAGCACAGGTCCACCTCGCCGCACCCTTCCGTCAGATCCAGTCTGGCGTCATCCATGGATGAGATCGAATTGCACGCCACGACCCCGTCGGCCCGGTAGATCGTGACCGCGATGACCGGCTGGGCCAGGGCGACGCTGGCCCGGTAGGACATCCGCACCGTCAGGGTCTCTCCGGTCGAGAAGCTCGGGGCGGGGCGGCCGTCCGCCCGGAGGAACTGGACCGACTCAAGCCGCACGGCGCCGTCCCTCCGCAACGTCCGCGCCCGATCCGCGTCCCCGCTCAACGCCCTCTCCGCCTCGCGGTCCCGCTCCTGATAGAGCGATTCGTTGTACGCCGTGATCACTGCCAGGGGAGTTCCGTCCGCGACCACCCGCCCCTCCTCGATCCAGATGCAGCGGGTGCACAATCGCAGCAGCGTGGCGTGGTCGTGAGAGACCAGGACGGAGGTCCTGCCCTGCGCCTGGAGCTCGCGGAAGCGTGCCATACACTTTGCGAAGAAGTTGAGATCGCCGACGCCGAGGACCTCATCGATGAGCTGGATATCCGCCGGCAGGCACGTGGCCACCGCGAACGCCAGCCGGAGGTACATCCCCGACGAATAGGTCCGGACAGGCTGATCCAGGAACTCTCGGAGATCGGCAAAAGCGGCGATCTCGTCGTGGAGGCCGTCCATCATCCGCCGGTCGAGCCCGAGGTACAGGCCGCCCGCGTAGATGTTCTCGCGGCCGGTCAGGTCCGGGTGAAATCCCGTTCCCAGCTCGAGGAGGGCGGAGATGCGCCCTGCGCAGGCGATCGTGCCGGCCGTCTGGGAAGCGGTGCCCGCCAGCAGCCGCAGGAGCGTGCTCTTGCCGGCGCCATTGCGGCCGACCACACCGAGCGTCGTCCCACGGTCGATCTCGAGCGAGATGTCCCGGAGAGCCCAGAATTCGGCAAAGTCCCGGCCGGGGCGGACCGGCATCCAGCCCAGAAAATCGCGCAGCCTGGCCGAGCGCCGGCGGTACAGCTTGTACATCTTCGAGACATCGCTGAGGGTGATCGCGCGTTCCATCAGACAAAGTCCGCCAGGGTGGCCCGAAGACGAGTAAAGTAGCCGTGACCGACCAGGAGCATGATGACCGCCAGACCGGCAAAGAGTCCGAGCCCGCCGAGGGAGGGCGGCTCCGCCTGCAGCAGGATGGCCCGGTAGCCCTCCATCAGGAACGTGAGCGGGTTCGCCCGCACGATCAGGTCCAGCCCCGCGGGAACCATCTGCAGCGTGAAGGCGATCGGCGAGACGAACATCAATACGATCACCGCGAGCCCGACCACCTGCGTCGTATCCCGGTACAGGATGTTGACGCAGGACAGCATCCAGACGAGGCCGATGGTGAACAGTGCCTGTAGCAGCACGAGGACGGGAAGCCAGAGGACGCCGAAGCCCAGCGTACCCGTGAGGCCCGCGAGCCCGACCATCAGAAAAAGGCCCACGAGCTGTCCCGTCAGGCCGACGCAGACGGCCGTCACCGGCACCAGCTCTACGGGAAACAGCTGGCTCTTGAGCAGATTGCGCTGGGCCAGCACGGACGCGGTGCCCCGCGTCAGCCCTTCGGAGAACCCGAGCCATGGGAGAAGCCCGCAGGCGACGACTAGGGCATAGCTCCAGCCGGTCAGCCCCGGCGCCAGTTGCACGCGCAGGATCTTGCCGAACAGCACGAGGTAGGCCAGGAGCAGCAGGCCGGGTGTCAGGACCATCCAGAGGAGCCCGAGTCGCGAGCCCGCGTGTCGGATTTTGAAATCCAACAGGGTCATACTCCAGATCAGGCGCCAATGGCGCGCCAATGTCCCAAGCGCCGTCATGCCGGATGCCCTTCCATATACCGGGTGAGGACATTCAGGATGGCCTCGCCGGCGTGCCCGGTCCTAGAGGGACGTCCTGCATGGGCAGGAGACCCTTGCAGGGCCGCCTCCGCCGCGGCGAGCACCGCGTCCGGAGCGGTCCCGGCCAGGCGGTTCCAGCCGCTCTCGACGGTCTCGGTCCACTCGGTTTCGTCACGGAGCGTCACGCAGGGGACCCCGAGCCAGAAGGCTTCCTTCTGGACCCCTCCCGAGTCGGTGAGGATGAGTGCCGCCGACCGCTCGAGGACGAGCATGTCATAGTACGAGACCGGCTCGATGATGCGAACCGCGGGAGGCACCGCGACCCCCGCCAGGACCGAGCGGGTGCGGGGATGCAGTGGCACGATGACCGGCAGACTGAGGCGCCCGAGGGCCTGAAAGACTCCCTCCAGTCGCTCGCGGTCGGCGGTGATCTCCGCTCGATGGACGGTCGCGAGCGCATACCGGCCGGCGATGTTCGCTTCCGCCAGGATGTGCGAGCTCTGCTCGGCCTTCTTCAGATGATGGACCAGCGAATCGTACATCACGTCGCCGACCAGATGGACTTCCTTGGTCACCCCCTCGCAGCTCAGGTTCTTGACCGCCTGCGTCGTCGGGCAGAATAGCAGGGTGGCCAGATGGTCGGCGATGACGCGGTTGATCTCCTCCGGCATGGCGCGGTTGTGGCTGCGGAGCCCCGCTTCCACATGCGCCGCAGGGATTCCAAGCTTGCTTGCCGCGAGACTCCCGGCCAGGGTCGAGTTGGTGTCCCCGTAGACCAGGACGCAGTCGGGGTCTTCGTTCGCGAGGACCTCCTCGAGCCGCTCGAGCATCCGGCCGGTCTGCTGGCCGTGAGGCCCCGACCCGACACCAAGGTAGTACTCCGGTTGGGGCATCTCCAGCTCGCGGAAAAAGACCGCGGAGAGGCCGGGGTCGTAGTGCTGCCCTGTATGGACCAGGATGTCTCTGAAGCGGGTCGTTCCGGCAAGGAGGCGGGAGACCACGGCGGCCTTGACGAACTGGGGCCTGGCCCCCACGACGGTCAGCAGCTTCCGCTCAGGCATGGGCGCCGGGCTCCATGGCTGGAAGAGCGCGAGCGAGCAGACGAATCAGAGCAGCACCACCTTATCCTTGTTGACCTTCACGTGGCGAGTCCCGTTCCTGGTGTCGAACACGAGCGGGGCCGCCCGCGCGATCAATTCATAATCGAACGCGGAATGAGCCGTCAGGATCAGGGCGCAATGCGTCTTGGCCAGGACGCGTTCGGTAACCTCCACCGCCCGGTAGGACCGCCCGTCCAGCACGATGCTCAGGGCAAAGGGATCGGCGTACGAGAGATGCGCGCCTTCCTGCTGCAGCAATTCCATGACCTTGATCGCGGGGGTCTCCCGGGGATCCCCCACATCGGCCTTGTAGGTGACGCCGAGGACGAGAATCTCCGCGCCGTTGAGGCATTGCCCCCGGCGGTTGAGCAGGCGCTGCAGCTTGTTGACGACGTAGTAGGGCATCCCTTCATTGATTTCGCCGGCCAGCTCGATGAACCGGGCGTGAACGTCGTACTCCTTGGACTTCCAGGACAGATAGTAGGGATCCAGGGGGATGCAGTGCCCTCCGACGCCCGGTCCGGGATAGAAGGGCATGAAGCCGAAGTTTTTGGTCGCCGCGGCGTCGATGACCTCATAGGGGTTGATGTTCATCCGGTCGCACAGGATCGCCAGCTCATTCACCAGGGCGATGTTGACCGACCGGAAGACGTTCTCGAACACCTTGGTCATCTCCGCGACCCGTGGGGACGACACGGGGAAGATCTTCACGATGGACTGCTCGTAGAAGGTGCGCGCGAGGTTCAGGCAGGCTGGCGTCACGCCACCGACCAGCTTGAAGGTGTTGTGCGTCTTGAACGACCGGTTTCCCGGATCGACCCGCTCCGGAGAAAAGGCCATGTAGAGGGTCTCCCCGACCTTCAGCCCGTTCCCGGTCAGGATCGGCAGCATCACCTCTTCGGTGGTGCCGGGATAGGTCGTGCTCTCGAGCACCACGAGCATGTCCGGGTGCGCGTACGTGGCCAGCTCGCGCGTGACCTTGACGATCGCCGTGATATCCGGCTCCTTGTTGCGCGTCAGCGGGGTCGGCACACAGATCAGCACCACGTCGCACTGGCCGAGCGCCGCGAAGTCGCCCGTGGCCGCGAGCCGGCCGGCCCGGACGACCTCCCGGAGGTCCGCATCGTCCACGTCTGGGATATAGTTGTCGCCCCGGTTCACGCAGGCCACTTTCTCGGCCACCTCATCGACGCCGACGACTCTGTAGCCGGTCTTGGCCTGCAGGACCGCGAGCGGCAGCCCCACGTAGCCGAGGCCGACGACGCCGATGACGGCGGTGTGATTCTGGATCTTGTCGAGCAGGGACATGGCGTTCCTCATTTCAGAAATCGCGCCGCTGGAAAATCAGGCACGCAGCCGCTATGGCCAATGTGGCGTAGCAGAGGCCATACCCGGCGGCGGTCGCCAGATAAGACGGCGCCACCGCCACGCCCATCGCTGCCTGCCCCTTGATGTTGAGCATCTCCAAGTTTGGACACAGATAGTACAGGCCCGTCATGACCGCCTTGACGCCGCCACTGCTGGCCTTCTCCGCGATCCCCTTCAGGTCGGCGGTGAGGTGTCCGATCACGTACAGGCCCAGCGTCATCGTGGCACTCAAGGTCGAGGAGCTGAACGTCGAAAACATCAGCGCGACCGCGGTGACCAGGAGGACCTCGACAAAGATGAGCGCAATCGCCTGAAGGAGAGCGGCGTGGATCGGCACGCCGGTGATCCAGAGGGCTGCCAGGAATCCCGCGAGCATGATAGATAAATTGAGCAGAAGGGTCAACGTCAGGCCCCCGTACTTTCCCAGGATGAACTGGGGCCGACTGAGCGGCCTCGCCATGATCGTGTAGATCGTCCGGCGGTCCAGCTCCTTGCTCACGAGGCCGATCCCCACGAAGACCGCCAGCAGCACGCCCACCAAGTTGATGACCGCGAGACCCATGTCGGTCATGATCTTGTTCTGCTCGGCGATCGTCAGGTTGGCAAGCAGGACCGACGCGGCGATCAGCAGCAGGGCGAAAAACAGGAGGTTATAGAGGACCTTGTCCCGGAGGTTTTCCCGGAACGTGTTCAGGGCGATGACGAGGATCGGCCACATGGATTACACCGTTCTGTCGGTGGAGGCCTGTTTAAGGAACAGGTCCTCGAGCGAGCTCTTCTGAGGGGTCGCCGAGAGCAATGTCCCGCCGTGCGACTTGATCAGCGTGAGCAGATCGTCCAGCCGCTCGCTTCCCTGGAGCATGATCAAGCAGTTCCGCTCGCGCTGCACGATCCGGCTGGCCAGGGCGCGGATCGCCGGAATGTCGTCGGCCTTGATGCCCTGGCAGACCACGTCGACGGACTGGGTCTGACCCGCCGTGAGCAGCTCGTCCACGCGGCCCGAGGCGACCAGCTTCCCCTTGACCACGATCCCCACCCGATCGCAGATCATCTCGACATCAGGAATGATGTGGCTGCTGAAAAACACCGTCTTGCCCTGATCCCGCAGGCCTAGGATGATGTTCCTGATCTGGATGCGGCCGACCGGATCGAGGCCTGACATGGGTTCGTCCAGCAGGACGAGCTCCGGGTCGTGGATCAATGCCTGCGCCAGCCCGACGCGCTGCAGCATGCCCTTCGAGAACTTGCGCAACTGCCGCCCGCGGGCCTCGGTCAGTCCCACCACCTCCAGGAGGTGCCGGACGCGTTGTGTCAGCTCCCCGGCCTCCAGCCGCGCCAGCTGCCCGTAGAAGGCCAGGAACTCCTCGGCGGTGAGATAATCGTAAAAATACGGGGCCTCCGGCAAAAACCCGATCCGGGCCCGCGCGTCGAGGTCCCCGGCGGGCCTGCCGAGGATTTCGGCGCGGCCGCCGCTCTGGCGCATGAGGCCCAGCAGGATTTTGAAGGTGGTCGTCTTCCCCGCCCCGTTCGGCCCGAGGAATCCGTAGATCTCGCCCTGCCGCACGGACAGGGAAAGCCCATCCAGGGCGGTGACCTCATGCCGGCCGAGCCAGCCGGACCGGAAGCGTTTCGTCAACCCTTCTACCCTAACCGCGTCCACGTGTCGTCCCCTACAAAGGAAGGATCGTAGAGCCTCCTACGGAGAGGATCATGAGGCGGCTCTGCCCATATAGTGCCGATAGATCCGGACGCGCTCGCGCAGCCCGGTGCTCCCGACGCTCCCGTCCGCATTCAGCACGTACACTCCACCCAGGGGCTCGACCGGGAGTCGCGGCAGCACGCGGCGAGCGACGAGGTCCTGAAGGGTCGTCGGGAACCGGCCGTACCGTTTCTTGAACTCCTGCACGGCCTGCTCGAGCACCCGGATGTCGCGCTCGGCCGTAACCTCACGAATCCGCGCCGCGAGGCCCTCGCGGAGCCTGGAGTCGGTGTCATCCTCGAGCTTCGCGTAGAGCCTCAGCAGGAACTCCAGCGCGGCATCGGGATCCCCGGCTTCGACGGTCATGCGCGCGGCCAGCCTGGGGAGGTATTCCGGAGAACCGGGCAGTCCGGCGGCGATGCGAAAGTACTTGGCCGCGGCCAGCGGATCGTGCAGCTCATAGAAATAGTCGTAGCCCAGGTAGAAGGGAAACTGCCAGATGCCGGGATGGTTCGCCATGCCTTTGGAGAGGATGGCGATGCTCTCATGGGGGAGATTCGCCCACACCCCCAGGATGGTGCCGGCCACCTGGTACGCGAGCACGAATTGCGGGTCCAGGTCGGTCAACACATCCACGGCATGATAGGCCCAGCGATAGCCTTCCGGGGTCTGCCGCCGCTCGCCGAAATGCTGGATGGCTTTCAGCCAGATCAGATCCGCCGTGATCTGCCGGTACCCAAGGACCGCGACCTTGAGGTAGGGCCCTTCGGGCAGATAGAAGAGCTCAGCCGCGCGCGCCGCGGCAGGCCGCTCCCGCTCCAGCACCAGCAGGAACCCGGCGGCCGCGCCCCAGAGCGCCAGCACCATGGCGACCGGCAGCATCCACGCCGCTGGCGGAGAGCCCCCTCGCGCCGTCCCCACGGCCGTCATACGCCCGACATCTCCCGGCGGGTCGTGTCCCCCTGCTCGGTCAACCGCAGTTGTGACCGCAGGGCTCCGAGGTCCACCTTCAGGAATTGTTGCTCCACGGGATCCTTCGGCGCCTGCGCATAGCGTTCCTGTCGGCGGACGATCTCATCGTACTGACGCTTCGCCTCGGCTTCCCGGCTGGAGTCCAGATAGAGTTGCGCCAGCAACGCACGTCCCGGGAGAAAATTCGGCTCCAGCGACAAGGCTTCCCCGAGGGCCAGCTCCGCCTCCGCGGTCTCCGCGAGGATCATATGGAGCCGACCCAGTTCCATCCGGTGCCAAGGATTAAATGGTTCGAGCATCGCAGCCGTGCGGTACGCGCCCACAGCCCGTCGCAACGCATCCACGCGCAGGGTCAGAGAGTCATGGGACATGGACCACGCCGCATACACGGACCCCAGAAGCCCGGGAAGCCGGCCATCCAGCGGATTGAGCGCGATCGCCGTCTCCAGCTCCCTGATCGACCGGGTTGCCGCGTCGCGGTCCCCGGTGCGCTCGAACGAATGAAAGTGCGCCGCCGCCGCCGCGCTGTGGTACAGAGCCTTGCCCGGGTCCATCGCGATCGCCGTCCGGTAGTCGGCCAGCGCCTCGGGCAGGGCCAGCCTGGCCGCTGCCTGGCCCCCCGCCTCAAAGGCGATCCACGCCACGCCCATCTTGATGGCGCCGACTGTGAGCCACGTCAGCACCACCACGGCCACCCCGGCCCAGGCTTTCGCATACGCCAGTCGATAAGAAGGGAGCAGCGTCCTCACGCCGTTCCGGATCGAGAAGATGGTCCCCACCCATACCGTCAGCAAAATGGCCACGGCAGGTTCGTGGAGGTTCGAATCGACCGCGGCGTGCGCCAAGACCCCGGCCACCGCCGCCGACACCCCGACCACGATGCCGCGCTGCCGGCGGGACAAGCGCTGGTCCAGGACCCTGACGGCCTCCCGTCCGACGAGCACGATGCCCCAGACAAAGACGACCACCGAGGCCAACCCGAGCTCCACCCCCATTTGCAGGTATTCGTTATGGGCGGTCGTGGCAACGCGGCCATACCGCGCGATCTGCCCCTCCACCGGAAACATGTACTGGGGGGAGATGTATTGGTACAGGCCGAGCCCCGCGCCGAGGGGATGCTCGATCATGGCGATGAAGGCGCTTTGCCAAATCTGCAGCCGGGCGTAGCTCACCGGATTCGCGACGTGTTCGGCGTAGATCCGGTCCCGCACAGGATTCGGGATGAGAACGGCCAGCACGAGAATCGCCCCTGCGAGGACGAGGCTCTTTCGTCCGAGACGCATGCCCAGCACCACGAGCGAGCCGACGACGAAGGCCAGGACTCCGCCACGCGACCCGGTCGCCGCTATCGCAGCGACCAATAATCCGAAGGACAGGACCGCCCCCACCCAGGGCGGTGAGCGCAAGGCCCTCCGGCGCCTGAGCCGTGTCTCGCCGGCATAACAGAGATACCCGAGCAGGATCGCCGCGACAGCGCCCAAATATCCCGCGAGAAAATTGGGGTTGAAAAATGACCCGTGCGGCCGGGAGGTGTGGTGCCAGACGGCTTCCCCCAGCGCCCAGATCGCCTCGATCACCCCGATGCTGCACGCGGCGACAAGAAGCCTGACGATATCGTCCCAGCTTCTGAGCGAGATCGCCACAAGATACAGGAGTGCCCCGTACGTGCAGAGTACCGCGAGCCATTGGAGACTCTGGTGGCGGTAAGGAGACAGCGCAACGGACGCGCCCGCAAGGGCCAGGTACGTGAGGACCGGAGGCCACAGCGCCAGACCGGGCACCACGACCCGCTCGGCGACGATGCTGCGCCACACGACCGACGCGAGCAGGGCGAGCACGATCAGGCGGATGATCATGACCGCCACATGAGTGGTGCCGCCTTCGAGGAGCGGAGAGAAGACGATGAGCCCGATCAATAGAGCGCGGTGAACGTGCCGATGCGGCGAGAGGTCGGGCGAAACGCGATCAGCGAGGGTCCCAGCGGGTTGATCTGCCATTGAGCGACAACGATGGCCGTACGGATATCAATAAGCGTACCAGAATCAGCGGGTCGCCGCAGGAGGTCAGCTCGTCACGTCGTTCCTGTCGGCGACTTGAAGGTCCTTCTTAATGTCGTTGACGTGCCACTCGTCGATCGAGCTGTCATTGTCGAGGTTCGCCGTGCCGGTCGCTGTAAATCCGATCGGGTTCGTACTGCCTCCGGACGCCACAAAGGTGTTCTCGGCGGTCGCGCCTCCAGTGCCGGCGGCGATGTAGCAGGACGTGAACGTCGAGCCGTAGGAGGCACAGGCTCCATTACCGCCCAGAGGCGGGCTTCTGTAGGTATAGCGATTCGAGCTGCCGGCTAAAGCGAAGCCGATGTCTTGGAAGCTTCCGAAGGTTCCGATCTCACCGTAGAAGGAGGTTTCCGCCACGAAGATGCCACCGAGGTTGATCTTGACTTCGGCTTGACGGGATTTGGCCTGGTAGCGGAGGAAGTTGGGAATGGCGATCGCCGCCAGAATGCCGACGATCGCCACGACGATCATCAACTCGATGAGCGTGAATCCCAGCGTGCTCCCAAAGCGTGTACACTCTCGGGTACGGATCGAAGCAGCCAACGCTATCCGGTCACATCGTTGGTGCCGTCAGGGTTCTGGAGATTTTGCTTGATGTCGTTCACGTGCCATTGATCGATGGTCGGATCGTTGTCGAGGTTCGCCGTGCCGGTGGCCGTGAACCCGACTGGGTTCGTGCTCGCGCCCGATGCGACGACGGCATTCTCGGCCGTGACCGTCCCGGTGCCCGCCGCGATGTAGCACGCCGTCACCGCGGAGCCATATGACGCGCAGACTGCGTTCCCGCCGTCCGCAGGACTCCGGTACGTATACCGGTTCGATGTGCCCGCCAGGCCGAACCCGATCTCTCCGAAGCTGCCGAAGCGGGACTGTTCGCCGAAGTACGACGTCTCGGCGACGAACACGCCCCCCAGGTTGGTTTTGACTTCGGCCTGCCGGGATTTGGCCTGGTAGCGGAGGAAGTTGGGAATGGCGATCGCCGCCAGAATGCCGACGATCGCCACGACGATCATCAACTCGATGAGGGTGAAGCCTCGCGTTGCTCCGAGCCGTTTACACATGTGTCTCTCCTTTGGGGTTGGGCGGTGCCTGCTGGAATCCTGTCCAACCCAAAGCATGATCTGTGCCACTACACACGTAAAATATACAGGGGAAAACAATTTAAATATCAACGCGTTTAGGATCTGGAGGGTGATGCGCGCCAGGCAATAAACGGCTGATGTTCGCTTTGCGGCGAGAAAGTGCCGAAATTTGGCAACTAGCGGCCGGCTCCCGGTGCGGCCGTCTGGTGCACGCTGTCGGGAGCCGTGGTCTGCAGCAACCGTCGCTTGGCCTGACGGATCCGCTCCTCCGCGGTGGGATCGCCTAAGCCCCGATGACGGAACCGGTCCATCAATTTCTGGTTGTTGGGATCCAATTCGAGCGAGCGGATCCAGGCCTCGCGACCCTCCGATACCTGATTCTGCTCCAGATAAATTTCCCCGAGATGCTCAAAGATGACCGGATCGTCTCCGACCAGGCTGGCGGCTTTCTTGATCTCAACCAGGGCTTCGCTCAGGCGCCCTTTCTTGAAGAACACCCAACCCAGGCTGTCCACGTAATACCCGTTGTTGGGCTTCAATTCGAGGGCGCGCTGAATGAGCGCCAAGGCCTCGTCAATGTTGATCCCCCGCTCCGCATAGCTGTACCCCAGATAGTTCAACGCGTCGGCATGCTTGGGGTCCAAGCGGAGCGCCGCTTCCATGGCACCGACCACGTCGTCGAAGCGGTTCAACTTGTCGTAGGCCGTCCCCAGGTTGAAATGGAGGTCGGGATTCGCGGGGTTGTAGCGAATCCCCTCCTCGAAGGCCTTCGTCGCGCGATCGTACTGCTCGGTCTGCAGGTACGTCAGGCCCAGCAGCAGATGGGCATCCGCCCGTTTCGGGTTCAACCGCGCCGCGTCGGTCAGGTGCGGAATCGCCTCAGCGTACCGTTTCAATCGGTACAGGACGAACCCCAGGTGCACATGCCCGTCGACGTAGGCAGGCTGGATCTTGAGATTCTGCTCGTAGGCACGGATGGCCTCGTCATACCGCTTGAGTTCCTCGTACATCAACCCGAGGTAGTCCCTCACCCGCAGCTCGCCCGGCCGGGCGGCCAGAATCTTCCCGAGCTCGTGAATCGCCTTCGGGAAGTCTTTCTGCTCCCCGTGAATCAACGCCACGCGGAGCTGCGCGTCCAGATCGTCGGGGTCCTCGGCCAGGAGCTTTTCGAGCTCTGCCAGGGCCTCCATATAGAGCTTGTCGCCGATGTAGAGCCGCACCAGGTTGTGACGGATCTCCTTGCTGCGCGCGTTGACCTCCTGGAGATACTTTCGGTAGAGCGCCGTTGCCTTGCCCCGATCCTGCTGCGACTCATACAACGTCGCCAGGGAGATGTAGGCCGGCTCGAAGGTCGGGCTCGCCGCGATGGCTTTTTCGAACTGCGTAATGGCCTTCTCCGGCTGGTTTTGCTCCACGGCGATCCGGCCTAGGTAGTAATAAGCGGCCGGTGAGTCCTTGCTCCGCTCGGCGCCGAGTTGAAACGCCTGCTCGGCCTCCTGGAGCCGTCTCAGGTTGACGAGCAACAGCCCTTTGGAAAGATACGTGCTGCCGGCGTTCGGGTCTTGGGCAATCGAACGGTCATACAGGCTCAACGCTTTCTCGGCCTCCCCGGCGCCGGCGAAAATATTCCCGAGCAGCACCAAGGTCGCCGGGTCCATCGGCCCCGCATCCTTGAGTTGCTCCGCGAAGCGGACCGCGTTCGGTATGTCGCCGCGTGCGAAATAGAGCGCCGCGATCCTGGCCTTGAGGAATCCTGACGACGGATCTCCCTCGAGTGCGTTCAGATACCGTCTGAGAGCCTGTTCGGTATCCTGCTCAAGCTCCGCCTGGTAGCCCAGCATGAAGTCATAGTAGGCCCCCGGGTCATCGGAGTACGCCGCCTCCGTCCGGGGAACGGACGGGCCTTCCGCAGGGATCGTCGCGACCGAGGAGCAGGAGACGGCCAGCAAGCAGGTGGCGGTGAACATGGCGCGGGCACGGGCGCCCAGTCCCGTCACCGGGAGCAAGATGACGCGGAGCGACTGGCCCGTGCCAATGCGGCGTAACATGGTGTCGGTGGTACGGCTGTGATTGAGATTGGCGGCGGTGAACGGATTATACGCAGCGATGGCAGAACGTGTCAAACAGCTTCGGGAGAATAGTCGGCAAACTTCGCGTATTTGTCCAGGAACGTCAGCCTCACGTCGCCGGTCGGCCCGTTCCGATGTTTGCGGACCAGAATCTGAGCGATGCCCTTGTCCTCGGTGTCGGGATTGTACAATTCATCACGGTAGATGAAGATGACGAGGTCCGCGTCCTGCTCGATGGCACCCGATTCCCGGAGGTCTGCGAGCACGGGCTTCTTGTCCTGCCGGTTTTCCACGGCGCGGCTCAGCTGGGACAGCGCGACGATCGGAATGTCGAGCTCCTTGGCGAGCGCCTTGAGGGACCTCGAGATGTCCGAGATCTCCTGCTGGCGCGACTCGGCATCCGTCCGTCCCTGCATGAGCTGGAGATAATCGACGACCAGCAGACCGAGGCTTTTCTGCTCGGCCTTCAACCGCCTCGCTTTACCCCGCATCTGCTGCACCGTCAGGGCCCCGCTGTCATCGATATAGATGGGGGCTTTGTAGAGTCGGTCGGCGCTGGGGATCACCTGTTTTTGCATTTCGAGCGCCGTGAGCTTCCCGTTCCGGACGGCGTGCATGTCCACGCGCGCCTCCGAGCAGAGCATCCGCATGACGAGCTGTTCCTTGGACATTTCCAGGCTGAATATCCCGACGACCTTCTTGTCATGGAGCGCGGCGTGCTGCGCGATGCCGAGCGCCAGGCTGGTTTTCCCCATGCTGGGCCGCCCGGCGATGACCACGAGATCGGAGGGCTGCAACCCGCCCGTCAGGTCGTCAAGGTCGCGGAATCCCGTCGGCACCGTCGGGACCCTGCCGTTCTGGAGGCTCAACTGGTTGATCTGGTCGATCGTGTCGTCGACGACGTGCTTGACCCACGTGAAGGCCCGTCCCAGCTTGCCCTGGGAGAGGCTGAACACCGACTGCTCCGCGAAATTGAGGAGGTCATCCACTTGGGCGTTGCCGTCGTATCCTCGCGAGATCACCTCTGTTGACGTCTGGATGAGTCCACGGAGTAACGCCTTATCCCGCACGATTTTGCAATGGTATTTGATGTTCGCCGCACTGGGGACCGCCTGCACCAGCTCCGCGAGAAACGCCGCGCCGCCCACGGCCTCCAGCTCCCCCTTGGTCTTCAGGCGCTCGGTGAGGGTGATCTGGTCGATCACCTCGCCTTGTTCGGAGAGATCGAGCATGGCCTGATAGATCCGCCGGTGGGCGGTCCGGTAGAAATCCTCCGTCGTGAGCACCTCCATGGCCTTGTTGATACCGCCGTTGTCGAGCAGGATGGCGCCGAGGATGGATTGCTCGGCCTCCAGGTTCTGCGGAGGAAGACGCGGGTCGGAGAGATCAGTGGTGGTCATGAATGAGACCCCCGGGTGAGGCAGGCGATCAGGTTTTTCAGCTTGACCGGGCGCAACGAGCGCGAGCCCGGAAGCAGCACCAGCGCGTCGTCAGCGCCGCGCCGCACCAGCCCCAGTGCGACGACCGCGGAGACGTTCGATCGTTTGGCCTGCGCGCGGGCGTACTCCGCGACGCGCGGGCGCCCCACCGTCAACGTCTCCTGGACGACCGGGAACCCGGCAGCCCGGAGCTGCTGCGCCACACGGAACAAGGTCTGGTGCTGGCCCGGGAACGCGAGCAGCAGGACCTGCGTCCTCGAGGCCGGGAACCCATCGCCCAGTTGCTCCACGGCCCGGAACAGACGGTCCACGTCCAGGGCAAAGCCTGTGGAGGGAACCGGGCGGCCGAACTGGCCGATCAAATGATCGTATCGGCCTCCCCCGCCCAGCTCGCTGCCGAGGCCGTCTACGAACACATCGAAGACGATCCCGTCATAATACTCGAAACCGCGAAACTCCCCGAGGTCGAGCAGGACATGGGAGCTGAGTCCTCCCGCCGTCAGGATGCGGTACACCTGCTGCAGCCGGTCCAAGATCTTCCGGAGCGCCGGGGTGCGGCCGGCCACGGCCCGGCCCAGCTCAAGCACCTCCTGGCCCCCGTAGAGCCCCGGTGCCCGCAGGATGGCCGCGGCCCGGCTCTTCGCGATCCGCTCCTCCGCCAGAATCTCTTCGAGCCCGGTCAGGTCCTTGCGCGCGGCGGCATGCTCGGCCCGCTTGCGGGCCTCTCCCGAGAGGCCCGACTCCGCGAGTAAGGCCTTGAAGAAGGCCACGTGTCCGACCGAGATCTTGAAGGCCTGCAGACCGAGCTGCTTGAGGCTGTCTGCCGCCAGCGCGACGATCTCCGCGTCGGCCGCCGCGTCATCCAACCCGATCAGCTCCGCACCGAGCTGGAAGATTTCCCGCTCCCGGCCCGCATGCTCCGGTTCGTAGCGAAAGACCGTCGTCCGGTAGGACAGCCGCAGCGGCAACGACGGGCCGGTCAGGCCCATCGCGACGATCTTCGCGATCTGTGCGGTCACGTCCGGCCGCAGCAGGAGGATGCGCCCGGTGGAGCGGTCTACGAACTTGTAGCACTTCTCGAGGACTTCGGGCTCGAGGCCGGCCGAGAGCACGTCCAGGTACTCAAACGACGGTGGAATGATCTCCTGGTAGCCCCAGCGATCAAGGCAGCCCATGACCAGCCGCTCGAGATGGCGCACGCGCTGCGCCGCCTGCGGCAGGAGCGTGGCCATGCCCACCGGGCTCAGGGGTCGGTCCTGCTTCGGCATCGCTGGCACCTCGGCTCGCGTTGCAATCACCACGGGACGGTCGGCTCGGCAGGAGGGGTCACAACCCCTTGGTGAGGTCCACCAGCTTGACGGACAGGATGTTGTTCCCGCGACCGATCATCTGCAGGACGCCGCTCGGCAGCGGGGCGTCCAGGCCGATGATCAGCAGGGCGCGGCCGCCCTTCTCCTCCCGCGAGCATTGCATCCGGGCGATGTTGACCTGATGGTCCCCCAGCACGCCCGTGACGGTCCCGATCACACCGGGCCGGTCCACGTTCAGGATCAGGATCATGTGCCCTTCGGGGACCACTTCCACCTGGAACTTGTCGATCTCGATGATGCGCGGGTCCTTCCGGCTGTAGAGAGTGCCCGCCATCCGATGCGCATTCTTGCTGCCCTTGACGTGCAGGCGGATGACGCTCGTGAAATCGCCCGCGTCGCCGCTCTTGACCTCCTTGACCTCGATCCCCCGCTCCTTGGCGATGACCGGCGCATTCACGTAGTTCACCGCGTCCTCGAGGATGGGAGTGAGCAAGCCCTTCAGGACGGCGATCGTCAGCGGCGCCACGCCGAGCGAGGCAACTTCGCCGTTGTACTCGACCGTCACGCTTTCGAGGCCGCCCTCGAACAGTTGCGCCTGGAATAGCCCGATCTTCTCGGCCAGGGTGATATACGGCTGGAGCTGGGGCAGCAGCTCCGGCGGCACGGACGGGATGTTGACGGCCCCGCGCGCGATGCCCTTGGTGAAATAATCGACGATCTGCTCGGCGATGCCGATCGCCACATGCTCCTGGGCTTCGTTCGTGGCCGCGCCGATGTGCGGCGTACAGATGAAATTGTCGAGCGTCAGCAGCGGGTGCGCCGGCTTGATCGGCTCCTCTTCGAAGACGTCGAAGGCGGCGGCGGCGACCTTGCCGGTCTTCAAGGCCTGGTACAGGTCTCCCTCGTGCACGATCCCGCCGCGGGCGCAGTTGACGATCATCACCCCGGGTTTCATCCGGGCGATCGCCTCGGCATTGATCAACGATCGCGTCTCGGCGGTCAGCGGGGTGTGCACCGAGATGACATCCGCTCGTCGGAACAGCTCGTCGAGCTCCACCAGTTCGACGCCCATTTTGCGGGCCCGGTCCTCGGCCAGATAGGGATCGTACGCAATGACGGTCATCGAGACGCCCTGCGCCAGCTTCGCGAGGTAGCCGCCGATCTGCCCGATCCCGACGACCCCGAGGGTCTTGTTGTACAGCTCGACGCCCATGAACCGGTCCTTCTCCCACTTCCCGCTCTTCATCGAGGCCGTCGCCTGAGGGATCCGCCGGGTCATGGCGAACATCATGGCGAAGGTGTGCTCGGCCGTGGTCACGGTGTTGCCGCCCGGCGTGTTCATGACCACGATGCCCCGTCGCGTGGCCGCCTGGGTGTCGACATTGTCCAGGCCGGAGCCGGCCCGCCCGACCACCTTCAGCCGCTCGGCCGCGGCGATGACGTCCGCGGTCACTTTGGTCGCCGACCGCACGATCAGCCCGTCGTACTGCTTGATCTCGCGGAGAAGTTCGTCCTTGGCGAGCTTCGTCTTGACGTCCACCGTGAAGCCGGCGCGCTCGAGGATCTCGACTCCGTGCTTGGAGAGGCTGTCGCTGACGAGGATTTTCATCGTGCGTGCGTCAGGACCTGACCATCAGCAGCTCTTGGGCCTTGGCGACTCCGCTGCCGAGCCGGACGCCGTATCCGAGGCCTTTCAGCACCATCTCGATGGCCGCGAGCGCGGTGATCACGTCGAACGTGTCCATGTATCCCATGTGCGAGATGCGGAAGATCTTGCCCTTCAGATGGTCCTGGCCGCCGGCCGCCGTGATGCCGTACTGCACGCGCAAATTGCGGTAGATCGCCTGGCCGTCCACGCCGTCCGGGGACGAGATGGCGGTCAGCGCGTCGCTGGGGGACTGCTTCGGGAACAGCGACAGGCCCGCGGCCTTCACGCCCTCGCGCGTCGCCTGGGCCAGCCGCGCCTGGCGGCCGAAGATCGCCGGAAGCCCCTCGGCTTTCAGGATCCGCAGCACTTCCTGCAGGCCGAGGATCAGCGACACCGCCGGCGTATAGGCGGTCTGGTTCTTGATCTGGGACTCGCGCTCCTTCCTGAAGTTGAAGTAAAACGCCGCGTTCTTCGCCTTCTCGGCGAAGGCCCACGCCTTCTCGCTCACGCTCACGAACGCCAGGCCCGGGGGGAGCATGAAGGCCTTTTGCGATCCGGAGACCACGACATCCAACCCCCAGGCATCGGTCGGCACGTCAAACACGCCCAACGCCGTGATGGCATCGACGACGAGAATCGTTCCCTCGTGACCCCGGACGATTTCCCCGAGGGACTTGATGTCGTGCGCCACGCCGGTCGAGGTCTCGCTCGCCTGGACATAGACCGCCTTGATGGAGGGATCCTTCTTCAATGCATCCGCCACGGCCTGCGGATCGACGGCGTGGCCCCATTCCACACGGAGTTCCGTCACCTGCACGCCGAAGGTCTTGCACAGCTTGCCCCAGCGTTCGCCGAACTTGCCGCCGTTGACCACGAGGGCCTTGTCGCCGGGGGAGAGAAAATTCGAGATGGACCCTTCCATGCCCCCGGTCCCCGATGCGGCCAGGATCAGCACGTCGTTCCGGGTCTGGTACAGCCACTTCAGGTCCTCCCGAACTTCTCCAAAGAGCTGCGCGAATTCAGGCGCCCGGTGATGAATGACCGGCCTGGCCATGGCCAGCAAGACTTCTGGGGGAACGGGGGTCGGTCCCGGCGCAAGCAGGTAGCGTTTCAACATTGGAGTGTCATGCCTCCACTGCAGGAGAGAATCAGTGAGTCGGAGGGGCGGTACGCTAACACACGCACCGGGGAGTGTCAAGGCGATGAGCGCCCTCTCCGCCCCATTTTCCAAAGGGTTGCACGATCCTCTCCTCGAATTGGAGGGCCGTCCCTTTCCGACATCTTCCTTGACAAGATATGCCCCCCCCGATACCCTTAGCACGACCAACTATCAGACAGTGGGGCCACGGATGACCGGTCTTTCAACGACTTTTTTCGGACAGCGAATGCTCGTCGGAGCAGCCCTTGCCTGTGCCCTGATCGCGATCCCGCATCCGGTCCAGGCTCAACGGCTGTACGTGGGAGAGGTCGCCCTCGCCGTCGCCCCCTCCGCACTCGCGGCTGTCGAGGCCGCTGAAGACGCCCTCGCCACCCCGCAAGCGTGGGCCACTGCCCCGTCGGCCGACGTTCCCTGGCGATACCGCGAGCTCTTCGAGACGCGCTTGGGAAGCGGATCGCCTCCGGACGTCCCCGAAGACCCGATCTACAACGTGCCGATCGTCCGGAATACCTCGGTGGAGACGCACATCCGTTTCTTCCAGATCGCCATCCGGGACAAATTCGATCAGTGGCTCAACCGGCTCGGCCGGTACAAACCCCTCGTCGAGAAGATCTTCTCGGAGTTCGACCTTCCCTCCGACCTGGTCTTCCTGTCCCTGGTCGAGAGCGGGTTCAATCCCCAGGCGTATTCCCGGGCGCGGGCGACCGGCCCCTGGCAGTTCATGAAGGGCACCGCCAAAGTCTACGGCTTGCGCGTGGATGACTACGTAGATGAGCGGCGGGACCCCATCAAATCCTCGGTGGCCGCCGCACGGTACCTGCGGGACCTCTACGATCTGTTCGGCACCTGGCCGCTGGCGATGGCGGCGTACAATGCCGGGGAAGGCAAGGTCCTGCGCGCGTTGCAGAAGACCCAGAGCGACAGTTTCTGGGACCTGGCCCGCACCCGCCATCTGCGACGAGAAACGAAGGATTACGTCCCGCGGTTCATGGCGGCCACCATCATTGCCAGGAACCCGGACCGCTATGGGTTCACGCTCGAGGACCCGGATCCACATCAGTTCGAAGAAGTCGTCGTCCGCCGGCCGGTGATGCTCCGTGCTCTCGCGGCCGCGACCGGCATCTCATTCCAGGAGCTCAGGCACCTGAACCCGGAGCTGCGGCGGGACGTGACTCCCCCGCACGATGCCGAATATCTGCTCAAAGTCCCCGTCGGAAGCGGCTCGGCGGTGGAGCGGGCGCTCGAACGGCTGCCCGCCTGGAAACAACCGGCGCCGCTCCTCGTGAAGGCCAAGAGCCAGCCCCGGAAGGGTGCGGGCCGATGGTACGAAGTCCGGTCCGGGGATTCCCTCTGGCTGATCTCGAAGCGCTTCAAGATATCCGTCCAGGACCTGAAAGCCAGAAACCCCGTCACCATTCACACGCTCAAGCCTGGCGACAAGCTGCTCCTTGGCCCCTGAGCCCCCACCCTAGCTCGCTCAGATCGGGCCGGCGTTCGAACCCTTCCGAACGGCAACTTCATTCCAAGCTGATGGCGACCGGCGTCGAGCGGAAGAACGCTAGGGCGTAGCGGCAGAGGGGGTGGCTGGGGGTTGCGGGGATGTCGCCGGGGTTTGCTTGACCTCCAGCGCCTTCATTCTGACCGCGGCCTCGCCGGCAAAAGGGGAATTGGGATAGGACTTGGACAGCTCCTGGTACCGGGCCAACGCTCCTTCGGGGCGGGATTGGCTCTCCTCCAGTTTCCCCAGCTCAAACAGGGCCTGATCCTTGTTGAGCGAGCCCGGCACATCCAGGGCCGCGGTGAAGGCTTTGGCGGCCCGGTCCCGGTCTCCATTCAAGAGATAGGCGTACCCCAGCCGTTGGTAGACCATGCCGAGCAACTGCTTGTTCGTCCCATAGGTCGCCACATACCGATTGTAGGTCTCGATCGCGCCGGCGATGTCATTGATCTGGACCAGGGCATTGCCAAGAGCGTACAGGGCCAGCGGGGCCTGCGGGCTTCTGGGGTATCGCTCGATGAGCTGACGGTACAGGGCAATGGCCTGCTTCAGATTCTCATCGGCTTTGGCCGGCTGGTCCAACGGACGGTCCAGATACAGTCGCGTCGCCCGTCGCTCCAAGTCGGCGGCCTGTTCCGTGGTCCGGTACTCCCACCAGAGAGCGGCGAGCACCGCGATGCAGGCGCACACGAAGAGGATCGCGCCGGCCGCGATCGTCCGTCGATAGACCTGGGCCTGGCTCCAGAAATGCTCGAGCCCGGAACGCAGGTGCGCCTCATCCGCGGCGAGGGTTTTGGGACCGGACTTGATCTTGTACGGCATGGAATGAATGCGGACGCGTTCGGTCGCGACCTTATACGAACTTCCTCTCTCGTTGTCAATCAACGGTGACGGACGCGAATTGACACGCCCGTCCATCCGTTTCATGATGCGGATGCTCCGGGATCACCCCCGCGCAGCGAACCATGAGCGATCTTCTGACCAGATTCGAGCGAGCGCTCGCAGAGCTCAAGACTCACGGCCTGCTCCGAGAGCTTCGCGTCATCGAGTCGGAGGCCGGACCGACGGTCCGGATCGCCGGACGTTCCGTCATCCTGATGGCATCGAATGATTATCTGGGCCTGGCCGCGCACCCCGGTGTGAAGCGGGCGGCGATCGAGGCGATCCGCCGTTACGGAGTCGGCGCCGGGGCGTCGAGGCTGATCTCGGGGACGTTGGCCCCACACGCCGCGCTCGAAGACGCGCTCGCCCGATTTAAGCGCACAGCCCGCTCGCTGGTCTTCGGCTCCGGGTATCTCGCCAACATCGGTTTGATCCCGGCCTTGATCGGGCGGGACGGCTTGATTCTGGCGGACCGCCTCTGTCACGCCAGCCTGCTCGACGGCTGCCGGCTCAGCGGGGCGGACTTCCGGGTCTACCGGCACCGGGACGTCTCGCATCTGGAAAAATTGCTCGCCAACCGCCGGGCCGGGCGTGACGCGCTGATCGTCACGGATGGCGTCTTCAGCATGGACGGCGACCTGGCCCCGCTCCCGGAACTCACGGCGCTGGCGGAGCGCTACGGCGCCCGGCTTCTCGTGGATGACGCGCACGGAACCGGGGTGCTAGGGCGGCACGGGCGCGGCAGCCTCGAACATTTCGGCCTGGAGCATCGGGTGCCGTTCCATATGGGGACCTTGGGGAAGGCGCTGGGCACGGCGGGCGCCTACGTGGCCGCCTCCGAGACGGTCATCGAGTATCTGCTCAACCGCGCCCGCTCCTTCATCTACACCACCGCCCCGCCGCCCGCCTGTGCGGCGGCGACGGTCGCGGCCCTGGAGCTGCTCCGGGCGGAGCCGGAGCGGCGCACGCGGCTGTGGCAGAATCACGGGCGCCTGAGAAGCGGCTTGGCCGCACTCGGCTTTCGGCTCACTGACACCCGGAGCCCGATCGTGCCGGTCCTGATCGGAGAGCCACGCACAACCTTGGCCCTGGCGCACCGGCTGCTGGAGCTGGGCGTCTACGCGCCAGCCGTCCGCCCCCCGACCGTGCCGAAGGACACGAGTCGTCTTCGCCTCACGGTAACCTCAGAGCACACCGCCGGGCACCTGGACAGTGTCCTCGCGGCATGCGAGCAAGCCGGCCGCGAGCTGCACCTCATCTGACGCGCGAGCGCGCCGGTTCACTGATTGAACCGCACCACGATCGCTCCCATCAGATCGCCCTGCTTGAAGTCCTTCTTCGGGCTGTCCGGGTGCTGATTGTGGCAATCGGCGCAGCTCTGAGCGATCGCGAAATCGGCCGCCAAGCCCTTGAACTGGTTCCCATCGGCAAACGTCAGCACTTTCTGATTCGGATCGGCCACCATCTTCTTGAGGGCGTCGGTTTCCGCTTGCGTCTTGGGAAGATTGGACTTGTAGATTGGGGTCAGGCCGATCAACCCCAGCTCGAAATCCTTGATCTCGGCGCCAGCCGCCTTGACCAATTGAGCCGGCAGCATGATCGCATGATCGTCCTTGGTCCAGTTCTCGCTCGGCTTGACGCCGGCTTTCTTGGCCTGCTCGATGATCTGCTTGACGTAGACGGTCCTGAACGCCTTGACGGTGGCCAGAATGTACTTGGCCGCCGCTTCCCGTGATATGTCTGCTGCGAATGCCAGAGAAGCGGCCGTGCCCGCCGCCAGCACCAGGGCCAGACCGCCTGCCAGAAGTCCACGCGGTGATTTCATCTGAACCTCCTCGGTTGAAGAGTTGGCTGCGTTCGGATGGGACCTGCTACTCCTGTTGACCCGGCTTGTCAAGGTCAGGCGCTGGAGGCGCGGCCCGATCCCAGCGCGGGGCCGAACACCTGGTCGTACAGAAGTTCTGCCAGCAGCGCATAGCCGTCGGTCGTCAGATGCAGTCCGTCGTTGGAATAGGTCGCGGCCAGTTGCATCGTCTCGGGCTCGATCGTCGCGCTGAAGAGATCGACACACGGCACATCGCGCCGTGCGCAGTAGTCGACGATCAACGCGTTCAGGCCCTGCCGCCGGACGACATGCTGGTGCAGCCATTCGAAATCAGGGCCACCCGCGTGAACAGTGCCCATGCGGATCGAGGGCACGGTGACGGCGATGGGCCGGATCCCGGCCCCGAGCGCCTGCTCGTACATGTTCAGGAGGTTTCTCATGATGTCCGCCGGCGCGGCATGCCACCCCAAGTCGTTCGTACCGCCCAGCAGGACCACGAAAGCCGGGCGGCGGTCCAAGACATCCCGCCGGAACCGCAGCACCATCTCCCCGGTGACCTCGCCGCAGATCCCGCTCACGAGTACCTGCGCGGCCGCTCCCAGGCGGTGCTGAAGGAATTCACCGTATGGTGTGTCCCGGCCGCCGGGACAGTCCGCCGCCGGCGACTGATAGCCCGCCGTCAGGCTGTCGCCGAAACACACAATGGTCGGGGCGGAGGACGCGACACTTTCCATGATCTCTCCCAAAATCAGTCGGATTGTACCGGGACGAATCTTCATTGACAAATAGGGAAACCCCAGTAGAATAAGCGAAATTTCTCTCTCGGACCATGGCATACAGCTGGGACAAACAGGTCAGGCCCATTCCGTCTTTGCAGTGGCTGGTCGTCATTGTTCTGGCCATCCATGTGCTGGTCTCCAGTCCTGGCCCCCTGGGCACGGGTCCCACCGCCATCTACGTATTGTTCCTCGTGGCCGGCAACCTGGCCATGCTCTACTGGTTGCCGCGGGTTGTGCCATTGACCGCCTTGACCACGGTGCTCGTGCTGATCGACACCCTGCTGGTGCCCGTGACGCTGTACGCCACCGGGACCACCCGCACCGATCTTTACATCGTGTATTTCGGCATTATCCTGATCGCCGGCGCCGCCGGCAGCATGCAGCGGGCCCTCGCATTGGCCGCCGTGGTGTGCGTCGCCTATGGAGGCTTCGCGCTCTGGAGTGATGAAGAGCCCGCGCCGGACCTCGAGACGGTTCTGATGCGCTGGCCGTTCTTCCTCGTGGTGACCCTCTTTTACGGGGTCATGGCCGATATCGCCCGTAAGGAACGGGCCGACAAAGCGCAGGTCCCCGTCGCGGCCACGCATGACGAGTTGACCGGCATGCCGAACAAACAGCTCTGGGTGGAGGGATTGGCCCGGGAGCTGGACCGCGCCGAGCATTTTCAGCGGCCGGTGTCCTGCGCCGTCATCAGCATTGACCAATTCGACAGCGTCGCCGCGACATACGGCCAGGGTATGAGCGATAATGTCGTGCAGGATTTCGCGTCACTGCTGGCGTTGCAGACCGCGGGGTATGAGCTCATTGGCCGCCTGGATCATGATGAGTTTGCCTGGGTGCTGCCGGAGGCGCCCCGGGAGCACAGCACCGGCGTCGCAGAGCCCCTGCGCGAGGCAGTGCAGAAGAACCGGTTCGGCTCAGGACAGTCCGTCTTCCAGATGACGATCAGCATCGGGCTGACGACGTATGCCCCCGGGGAAACCGCCCAACCCACCCCCGCCGAGGTGCTCCAGGCCGCGCGTTCGGCGTTGGCGCTCGCGAAGAAGCAGGGTGGCAACCGCATCCAGCATGTGCCCCTGGCCGAAGCGCGGGTTGCCGTGTCCCAAGGGTCCGACGGGGCCGCGGTGTCAGCGTCCCGACCCTGACCGACCCATGAAAGGGCCGCATTACCGATGACGACGACCGAATCCTGGGACAAGTACATCAAGCCGGTGCCCATCCTCCAGTGGCTGGTGGTCATCGTCCTCTCCATCCACGTGCTGATCAGCGGCCAGGACCCGTTGGGGATGGGCACGAGCGCGATCTATGTCCTGACGCTGCTCTCGTCCAACGTGCTGTTCCTGTACGTGATGCCGCGGCTGATCAGCCTGAGCAACCTGACCACCATCCTGGTGGTGCTCGACACGCTCCTGGTGCCCGCGACGCTGTACATGACCGGCTCGAGGGGCACCGATCTGTACGTCGTCTACTTCGGGATCATGCTGATCGCCGGAGCCGCCGGCAACCTGAAGCGCACCCTGATCCTGGCCGCGATGATCTGCGCCGCCTACGGGATCTTCACCCTGTGGAACGATGATGAGTCCACGCCGCTCGAAGCGGTGCTGCTCCGCGTACCGTTCTTCCTGGTCATGACGATGTTCTACGGGGCGCTGGCCGAGTACGCCCAGCGTATCCGGACCGACCGGGAAAAGATGGCCTACGCCGCCACGCATGACGACCTCACCGGTATGCCCAATCGCCGGCTGCTACTCGAGAATCTCGCCCGGGAACTGGACCGCGCCAAGCGGTTCCAACGGCCGGTCTCCTGCGCCATGCTGGACCTGGACAAGTTCAAGTCCATCAACGATATCTACGGCCATGACATGGGAGACCGTGTGCTGCAGGACTTTGCCTCCTTGCTGGCTCTCCAGTCGCGCGGCTATGACCTGATCGGACGCCTCGGCGGGGACGAGTTCGTCTGGATCCTGCCGGACGTCACCAAGGAAAGCAGCCTGGCGCCGGCGGAAGCCATCCGGGAAACCGTCGAGCAGTACGTGTTCGGGGGCGGCACGACGACGTTCCGGCTCTCGGCCAGCATCGGCGTCACCACCTACATGCCGGGGGAATCGCCCGCCCCTACTCCGGCCGACATGCTCAAGTCGGCCGACGTGGCCCTGTACATGGCCAAGAAACACGGCGGGAACCAGGTCTGTCATCTGCCGTTGCTCGCCGAGGCGCTGTCGCCCGGCGTGGGAGCCGAACCGGCGAGCGGGAACCGATAAGGCGCTCGGAAATCACCGTTTTCTTGACGGGAGGACCGGCACCGGTAACATTCTCCGTACATGGCACACCCGATCTCCCACACAGCGTCCGCCAAACGTCCTGATCCCGCCTCGCTCGGCGATCATGACCTCATCGCGATCAAGCACCTGCTCACCCTCCTGGACAAGACGTTCCGGACGGTCCGGATCTACGGAGCGAACAATCCCGTCGCCAGAAAGTTCGTCCAGCAGTTCTATCAGGAGCTCAGCGCGCAACTGGCGGTGCAGCCGGCCATCGCGTTTCTGGTCCAGCGCTTCGAGCTCTACTACCATGATGAACTCGTCTATCAGAACACCTCTCCGACCGAAAACCTCGCGTTCAAGCTCTACGCCGACGGGATCCGCGAGCTGAGCTTCAATCAGGGGCTCACCCAGGAGGACCTCGCCTATTTCCTGGAGACCTTGCAGGGCGAGAGCGAGGCGGACGACGCCGAAGAAGACATCGTCACCCGGCTGTGGGACAAGAACCTGCCCACCATCTCGCTGGTCACCGCCGAGGAAATCGTGAAGTCCGGGCAATCGGTGGAGGTCCTGACGCCACAGGATGCGACCACCCTCGACCGCCCCACGAGCACATTGAAGGACGTGCGAGCCAAGGAGTCCGCCAAGCAAGCCCAGGACGCGGACGGCAAGACGAAGGGGAAGTCGCACTTCCAGTCCGGCCTTCCCGGCTACGAGGTCTCCCAGGCGGAGCTGGATCAACTGGCGCGCGACCTGGAGCAGGAGGCGTCCATCGACAGTATTGGCTACGTGATGAACGTGCTGGTGGCGATCCTGACCAGCGAAAAATCCGAGGACATCGTCGGCAAGCTGCTGGAGATGTTCGATGAGATCCTGACGGCCCTCCTCGGTCAGGGCAACTGGAAGCAGCTCAATACGACCCTGAAGGTGCTCCGGGGCGTCGCCGACCGGCCGGACCTTCCGGACTCGCTCCGCGGCAAGCTCACGGAGCTGTTCTCCAGCATGGGCAAGCCCGAGCAGATCAAAGCGGTCGAGAAAGTCCTGAACGCCTCGGCCCAGCACCCGACCGAAGGCTTGATGGCCTTCTTCCTGCAGCTCAAATCCGCCTCGGTCCCCGCCCTCTGCTCACTGCTCAGCAATCTCGAGCACCGGGAGCACCGCTCAGTGGTCTGTGAAGCGCTGGTGGAAGTCGCCAAGGACATGTCTGAGCCGTTGGTGAAAGGCCTCGGCGATGCGCGGTGGTACTACGTCCGTAACCTCGTGTACGTCCTGGGACGGCTGGGGGACCCGCGTGCGGCGGATCACATCACGCCGCTGGCCAAGCACAAGGACGGTCAGGTGCGGAAGGAGGCGGTTCGCACGATCGGGCTGTTGCGCCCCACGGGCGACGGCCGGCCGCTGCTCACCTTCCTCAACGACCCGGAAGGGTCTATCCGGATGTACGCCCTGAAGCTCCTGACCGGCGGCCACTACACGCTGCCGTTCGCCCAGTGGGCTCCCATCGTCGGCCAGAAGGAGTTCATGGACCGGTCGATCTCGGAGAAGCGCGCCACGTTCCTGGCGATCAGCCAGACGGCCGGCGACCAGGCCGTCCAGTACTGGAAGCAGTTGGTCACCCAGTGGCTCTGGCCCAATAAGGGCAAGCGGCAGGAGATGGCTGCGCTCGCCGCCGAGGCGCTGGGCCGGGCAGGCACCGCCGAAGCCGTCGCCGCCCTCAAGACCGGCGAGAAACGGCGCAACAAGATCGTCCGGAACGCGTGCGCGGTCGCGCTGGCCTCCCTGGCCAAACGCCAGCAGACGCCCGCGCCCTCAGCCTCCCAATCATGAAGCCCGCGACCCCCCCCTCACATCCGGACCCAGGGCTGGAGGCGGCGACGCAGCCGATCCTGACCTATGAGAAGTCCCTCACCACCAAGGTCGCGCGCGGCTCGGAGGCGAAGGACATCGTCGACCAGGAAGTGCAGTTCCTGGCCGGCCAGCTCGTGACGCAGCTTCACATTCTCCTGAAGACCGCAAAACTCCACGACCGGACCAACGCCGCCCTGAATCAGTCCGTGGACGCGCTCCTGACGCTCGTCAAAACGCTCGGGCACGACGGGCCGGTCGTGCTGCGGCTCCAGAACGATTTTCTGTTCCTGGGCGACACGTACCTCAAGATGAACTCCCAGCAGTTCGCGATCTTCATGGAGTTCATCGACAGCCTGAACGCCCGCAGCATCGGCGCGATCACCTTTGGCGCCGACGTGCAGCCGACGGACCTGCGGGAGTTCGCCTATCTCTTCGTCACGCACGATCCCGCCACCGCCTCGTTCGCCACGCTGCAGCAGGAGCTGAAAGACAAGGGGCTGCAGAGCATCCAGATCGACGAAGCCACCTACGTCACGATCAAGGTGGGCGAAAAACAGAAGGAGGCGAAGCTCCTCGCCCGCCACAACTACGTGAAGGCGGCGGAGGCGGTCGGTGAGGTGACCGCGGACATCTCCGCCGGCCGCCCGCCGAACTTCCGCCAGGCCAAGCGGGTCATCCAGAATATCGTGGACCTCATGGGCCAGGACGAGAACATTCTCCTGGGCCTCACCACGCTCCGGTGCTACGACCAGTACACCCACAACCATTCCGTCAACGTGTCGTTGCTGTCCATCTCGTTGGGCAACCGGGTCGGCTACCCCAAGGCCGAGCTGGCCGATCTGGGGCTCGCCGCGCTGTTTCACGATATGGGTAAGGCGTCTATCCCCATCGACGTGCTGAATAAGGCCGGCGAATTCACGGACGAGGACTGGCGGAAGATGCGGAGCCATCCCACCGAGGGCGTCATTGCCATGGTGAAGCTCCGGGGCGTGGACAACCTCCCGGCGAGGATGGCGGCCGCCGCCTTCGAGCACCATCAGAACTATGATTTCTCCGGCTACCCCAAACTGACCATGCCGTGGAAACAATTGCTGACCGGCCGCATTCTGACGATCGCCGACTGCTATGACGCCATGACCTCCTCCCGCGTCTACCGCCGCGAGCCGATGCCGCCTGAGAAGGTCCTGAAGATCATGTTCTCCAAGGCCGGCCAGTCGTTCGATCCCGTGCTGCTCAAGCTCTTCGTCAACTGCGTGGGCCTGCTGCCCATCGGCAGCCTGCTGCTCCTGGACACCGGCGAGCTGGCGGTCGTCCTCCGTCCGGCGCAGAAGCGCGAGGACGCCGAGCGCCCCTGGGTCAAAATCATCACCGACGCCCAAGGCAACCCGATCGAAGGGCCTGAGGTGGATCTCACGGAGACGGGGCCGGACGGCGAGTACGTCCGCAACGTGGCGCGCCTGGTCGACAACACGGAATACAAATTCGACACGAGCCGCTATTTTGTCTAGGAGCCCGGCCGCGACGGCTGCCCGGCGCGCCGCTGCCCGGCAACCCGTCCCGTTCCCGCCCGATGCGAGTGCCCCATGGCCCTTCCTGACATCAAAGACATCGTCGCCCAGTACCAATGGTTCCAGGACGCGCTGGACGCGTTGCTAGCCGAGCCCATCCGGCCGCTCCCCGCGCTGCCACCGAAATTCGGAATCGGGTCTTCCGCCGTCGCCGAATTGCAGCGCTCGTTCGAAAAGCTCGCGATCCGCTACCACGAGTTGCGCCGGGAGATTGATGCATCGCGATTGCCGCCCGAAGGAGGCACGCGGCCTCCCGCCTCCCCTGACAGACCGGACCGCGCGGCCCTGGATTGGTTTGCAGGGGCGCTCCAGGCCCTGACCGCTCATCCGCCCCACCCGCTCCCACCCATGTTGTCCGACTATGGCGCCCTGTCGGAGCTGCGGCCTCTGCTGGAGAAGGTGGCCGTGCAGCACTTCGGGCTCAAGACCGAGGTGGACGCGCTCCGCGCCATGGCCCGGGCCCGCGCCCAGGGTGACGACCGGGACGACGGGACGCTCCAGGGGGAGGTGCAGTCACTGCGGGACACGCAGCGCCTCGCGCAGGACCTGTCGGCCGCGACGGAGCAGATGGGCCTGGTGCAGGATGAGAATGCGACGCTGCGGGATCAGCTCGACGTGGCCACTCGCGAGAACGCGGACCTGATTCAGCGCCTGGAAGTCCATGCCCGCGACAGCCGGGAACGTGAGGCCGACCACGCCCGGCTCTCGCAGGAACACAAGACGGCGCTGGCACGACACCGGGCCCTCGAAGAGCAGATCCACCTCCTGGAGGCCCGGGTCCATGAGATGCAGGCTGCAGCGGAACGGGCCCGGGAGCACGCCCAGCACGAGCAGCGAGCGCTTTGCGACACGATCCGGTCGCTCACGGAAGCGAATGCGCGGCTGGGCACAGCGCAGGAGGACAGCCAGGGCGCCAACCAGGCGCTGCGCCGTCAATTGGAGGCGCTCTCGGAAGAGCATGATCAACTCGCCGTGAGCCATCGCGCGATGGAAACCGCGCTCCGCGAAGAGCTCGCCCGGGAGCGTGCCGCCCTTCAGGAGCAGCTTGCCCACGCCCTCGAGACGGCGCGCGCGTCCCAGGCGGAAGCCCAGCGTCGCGCGCAGGAGCACGCCGCGGCCGCGGAGGAGCTCGCCGCATCACTCCAGCAACACGAGGTGCTCCAGCGGCGGGTCGAGGAGCTCGCGGCCGACCGGGCCCGGCTGACCGAAGCGTCGAACCGGCTCTCGGACCAACACATGGTCCTTCAGGAGCAATTGAAGACGTTGACCCAACGACATGTCGGCCTGCAGGAGGAGATGGCGGCCTTGGTCGAGGCGAAGCGGGTGCAGGACCAGTCGTGTGCCGACCTCAGCGCGCGGCTCTCCGAGACAGCCGCGTCACTCCACGCCCTGCAATCGCATGAAGAGGAGTTCGCGGCCCTGCGCCTGACCTACGAAGCCCTGGCGTCGGCGCACGGCCGTCTTCAGGACGAGCAGCGACGCGCCCTGGCCACGATCGAGCGGCTCACTCTTGAGCTCGCGGAGAAACAGGCCGAGCTGGAGCGGGTGATCGCCGCCGGCCGGCAGCCCGCCCCGCGGCCGGATGCCGAGCCGTCCGCGGTGCCCGTGGAAGACCGCTCCCCGCGCGACGTCTTCCTCGAAACGCTCAAGCGGGAACTCGCGGCTTCGACCGACCGCCTGAGACAGGAAGCTCAGGAACGGGTGCGCCTCGCCTTCCATTCCGACCGGTGACGCTACCGCCTAGCCTCCGACGGGGGCCAATCCATCTCGGCCGTCCGCCCGCAGTAGAAGCACGACACCCGGTATCGCGCCCGTCGCCGCGGGTTGGGAAGCGACGTGAACACCACCGGGACGCCGTCGAAGGGACACGTCGGCTGCTGGTGCATGAGGTGCGCGTCCGCCATCAGCAGGAGCGCCGCCTCATCCCAAGGCGGGACGCGCTCGACTCGTCCGGCTATGTCCCGGCGCCACCCGCAGCGTGCGCATGCCAGCCGGAAGGTCTTCACCGGCGCGTGGCCGGGCGAGACATCCTCGATAGCGACGGGGCCGGCGCATCCGGCAGTGGGACAGGACACGGTGTCCCGTTGGAGCGCCTTGACGAACAGGGCGGCGTCACTCATTGGCCGCCGCCAGCGCTTTGACGTCGTCCAGGGGAAGCGGCCCTTTGAGCCGGCGTGGCGTCTTCAAGCCGATGCTCGACACGATGCTGTGGATGAAATCATGCGTTGTTTTCCGTCAGCGTGAAGTCCTGCTTGTTCCACTCCCGGGCCTCCCACGATCGCGACGCCTTTCCGCGCATCCTTGGGATAGAACCCGAGACACTTCTCCTTGCCCCCGCGTGCCGGGGGCGGCGCCACGCAGAGGAAGGCATGCCCGAAACACTCCGCTCCAGCCACCAGATGTCCGACGCCATGATCTCCTCGTCAGCCGGCGGGCCCTGCAACTGGAACCCGTTCGTGCCGGTGATCGGGATATACGGGCGGCCGCCGAGGCTTGTC
This sequence comes from uncultured Nitrospirales bacterium, assembly GCA_964373355.1. GTDB lineage: Bacteria > Nitrospirota > Nitrospiria > Nitrospirales > Nitrospiraceae > CAYJUM01. Next base: position 19,830 of record CAYJUM010000005.1, on the reverse strand, counting down.
AAGAAACCACCAAATTACCTTGACACCCGTCGTACCTGACGCTATTCTGCCGGGGTTTTTACAGACCCTCCACACCCGAAAGGAGAGCAGGAATATGCTTAGCCGCGTGCTGCGGGTGGCGGTCGCCGCCGTCACCGGAATCGCCCTCCATGTCTGCGTCATTCTCTCAGCCCCCTCCGCCATGGCCGCCACCTCCGATTTCAAGATGGGAGTCGTGGACCCGCAGGCGGTGCTCGAAAAATCCAAAGCGGGCCGCCGCGCCCTCGATGCGCTGAAGGAGTACGCCAACACCCGCCAGAAGCTGCTCGCGAGCGATGACGAGGAGCTCAAGAATCTCGAGAAACAGATCCGCGAGCAGGAGTCGAGCCTGAGCGAGTCCCAGAAGCGGGAGAAACAGGGACAATTCCGGACGAAGTTCCAGGACTTCCAGAAGAAAGCACAGGAGTTCCAGCAGGAATTCACGGTGAAGCAGAAGGAGCTCGTGGACGACTACATGAAGAAGGTCCAGTCCGCTACCAAGGCCGTCGCCGAGAAAGCCGGCATCTCTCTCGTCGTCGACAAGGGCAGCGAGAACACCATCAAGATCGTCATCTACAACCGTGACACCCTCGACATCACCGACCAGGTGATCAAAGAGTTCGACCGGCAGTACAAATAGCGATCGCCTCGCCGACATCCTACAGGAGGACCATGCATCACTTCCGGACGGGCACGGTGCCTGCGCTTGCGTTGTTGACATCGATCATGGTGACCCATACGGCGGCGGCCGACGACTACCTTCCCATCCCCGGTCTGGCGGCCAAGGACCGCGCGGTCCTGGCCAACGCCATGGTCCAACAGGGCCAGTGCCGCAATGCGCTCATGGAGCTGACCGAGGCCATGAAGGAGAATGCGGAGGACGAGGCCTTGCTCCGGCTCAAGGGCGTCTGCGAGACGGAGCTGCTCCGCCCTCAAGCCAAGGACACGATCATGAAGTGGCTGAAGGTGGCGCCGCAGGCCCACCCCGAGCGCACGAAGATGCTCTCCCTGCTCGCCAAGTCCCAGGCGTCCACCGAAGCCCCGGCCGAATGGGTGCTGGTCCCGGCCGGCGAGTTCGAGATGGGGACGGAGGGCCCGCCCGCGGAGCCGGACGAGGCGCCCAAGCACCGCGTGCATCTGGACGCGTTCTACATCGGCAAGTACGAGGTCACCAACGGCAACTACGCGGTCTTCGTCAAGTCAACCGGCCACGCGCCACCCGTATCCCCCGACAACCCGGAACCGCTGTTCAATCTCTGGCGCGGCGGGACGATGCTCCCGGGCGTGGAGGACCTGCCGGTCATCAACGTGAGCTGGGAGGATGCAGCGGCGTACTGTAAATGGGCCGGCGGTCGCTTGCCGACTGAGGCGGAATGGGAAAAGGCCGCCCGCGGCACCGACGGCCGCACGTATCCCTGGGGAAATGATCCGGTCACGGGCAATCGGACGAACTACGGCATCGCCGAGGTCACGTTCTGGGAAGGGCCGACCACCCTCGCCAAGAAGGACCAGTACGAGTTCGGCAAGAGCCCCTACGGCGCCTACGAGATGGCTGGCAACGTCTGGGAGTGGGTCCAGGATTGGTATGATCCGGAGTACTACAAGAACAGCCCGGCCAAGAACCCGACCGGCCCTGCGTCGGGCCAGTTCAAGGTGAAGCGCGGTGGCTCCTGGCAGAATGCGCCGGACAAGCTCCGCTCGACGAACCGCAGCAAGCAGCCGCCCGCCGACAAACGGACCTACATCGGGATCCGGTGCGCGAAGGACGCCAAAGACTCCAAAGATTCCAAATGACCTCTGTCACATCCGGCACCATAGGAGGCAGAATGTCTGCGATCAGAATCACCGCTGCCGTTCTTCTGTTCGTCACCAGCATCCATCCGGGCAGTCCGGCCTTTTCAGCCGAAGACTACCGTCCGATTCCGGGACTCTCGGCGCAGGACCGTGTGGCGTTGGCCGGCAGCATGGTGCAGCAGGGGCAGTGCGCCAATGCCCTCGTGGAGATGGCCGAAGCCATCCGGGACCTGCCCCAGGACGAAACTCTGTTCCGGCTGAAAGGCATCTGTGAGACGGAGCTCGCCAGGCCCGAGGCCAAGGACACGATCCTCACCTGGTTGAAGCTCGCCCCGGCCGCCCATCCGGACCGCACGAACATGCTGATGCTGCTGGCGAAGACCCAGGCCGCGAGCGAATCGTCGAGCGAGTGGACGCTCGTCCCGGCTGGAGAATTCCTCATGGGTGCCGATATGCCGGACCCCAACTCGTCCGAGACCCGCCCGGGGCCGTCCGAGAAGGATCCCCGGTTGCCCGCCATCATGCCCGACCCCGACGAGACCCCGAAGCGCACCGTCTACCTGGACGCGTTTTATATCGGCAAGTACGAGGTGACGAACAAACAGTATCAGGTGTTCGTCAAGGCCACCGGACATCGCACGCCCCAGAATCCCATGGATCCCAAGCTGACGATCTGGCGCGGAGACACCCCGCTCGACGGCGCAGCGACGCTGCCGGTCATCAATGTGAGCTGGGACGATGCGGCGGCGTATTGCAAATGGGCAGGCGGCCGTCTGCCCACAGAGGCCGAATGGGAGAAGGCGGCCCGCGGTACCGACGGCCGCACGTATCCCTGGGGGAACGACGCCGTGACGGGCAACCGCGCCAACTACGCCTTCGACCCCGTGCCGATGTGGGACGGGCTGGCGACCCTGGCCAACGTCAATCAGTACCATTTCGGGAAGAGCCCGTACGGCGCCTATGAGATGGCCGGTAATGTCTGGGAGTGGGTCCAGGACTGGTACGACCCGGACTATTACAAGAGCGGAGCGGCCAAGAATCCCGCCGGCCCCCCTTCCGGGAAGGAAAAGGTGATCCGCGGCGGCTCTTGGCGAAACAACGCCGAGACGCTCCGGGTCTCCAACCGCCACAAGCATCCGCCCGAGGAGCGCCGCGTGTACATCGGCATCCGATGCGCCAAGGACGCGCCCAAGAACGCGGAGCCCCTGCCCATCAAGGCAGCCCAGTAATCTCCAGATCCGTCCGGATCGTCTCGAGCAGCCGCTCGAATCCGGGGTCGGGCGCCAAGGCCCGGCTCCGGATCTCCACGCCAGCCGGACCGCCGGCCCCCAACCCCAGCTCGGCCGCTCGTCTGATTTGACGCTGTTCCCAGACCCGTCCTGCCTGCAGCTTCGGCCATGCGCCGAACGACCGAATCACCGCCACCGCGACGGCATCCAGCGCGACACGATCCCCGCTCAGCACGAGCAGGCCGGGATGCGCGGACGTGCCGCTCGTCGGCCCTCCGGCGATCATGATGGTGCCACCGTCCGCGACCGTGAGCTGCGGATGGACGGCCAAGTTCAATTCCGCGATCCGCTCCTGCCAATTGCCGGCCAGAAATGCCACGGACGGACGGAAGCGGGGATGCACGATGCCCACGAGGTTTTTCAGGCTGCAGGAGTAATGGGCAAAGCGGTGCGTCTTCACGATGGGCACATTGATGAAGAGATCGGCCTCATACACCGGCTTGGAGACGTAAAAATACGGCAGGTCCTTTGCCCCCGGAGGCTCGACCCGCACCCATGAGTATTCTTCCAACGGCAGCACCCGTGCCCCTGCGGATTCCACGGCGTGCTTGAGACCGGTCGCGTCGAAGTTCCGGGCCGTCGGCATGCGCACGATCCCCGAGCTGTCGGCCACGATCACATCGGCGGCCCCGGCCTTCTTGACAAACTTCACCAGCGACACCACCACCTCTGGGCTGGTCGTGGTCGGAGGAGGCCGGTCATTCACCAGGTTCGGTTTGATCAGGACCCGTTTGCCGCGGCAGTCCAGCCGCAGGCCGCCCAGCAGCTCCAGACCCGCCTGCAGCATCGCGGTCTGATCCTGCCCGCGCACGATCGCGACGAGGGACCTTCCGTGATCGGTGAAGGGATTCGGCGGGACCGATCGGGCGGGAACCTGCTCGCCCTCCGGCTCGAACAGCACGCTGCCGAGGACCGAGCGCGGGACCGTCGCGAGCGCGGGAAGGAAGGTGAGGCCGAAGCCGAGGCGGGACAGCAGATCGCGTCGTGTCAGCGCCATCGTCGCAAGGCGGGCCGGGCTGCGGCCCGGGCCTCAGAACAACTCCTGCTGCTCCGGGCCCGGCCGCCGGAAGGTTCGGGGGATCGGCTCCTCGGATTCATCCGGGTATCCGGCCTTCCGCATGCCCATGGTGAACAGCCGGTCGATCATGTCCCAGTAGGGTCCCTCTCCGTGATGGCGCTTGAAGAACCCGCTCTCGCTGAGCTTCCCCCCGCGCACCTCGCGGATTCTGTTGCTGATCTTGCCGATGCGATCCGGAAAGGCCCGGGACATGCGCTCCAGGAACACGTCCTCGACGTGTCCGGACAGCCTGAGCAGCACATAGGTGGCCTCCACGGCGCCGGCCTCGCGCGCCATACCGAGGATCTCTGGAATATCCTGCTCGTTCAGCCCGGGAATCACGGGGGCGATGGAGACTCCGGTCCGGATGCCGGCGTCCGAGAGCGTCCTCAGGGTCTCCAGGCGCTTGGCGATCGTCGGCACGTTGGGTTCCACCTTCCGGGCTGTGCCGCTGTCGGCGAACGGAATGCTCAGGTAGACCCGGGCCCAGGCGTCTCGGTGCAGATCCAGCAACAGGTCGAGGTCGCGCGCGACCAGCGCCGATTTGGTGATGACCGCCACCGGATTCCGGAACTCGGCGCACACCTCCAGGCACGCACGCGTCAAGCGGTAGGACGCCTCCAGGGGCTGGTAGCAATCGGTGTTGCCGGAGAAGACGATCAGCTCCCCCTCCCAGGACGGCTTCAGGAACGACTGCCGGAGGAGGGCCGAGGCGTTGGGTTTCGCCACGAGCTTGGAGTCAAAGTCGGTGCCGGCCCCGAATCCCCAGTACTCGTGGCTCGGCCGCGCGTAGCAGTAGGCGCACGCATGAAAACAGCCCCGGTAGGGATTGACGCTCCAGCGGAACGGCAGGTCAGGGCTGTCGTTCCGGCTGAGGATCTCGCGGGACTCCTCTTCGAAGACCTGCACGGAGACGTCCGGGGCGGGCTCAAGCAGCTCCCGGTGATGAGACGCGAACGGGTTCTGAGGGTTGGAGACGAGTTTCATGGCCACGCGCGGGGCTCCTCACACACTCATGACCGGGTGGGGCTGGCCGCACGAGCACGAGCCCGCCGGCGTTCCCGGCGCCCCCGACGGCCCTCCGTTGAACTGATCCGGGTCGTAATTGAGGTTCGGCGCCAGCCACCGCTCGACCGCGCGCAGCTCCATGCGCTTCCTCAGGTGATAATCCACGACCTGATCGCGGTCGATCTTGCCCACCGCGAAGTACCGGGCGAGCGGATGCGCGAAATAGAGGCCGCTGACCGAGCTGGCCGGAAGCATGGCGAAGGTCTCCGTGAGCCGGATGCCGGTCTGCTGCTCCACGTGCAGCAGATCGAAGAGGATGCGCTTTTCCGTGTGGTCCGGGCAGGCCGGATAGCCGGGCGCCGGACGGATCCCCCGATAGCGTTCACGGATCAATTCCTCGTTCGACAGCCGCTCGTCAGCCCCGTAGCCCCAGTCGGTGCGCGCCCGTTTGTGGAGCCATTCGGCAAACGCTTCGGCCAGGCGGTCTGCCAGGGCTTTCACCATGATGGCGCTGTAATCGTCGTGGTCCTGCTCAAACCTGGCGCACAGCTCCTCCACGCCGTGGCCCGCGGTCACGGCAAAGGCCCCCAGGTGGTCCGGAAGCCCCGTGGCTTTCGGGGCGATGAAATCGGCCAGCGCCTGATTGAATTGGCCTTCGGGCTTGTCGCCCTGTTGCCGCAGCGTGTGGAACGTCGCGAGCACCCTGGTGCGCCCCGCGTCCGCGTACACTTCGATGTCGTCGCCGACGCTGTTCGCGGGGAAGAACGCATACACGCCCCTCGCCTGCAGCAACTTTCCCGCCACGATCCGACCGAGGAGGCCCTGGGCGTCCTCGAAAAGCTCCCGGGCCCTCGGCCCGACCACTGGATCTTCCAGCAGTGCGGGATAGTGGCCGCGCAGCTCCCAGGTGTGGAAGAACGGGGACCAGTCGATGTACGGGACGAGGTCCTCCAGCGGCACCTCCAGGGCACGGACACCGAGAAACGCCGGCGCGGGGAGGTCGGCCGCGCGCCACTCGATGGCAGTCCGGCGGGCGCGCGCCGTCGCGAGGGGCAGGAGCGAGCGGCGGCCGGCGCCCGCGAGATGCGCGGCCCGCACCTGCTCCTGATCCTGCCGCACGTCGGCGGCAAAGCCGGTCTTCTGCTCCGGGCTGATGAGCTTGTTGACGACCGCGACCGCCCGGGACGCATCCAGCACATGGACGACCGGATGCGGATAGGCCGGGGCGATCTTGACGGCCGTATGGGCCTTGCTCGTGGTGGCCCCGCCGATCAGGAGCGGCACGTCAAACCCCTCCCGCGCCATCTCTCGGGCCACGTGGGCCATCTCCTCGAGCGAGGGCGTGATCAACCCGCTGAGGCCGATCATGTCCGCGCGCGCCTCCCGCGCCGCCCGCAGGATCTTCTCGCACGGGACCATCACGCCGAGGTCGATCACCCTGTAATTGTTGCAGCCCAGCACGACCCCGACGATGTTCTTGCCGATGTCGTGGACATCGCCCTTGACGGTGGCCATGACAATGGTGCCTTGGGCCTGCGCGGCCCCAGACCCTTTCTTCTCCGCCTCCATGAACGGCAAGAGGTACGCGACCGCCTTCTTCATGACCCGGGCGCTCTTCACCACCTGAGGGAGAAACATCTTCCCGGAGCCGAAGAGGTCCCCCACGACGTTCATGCCCGCCATCAGCGGCCCCTCGATGACGTGCAGCGGCCGTACGTAGGCGCGCCGGGCCTCTTCGACGTCCGCCTCGATGTACTCCACGATGCCCTTGACGAGCGCGTGGGAGAGCCGCTCTTCCACCGTCCCCTGCCGCCAGGCGTCGTCCTTCGCGGCGGCCTTGCCCTTCTGCTTCACGGTCTCCGCAAAGGAGACCAGACGCTCGGTCGCGTCCGGCCGCCGGTTGAGCAGCACGTCTTCCACCAGCTCCAGGAGATCTTTGGGGATCTCCTCATAGACCGCGAGCTGCCCGGCGTTCACGATGCCCATGTCCAGGCCGGCGCGGATGGCGTGGTACAGGAACGCGGCGTGCATCGCCTCCCGCACGACATTGTTGCCGCGGAACGAGAAGGAAATGTTGCTGATACCCCCGCTGACCTTGCAGTGCGGGAGCGTCGCCTTGATCCGGCGCGTGGCCTCGATGAAATTCACGGCATAGTCGTTGTGTTCCTCGATGCCAGTCGCCACGGTCAGGACGTTGGGGTCGAAGATGATGTCCTGCGGCGGAAACCCGATTTCCCCGGTGAGGATGCGATACGCGCGCGTGCAGATCTCCACCTTCCGGTCCACGGTGTCCGCCTGGCCGGCTTCATCGAACGCCATCACCACCACGGCTGCCCCATAGCGCCGGATGAGACGGGCCTGCCGCTTGAACGAGTCTTCCCCCTCTTTCAAGCTGATGGAGTTCACGACCGACTTGCCCTGCACCCGCTTGAGGCCCGTCTCCAGGACCGACCACTTGGAGCTGTCGATCATCACCGGCACCCGGGCGATATCCGGCTCGGAGGCGATCAGGTTCAGGAACGTGCCCATGGCGGCCTCGGAGTCCAGCAACCCTTCGTCCATGTTCACGTCGATCATCTGCGCCCCGCCCTCGACCTGCTGGCGCGCCACCGCCACCGCCCCCTCGTAGTCCCCGTTCAGGATCAGCTTGGCGAAGGCGGGGGATCCCGTGACGTTGGTCCGCTCCCCGATGTTCACGAAATTCGTCTCCGGCCTGATCGTCAGCGGCTCCAGCCCGCTCAACCTGGTGTAGGGTTCAGGAGACGGGATGGCGCGCGGCGCGAAACGCCGCACGGCTCCGGCGATGGCCGCGATATGGGCGGGGGTCGTCCCGCAGCAGCCGCCCACGATGTTTACCCAGCCGTTGGAGGCGAACTCACCCAGGTCCCCGGACATGATCTCCGGGGTCTCGTCGAACCCGCCGAAGGCGTTCGGGAGCCCGGCGTTGGGATAGCAACTGATGTAGACGCCCGCGATGCCCGCGAGCTCCTCCAGGTACGGCCGCATTTCCTTCGCCCCGAGCGCGCAATTGATTCCCACGCTCAGAAGCTTCACGTGCGAGATGGAATTCCAGAAGGCTTCCACGGTCTGGCCCGAGAGGGTCCGGCCGCTGCGGTCCGTGATGGTGACCGAGGCCATCACGGGGAGACGGCGGCCCTGCTCCTCGCCATAGCGGTCGATCGCAAAGAAGGCGGCCTTGGCATTGAGCGTGTCGAAGATCGTCTCGACCAGCAGGAGATCGGCGCCGCCGTCGGCCAGCCCGCGGACCTGATCGTAATACGCCGCCACCAGCTCGTCGTAGGTCACGGCCCGGAACGCCGGGTTGTTCACCTCCGGGGAGAGGGACGCCGTGCGGTTCGTGGGACCGATGGCTCCCGCCACGAAGCGGGGGCGCCCGTCGGCGGAGGCGACCGCCGCGGCCGCGCGACGGGCCACCTCGGCGCCGGCGACGTTCAGGTCGTACGCGCGGTGCTCGAGTTGGTAATCGGCCAGCGAGATCGCGGTGGAATTGAAGGTATTCGTCTCGATGAGGTCCGCCCCGGCCGCGAGATACTGCCGGTGGATCTCCTCGATGAGCGCCGGCTGGGTCAGGCAGAGCAGATCGTTGCACCCTTTGAGGTCCCGCGGATGGTCGGCAAACTCTCGGCCCCGAAAGGCAGCCTCGTCCAGACGATGCTGCTGAATCATCGTCCCCATCGCACCGTCGAGGATCACGATACGCCGGCGGAGCAGTTCCTCCAATGTCGCTACGGTCGGACTCACGCGTGGCTCCCCCATGACGGCGGCCGTTCCAGGCCGCGAAAATTCAGTCGTGACTATACTGGATCACCCCCGGAGTCGCAAGCAACGCGCGGGCCGACGATTGACTTCCCGGCCGGTCCCTGGCTACGATGGCGACGTTCATCCGGACGTGATCGTCTCGTATGCGCGGCCTCATTGTCTTCCTGATCTTCGCGGCTCTTCTCCCCGAGTCCGCCCTCGCCGGAACCGGTCCGTATTTCGAGGACGGCTACCTCGGCCTGACCCAGACGGAACTGCGCGCGCGGTTGGGGACGCCGCATGCGGTCCGTGACCGGAAGTCGGCCTTGCGGGTGTTCAAATACTATTCGTTTGCCGATTGGGAGAAGTACTACAAGAAAATCGTGATGCCGGAGAACGGGGAGGATGTGTACACGTACAAGCGGGACGGCGTCGAGGTGCGGTACTCCTTCTCCTATCTGCTCGACCAGACGGACAGCGCCGAGGACGCTCCAATGTACGTCCGGCTGGTCGAAGTCGAATTCTCCCCGCCGGCCCCCATCGAGAAGATTCCGGCGCTCGTCCCCGAGTTCAAACCGCCCACGGAGCCGACCGCGCCGGCCTTTCGGTCAAACCTCTGGATCCTGGTGTTCAAGGGCGCGCCGTCTCCCGCCGCGAGGTTCATCGTCAAGGAACGGGGCAAGGAGGATCTGGAGTGGTCGCTGGCCTTTCAACTGTTCACCCTGCAGGGCCTGCCGGCCTACATCCCGCTGCAGACGACGATCGACCGGATGGAGATCACCGCGCAGAGCCTCCAAATGGTCCGGGAACGGCAGCGGCAGACCCACGAGCCGATGTCCAACCCCTTTTCCCCGGAGTACGCGTCGCAACCCCCGCCACGGCCGGCCCAGAAAACCATCCCGGTGCCCAAGTACGCGGACTGACTCCTACTCCTTTTCCATCTGCTGCAGGACATTCACCGTCTCCTGCTGGCTTCGCTGCATCTGCTGCGCGGCCTCCTTTGCCTGCTTGAGAAGCTCGGTCGGCGACTGGAACCCGCCTTTCCCCCCGGCCGCCGCGCCCGGCCCCGTCCTCTCCGCGAACTTCTCGCTGAGCCCCGAGAAGTACACCATGTAGCTGGTGCCGAACAGCACGATCAGCAGCAGCAAGCGGAGAAACAGCCGGACGCCGAAGCTGCGATTCATCTTCATCATCACGTAGAGGATCACCGCCAGCCCGAACCCGATCCCCATCACGGCTTTCTGATAGTCGGTCAGCGGGGGGAGGAAGGACAGCGGCGATGGGGCCGATCCCGTTCCAGGGGCCGCCTCCTGCACGGCATCAGCCGCCGCGGCAGGCTGCCGGGATGGCTGGGGCTTTCCGCCGCCCGTGAGGCCGGTGATCGACCCGATCCCGCCGAGGCCGGTCGCCTTCTTCTCCCGGGCCTCCTTCGCCTGCCGCTCGAGCCGTTCTTCCTCCGCCCGCGACATGACCTGCACCCGGTCGCGATAGCGTTCGGGGATGCTCTGCAGCTGCTCGGTGAAGATCGTCGTGCCCTCGTCATCCACGTAGGTGTACACCGTCGGACCTGCGGCGACCGCAGGCGCCGCCGCGCACAACAGGACCAAGGCCCCGAGCCAGGCCACGGAGCCCGACCATCGCCTGGTATGAGACTCAGAGAGCGTCATGCCTGCCTCCTGTGTTGGTGGATGCTGCCGTCAAGACCGGCGTCCCGGCCAATACGCCCAGAGCGACCCGATGATGATGACCGCCGTCACCGCCAGCACGGCGTCCCGGGACACGTCGAGGTAGACCAGCCGCTCGGCATAGTGCGCGATGAAATCCCCGGGATAATCCTGTCCCGGTCCCGACCGGGTGCGAAGCCAGTGCTCGAGGAATGTCAGCGGGCAGAGCCACCCCCGCACCTGCAAGAGTACGCTGAAGCCGAGCGCGCCGACGTGGACCCATTTTACCCAGGGGACCCGGCGACCGATCCAGGCGCCCAGCATGATGAAGAGGATCCACAGCAGGTGCACGAGCACGACGGCATCGGCCGCGAGCGTGAACGGCATGAGCGCCTCTACGGCTCCGCATAACGGATGTCTTTCTCATCAGCGAGCGAGAGATAGGGCTCCCCCCATTGATGGGCGCTCTCGAGATTCCAGTCCTCGGAGAGCGTGACCGGCTTCAGCCGGACACCCCAGACTCCCCCGTAGATCAGATGCGCGACGCCGGCGCCGGAATCTTCGACGGGCCGGGCATACGCCGGGCACGTCTGCGGCGATTCGTCGGTCCACCCGGTGATCCAGCACCATTCCCCCTGTGCGCGCCGCTCGTAGGTGCGGACCTGCGCCACACGCCGGGGCGGACCGATCTCTTTGAACCGCGCAAAGCATGACGTCTCGCAATTGGGATTGGCCTCCACCTCGACGAACATGCGGGCACCCCATTCTTGACGGGCCTAGGTCCCGCTGTTAGACTCCCAGCCGATGCCTGCTCGCTCCGCCATGACAGCACCGGCCCCCACTGCATCCCCGTCAGACGCGGATTCCGGATCGCCGGCGGCCGAGAAGACGCCCTTTCTGTGCCGCCGTCCCGTGCGGCTGTCCATCTATGCGGTGCTCGCGCTCATCCTGCTGCTGATGCTGGGATGGCGTTTCCTGCCGGGAATCCTGGATCCGACGTTCGAAAAACACATCCAAGGCAAGCGAGTGATGGTCGGGATGACCCGGGAGCAAGTCATGAAGGCCTGGGGCTCGCCGTACACGATCAACGTGAGTTACACCAACGATGGCATCCGCCGCGAGGAATGGATCTTCGAAGACTGGATCGACTCGGCGACCGTCAAGCACCGCTACCTGTACTTTGAGGAAGGCGTCCTGACGTCCGGCTGGTATTATTAGCGGCCCCGCTCGTCCGTCGGTGCCCATCCCCGGATCAGCTCCCCCACCAGCGTCTTGGCCCGCGGGAAGTCGCCCTGCTCCACCATCACGGTGCGCGCATTGAACGGCAACGGGAATCCCGGATAGAGGCTGCCGAAATGCTCGTTCCGGACGACATACCGGATATCGTTGCCGTCCAGGAGGCTCTTGACCAGCGCCAGCTCGCCCTCGTCGCGGGGTTCGATGAGTGCGGTCAGCGCCATCGGAGCTCCCTTCACGGTGTTTCGGTGATCTGGACCCGCCGCTCTTTCCCGGGACCGCCCGAAATCGTCAGCACGCGCTTCCATTCCCGTAACTGGTAAATTGCCCAGGCGTTGGGCTGGCCCTTATAATACGCCTCCGGATCCGTCCCGGACGTGTTCAGGTAGATAGGCTCCGTGAATCCCTCCTCCAGGACGTAGTCGAGCAGGCACTCGGTGGTGAAGCCCGGGCCTTTCAGCGACACATCCGCCAGGAGGGTGAGGATGTCATCGGGCGTTGCGAGGGTGACGGGGTCCATCCGGGTCCGGCCGAAATCGCAGGCATTGTAGCGGCGGCCCATCGAGAAAACAAGGAGCGGAGCCGCAGTGGCACCATTCATACGATCGAAATTTCTGGAGCGTCTGCTCGGCATCATGGACAGAAAACACCACTGGGCCTGGCCGCACTTCGGCAACGGCTCGATCAGCAAGCGGCAGTTCAAGGTCCATTTCCAACAGGAATACGAAGTCTACGTGCGGGACTTTCCGGTCCTCCTCGCCCGGGTCCATGGCATGAACCCTCCGAGGCGGGTCCGCACCCTCCTGGCCGAGAACATCTACGAAGAGGAGACGGGGGGCCTCTCCTTCGGGCGGTCTCATCCTGAGCTGTTTCTGGAGATGATGCAGGCGATGGGGTTCCGGGTAGCCGACTTCGAGCGCATCCGGCTCCTGCCCGCCAGCCGGCGCTACCGGGCCTGGTTGGATCGTGTGACGGCACAGTCCGACTGGCTGCCGGGCGCCGCCGTGCTCACGATCTTCGTCGAGGGCAGCGTGCATGACCGCCGGGAAATCCTCCACCCCGCGCCCCTGAAGACGAAGGCGGCGGTCGAGCGCACCGTCAGAAACCACGTGCTGGTGAAGCACTATGGGCTGGACCCGGACGCCATGAACCTCGTGCGGGCCCACCAGTGGGTGGAAGGCGGGCACCGGCAGGACGCCTATGAGATCGTGCTCACTCATGCCCGCACATCGGCGCAGCAGCGCGCCGTCCTGGACTATCTGGAGAAGGCCCTCGGCCATTGGCTGGCCTACCGTGACGGCGTCGCGCACGCCTGCGGGCTGAAACAGCCCTGAGGGAAGAGCCCATGGCGGTCGGACTCTACATTCACGTCCCGTTCTGCCTCTCCCGCTGCGATTTCTGCGCCTTCTACCTGCAGGTCTATCGGAGGGATCGCGCTCTCACTTATCTCCAGGCACTCGACCGGGAGATCAAGCTCCATGGAAGCCTGGGGACGCTGGCTGGCCGGCCGTTGACGAGCGTGTACTTCGGAGGCGGTACGCCGACCACGCTTCGGCCCCGTGAGCTGGCCGGCATCCTCGAGACGATCCGCCGGACCTTCGGGATCACGCCCGGCGCGGAAGTCACGGTAGAGGCGCATCCCGACACCGTCACCAGGGACGGCGTACGGGTGCTGGCCGACGCCGGCCTGACACGGCTCAGCGTCGGGGTGCAGTCCCTCGCGACCGAAGAACTGACGCAACTCGGGCGCCACACCGACGGCGAAGCCGTCCGCCGTGCGGTCCAGAACGCCCGCCGTGCCGGCATCCACAACATCAACCTGGATCTCATGTACGGCCTTCCCGGCCAGAGCCCGGCGGCATGGCGCCGGACGCTCGAAGAAGCCCTCGCGCTGGACCCCACCCACCTCTCCTGCTACGCGCTCACGATCGAAGAGCGGACCGCGCTCGGGCACGCGGTGCGCCGTGGAGTCCGCGAGGAGCCGGACTCCGATCTGCTGGACTTGATGGAGCAATGTACGGCTTCCCGCCTCGCCGACGCAGGGTTCGAGCGGTATGAGATCTCGAACTTCAGCCGGCCCGGGTATGCGTGCCGGCACAATCTGCTCTATTGGCGGGCGGAGGACTATCTCGGCGTGGGACCCAGCGCCCAGTCTTACGTCAGCGGACGCCGGTTCGGAATTCTTCCCGACCTGGCCGCCTATGCACGGGAGCTCGCCGCCAGCCGGCTGCCGTTGGCCGCCGATGAGGAGGTCAGCCCGGTCCAGCGCGCACGGGAAGCGGTCATCTTCGGCCTCCGGCTCACCGGCGGCATCGAAGCCACGGTGGTACGCCGGGCGGGGCTCGATCGGCACTGGCGCGCGAAGCTCGACGGCCTGATGCATGATGGATGGCTTGAAGAGCGCGGGGGCTTCCTGCGCCTCACCGGTGCGGGGCGACGGCTCGCCGATTCGGTCGCTGTGGAGCTCCTGTGATCAGCGGAGGAGATAGTGGAGGGCGGTATCTGCGAGAATGGCCGCCCAGGCCCCGGCGTTCAGCATCAGGAGCGGGCGGTTCCTCTGTCGCCAGAAGTACGCGAGTGCGATCACCAGCAGGACCTGCGTGAGAAACGAAAAGGGGCGGTGCACCCCGGCCGGGATGGCGCGACCTTCGCTGCCGATCGCCGCGACAGCCGCCAGCACATAACAGCCGAGCGCGGCGCCCTGGAGCCAGACCGCCATGGGGCCCGCCGCGTGGCGGACGACCCGGACGAGGGCGATGGTCAGGCACACCACCACGACCAGAAGCAGGAGAGGGAATAAGGGCCACAGCACCTTGGCGCTGAGCATGCGGGGACTCGTCAGGAGGTCAGGACTCTAGCAGCGCGTACGCGTCGGGTCAATCGGAGATGGAGCGTGGTCCTTGACTTTGGGGGAACTGCGCTGTACGAATTGACTGACTGTGCGAGGTGCAGATGCCGGTGAACCGAAATCCACGCAAGCGGCTCACGCCTCCGAAGCCGGATCGGGCGCCGGAGCTCGAGGAAACGGCAGGGGCTCCTGCGGATCCACAGCCCAAGAACCCGGATGAACCCACAGAGGCCGATCTGGCGCAGAAGGAGTGGCAGGATCTTTGGGAAGAGAACGAGCCGATTGATATGGATAAGTGGTAGGTCCGTCCTCCTATATCGGCCTGCTAGAATGGTTCCATGACCGACACCCCCACCGCGGTCATTCCCGAAACGGCGGAGATCGAGACTCCCGGGACCCGGGATGGCCTGGAATCCAGAGTGGTCGTCTATAATTGTAATTGCCATACCTATCAACAGGTTATCAATCTTTTTTGCGAAGCCATCCCCGGTATGAATCCCGCCAAAGCTTTCGAACTCGCGTGGAGGATCGATCACGAAGGCAGCGCGGTAGTCTATCGAGGAGAGCCCAAGGCTGCGGAAGGCATCGCGAAACATCTGGCAGGCGGTGGTCTACGCGTCGCGGTGCAGTAGAACGGCTACGCGCCCCCGGTCACTTGTCTTTTCATCCGGCCCTCAAGATCCTGCATGGCTTTTCTGAATCGCAACTGGATGTCCCGGCCTCCGGCATCCCCGATCTTGGCCGCATCCAGCTCCAGTTTCGTGAGCTTCAAGAAGCTTCGGACTTCGCCGCCAATCAAGTTCACCTGCACGATGTCGCTGGGGCAGACTCGTTCGGCAATGACCATTTTGACGTTCTTGCCGACACCCGTCCTCCTGATAGTCTCGAAAAGCTGCCTGACCAGTTCTTCCTCTTCCGAACTAACTCGCCACATGTCACGCCATAAGGGTGACGACCCTCCGGAAGTGTGTGCAGGCTATGGGGTTGGAACAACGGAGAGGGCTGGGTTCCTCGACGGAACCCAGCCCGTCGTGCGATCACCGACCCTTGCGTGCAGACTTCCGCGCGGAGACCCGGCGCCGTGTCCTCGAGACCTGCCGGCGCTTTCGGGCTCGGGCGATGGTCTTCTTCCGAGGCTTGGGTTTGGGATGGACCGTGGGCCAACTGGGCAGGCGGCCTCTGCTGAAGGCTTCGCCCGTAAAGACACGGACCTGATAGAGTTCAAACAAGCGGTTGATAGCCTTAGGGTCTCCCTTCCGGGCAAGATTCAGAAGCCTTCTCCGCTGATTCAGCTCTTCCTCTTCAGTATGAGATGCCGATCGCCGTTCCATTCAGACTTCTCCATGGGGAGAACACCAAAATAATGGACAACGCGCGGTGCATTATACATGCAGAAGTGCCTGTTTGACCAGGGAAACCCCGGCTTGGCTGATTTCAACCGTCGAGGCATCCGCCTGGACCACTTGGAGAAAACTTCTCGTAACCACTTGAAACTACAGGCACTGTTTGACGAGTTTTCGCTAAGTTTTCCGCCGGATTGCGACCGAGAAATCCCGTCTTTATAATCAGCTTCCGGCCCGACATTTGTCACAACTGAAGGAGTGCACATGGAACCGTACAAACGCGACGAAACCCGCACCGAGGTCGAGGATGATCCGCGCGCCAGAGATCTCCTGCGCAAGGCGTTTGAAAAGACATCGCGTTGGCAGAAGGATTTCAAGGGATTTACCGCCGACCTCGAGGTGAAGGTCAATGCAAAGGTGTGGCGTGGAACGGTGACCGTGAAAGGACCGCGAGATGTCTCGGTCATCCTCCCTGATCCCGACGTGCAGAAGTGGGCGGAAAATCAAATTGCCATGATCGCCGTCCACCGGGGGCCCAGAAGCTTCGAGGAGTCGGATGGAAAGTATGCGCTGACCCTCGGAGAGGATGGAGATCATCCCTTGGGGCCGAGAGTCATGATCCACGGCGATGGGATGCAGTCGTTCTATCGGATCAAGAACGACCGCATCACGCAGATCAACCGGCGCACACCCCACATGGCCTTTACGATCAACGTCGAGGACAGCGCGGTGACGCAGGACGGCACGTTTCTGACCACACGGTATACCGTGTACTATTTCTCCGGGCAGGACGGGAAGCTCGCGAATGTGGAGAGCTTTACAGACACCCACGTGCGCGTCGCAGCGTCGGATCTCCCGGCGACCCGCCGGATCATTTCCTGTGAGAATGGAGAGATGGCCGTCAGGTCCCTGGCCTTCACCCATCACACCATGCTGTGACATGGACCTGAGACGGAGCCCGCCGCGCAGCATGCAGGAGCGGATGGCCGGCTACGTCCCTCTACCGCGCATGCTCGACAAGTGCCGCGCCGTCCTGGCAGGAACTCAGGGCGAGTACATCTATCCCTGCCCGCTGGATCGCCGACTTCTTGAATGTGCCGGCGTCACGGCAGAAGAGTTCACCGAAGCCGTCCGGGACCGGACAGACGAAGAGGTCGGCCGGTGGTTTCAGGCCAGGGCCACGCCGCACTCCGACACGGAGCGTGAATCCTGGAATCACATGATGCTGACGCGCGGGCCGGATACCGAGGAGAAGGGGCGTTATTGCAGGGAAACCCTGGCCGCGATTGACCCAACCCGGACCGATATCACAAGCTGGGCCGATCTCTTGGACCTGGAGGAGCGGCGATCGGTCCCGCTCCGGACACCCGCCAAGGCAGGAGGACCATCATGACCAACAGACGACCCCGTGCGTGGAAGCTCATCATAGTGCTGGCCCTCGGGGGGGCCCTGCTGGCCTTCAGTGCCGCCGCCGAGGACCTGCCTCGAGAGGCCGTCCTGCCGCTCGCGCTCGCCAGCAAAGCGGCGGCCGCTGCCGTGGACAAATGCAAGAAGGATGGCTACCAAGTCAGCGCGGCCGTCGTCGACCGGGGAGGTGTCGTCCGTGCGCTGCTTCGGGGAGACGGCGCCGGTCCCCACACCGTGGACAGCAGCAGCAAAAAGGCCTACACGGCCGCCAGCCTGCGCCGGCCCACCAGCGAGCTGGCCGAGCTCGTCGCCAAGAACCCCGCGCTCCAGGCGCTTCGCGAGATGAACGACCGCATCCTGATCCTCGGCGGCGGCCTGCCCATCGAGATCGGGGGGGAGGTTGTCGGCGGCATCGGGGTCGGCGGCGCGCCCGGCGCGCATCTGGACGATGCATGCGCCCGGGCGGGAATCGAGGCCGCCACCAAGCCCTGACCCTGCCCTCCGTTCGTTGACTAACCCCCAGGTGGGTGCTAGATTGCGCCCGCTTCCGACGCGACACACCCATGCACGATCTGCGCACGCTTCGCGAGAACCTCGATTCGATCCGCGACCGTCTCGGTCCGCGGGGTTCGGATGTGCCGTGGGAAGAGCTGCGGAAGCTGCTCCAGGAACGGCGGGACCTCGCGGCCCGCGTGGATGGCCTCCGGCATCAGCGCAAACAGGGGTCCGATGAGGTGGCGGCCCTCAAGCGTCAGAAACAGCCGGCGGAGCACGCAACGGAGCGAATGAAAGCCCTCGGCGATCAAGTCCAGACCTGGGAAAAACATCTCGCCGACCTTGAATCCCGCCTCCTGAACCTGACCCTCCGGATCCCGAACATCCCTCACCCGCAAGCCCCGGCGGGCGCGCAGCCGGCCGACAACGTCGAGCTCCGGCGCTGGGGCGAGCCACCGGCGTTTTCCTTTCCTGCCCGACCGCACTGGGACATCGGCGAAGCGCTCGGCGTTCTCGATTTCGAGCGGGCCGCCAAGGTCGCCGGCGCGAGATTCGCAGTTCTCTCGGGCCCTGGCGCACGGCTCGAACGGGCATTGATTAATTTCATGCTCGACCTGCATACCGGGGAGCACGGCTATCGGGAGGTCCTGCCGCCTTTCCTGGTCAATCGCGCGGCAATGATTGGCACGGGCCAGTTGCCGAAATTCGAAGAGGACATGTTCAGGCTCCGCGACGAGGACTATTTTTTGATCCCGACGGCTGAGGTCCCGGTGACCAACCTACACCGCGAAGAAGTCCTCGCCGAGGCCGCTCTGCCGATTCGATATGTCGCCTATACCCCGTGCTTCCGCCGGGAAGCAGGCTCCTACGGCAAGGATGCGCGCGGGCTGATCAGACAGCACCAGTTCAACAAGGTCGAGCTCGTGGCCTTTACGAGGCCCGAGGAGTCCTATCACGAGCTCGAGGCACTCACCCGTGCGGCGGAATCCGTCCTGCAGCGGTTGGGCCTGCACTATCGCGTGGTGGAGCTCTGCCAGGGGGACCTGGGATTTGCGGCGGCAAAGACGTATGATCTGGAGGTCTGGCTGCCGGCTCAGAAAGTCTTCCGGGAGATCTCGTCCTGCAGCAACTTTGAGGCGTTTCAAGCCCGCCGGGCCAACATCCGCTATCGGCGCGGACATGGGCAGGCGAAACACGACTTTGTGCATACCCTGAACGGATCAGGGCTCGCGGTGGGAAGGACCCTGGTCGCGCTCCTGGAACAGTATCAGCAACAGGATGGCTCCATGATGATTCCGCCGGTCCTGCGTCCGTACATGGATGGCGCTGACCGCATCACCAAGATGTAGGGTTGCGATGATGGGCTGCAACCTTTTTCGGGGTGGGACTCTATTGCCTGCCTGATGGGGTAGCGAGCGTCGGTGGCGAGACCGCCGCTGCCCCGTGAACGAGCTAAGTCAGGTGGAGGGGTACCGAAGCGGTCATAACGGGGCGGTCTTGAAAACCGCTGTGGGCGTGAGTCCACCGTGGGTTCGAATCCCACCCCCTCCGCCATTGCATAGCGTCGGTGGAATTCCCCTGCCGCCTCACCGGCTCGGCGGCGTGCGCAGGCTTAACGCTCCTTGTTTGTCGCGTTGCGCACCCACCCCTCCGCCAACCCGGCAAGGGCAGTGGCACCCCTTTCTGCCGCTCCTGAACATCGGCACGCGCCGGCAGGCGGAACCCGTGAGCCTGTCGAACAGTTGAGCGGCAAGATAGCATTCGAGAAGGTTCTCTGCTGTCATGCTTTGAAATCGGGCTTATCCCCTTTGATCGTTCCCTTTGTTCGTTCCGGCACAAGATTGCCAAGAAGTCAAAGCCTGATTAAATGAAAAAGGCTGCACCTGAGTGGCTGAGGTAGAATGCGGTCTCG
>CAYJUM010000004.1:0-72014 GCA_964373355.1 uncultured Nitrospirales bacterium | reverse complement strand
TGTCGGAGGTTCAAATCCTCTCGCCCCGACCATTCCTCGGCAGGAGGAATGGTCGCCAGAGGATTTGAAGCCGGCGAGCGCCGAGCGATCAGCGAGGAAGAGGCCATGCTCGCCCGGCAGCGAGCCGGCCGGGCCGGAGCCGCAGGCCCCGCCTGGCGGCGGAGACCAAATCCTCTCGCCCCGACCATCAGGGCAGTGATGAGTGATTGGTAATTCGTGATTGTCGGAAACGGGGAACGCTCTTCCAATCACCGATCGCGAATCACTCGATCACTTTCTCACACGATCATGGGCGACGACCGCAAGAGAGCCCGGGTCTGGGTCAGCGGCCGGGTCCAGGGGGTCGCCTACCGGGCTTTTGCCCAGCAGGCGGCGCTTCGCGCGGGGTTGTGCGGCGGCGTGAGAAACCTCGCGGACGGGCGCGTGGAGGTGGAGGTCGAAGGGCCGGGGGGCCTCATCGAATCGTACCTCGACACGCTCCGGACCGGCCCGCCCGCGGCGCGGGTCGACAAGGTCGAGATGCAGTGGGAGCCCGCGACCGGGCGGGACCATGATTTCAGGATCCGAGGCTGAGCCGCCGCGGCGGCACGAGCAGACACGAGGGTCCCGCATGGACTACAAATCGCTCATCCGCGAGGTGCCGGACTTTCCCAAGCCCGGTATCCTGTTTTACGACATCACCACGCTGTTGAAGCACGGCCCGGCCTTCAAGGCCATTCTGGATGAACTGTCCCAGAAATACCGCGGCCGCAATATCCAGAAGGTCGTCGGGATCGAATCCCGCGGCTTTATCCTCGGAGGCCCGCTCGCGCATCAGCTCGGCGCGGGATTTGTGCCGGTCAGGAAAGCCGGGAAATTGCCGGCCGACATCTTCGAGGTCAAATATAATCTCGAGTACGGCTCCAGCACGCTCGCCATCCACCGCGACGCCATCGCCATCGGCGAACGGGTCCTGATCGTGGATGACCTCCTGGCGACCGGCGGCACCGCCGCGGCGACCGTCCAGCTCATCCGCCAGCTCGGCGGCGAGATCGTCGCGTCCGTCTTCCTGATCGAGCTGCTCGGCCTGGGAGGGCGCGAGAAGATGGACGGCTGCGAAGTCCACTCCGTCCTCACGTATTAGCTTCCGTCACCTCCGTTCCGCTCGCCTCATCCGCCACGGCCACCGGCGCGGGTCTTCGGGGCCTTGTCAAACCTCCGGGTCACGTGCTATGAATACCGCCCTTTTTGTGCATCGAGCGAGTTCGAGGTGCGAGCATGCCCGACCGAGCCAAAGGCCGAAGCAAGCAGCCGCAACCCCACAAACCCGTTAAGCCGCGCGCGCCGCTCCCCGCCGCCAAGCCCATCTCGCGGGCTCTCGCGGGCAATGGGCAGGCGGCAAAAACGGCCAAGCCAGACGGCAAGCGCCGGGAGGCCCTGCACCGGATGCTGATGGAGAAGCGCCAGGAGGTGCTGAAGGAGATCGGCGGCTCGATCGGCCACTCCCTCACCGAAGAGCAGCAGCGCCGCCTGCAGGCCGCCATGGACGTCGGTGACCAGGCCCTGATGGACCTCGACCGGGAGCTGGGGATCTCGCTGCTGGAGATGCAGAACCGCAAGCGCCAGATGATCGATGAGGCGCTGACGCGCCTCTCCGAAGGAACCTACGGGATCTGCGCGGAGTGCGGCACCGAGATCGGGCAGAAGCGGCTGGCCATTCTGCCGTTCGCCAAGCTCTGCGTGCAATGCCAATCCAAGCAGGAGCTCCTCGAGAGGATCGAAAAGGAAGAGGAGCGCTTTTGAGTGCGGGCGCGCCGACAGTTGGCCGTCGCCGGGTACCTCCCCCCTCTTGCCGGTCTTCTCGCATCCCCGGACACAGACCACCGTCTTGACGTCGCGGAGCGCACCGGTGTCAGACCGGTCCCCCGCCGCGACCGTCCTTCAGAGCTTCCGTGGCCGACGGCACGGGCCTGGTCACGTCTGGAAAGCGCGCAGATGCGATGAAAGCCGTGGTCCTCGCCAGCGGCGGTTTGGACTCCGCGGTCACGGCGGCGCTGGCGAAACGCGAGGGCTGCGCGATCTATCTGCTGACCATCGCGTACGGCCAGCGTCACACGGTGGAGGTCCAGCGGGCCCGGCAATTGGCGGGGGCGCTTGGCGCCTCGGGGCACCTCGTGCTGAACCTGGACCTCAGGGCCATCGGCGGGTCGGCGCTGACCGCCGATCTGGCCGTCCCCAAAGACCGCCCCGCATCCGAGCGGCAGACCGGCATTCCCGCGACGTATGTGCCGGCCCGGAACACGATTTTCCTGTCCCTCGCCCTGGCCTATGCCGAGACCCTCGGCGCGCCGTACATCTACATCGGCGCGAATGTCGTAGACTATTCCGGATATCCCGACTGCCGGCCGGAGTTCCTGGAGGCCTTTGAGCGGCTGGCGCGGCTGGGGACACGTGCCGGCGTCGGCGGCCAGCGGCTTGAAGTCCGGGCGCCGCTGCTCAAGAAGACAAAAGCTGATATCATCCGGCTGGGCGCCGCGCTCGGCGTGCCGTTTCATTTGACCCATAGCTGCTATGATCCGAGCCCGGAGGGCACGGCCTGCGGCCGCTGTGACAGTTGCCGCATCCGTCGCGAGGGATTTGAGGCGGCCGGGATCGCGGACCCGATAGCCTACGCCGGCACGTGAGCCGGCGCGGAAAGGCCGACGATGACAGTCTCCCCGGAAGAATTCTTCATGTACCTGACGATCGGGCTGATCGTCATCATTCCCATCTCGGTGCGTGTCTACCGGTACCTGAATGCCAAGCAGGTCACCCGCGCGTTGCAACAGGAATTGCACGAGCCCGGACCGGAGCGCCGGAAGGAATGAACCCGGTGGGTCCCATGCGACGATCGCTCGGGCTGGCCGCGGTCCTTCTGGCGGTCCTCGGGGGATGTTCCGAGGCAGGCAGCCCCCTGTCCGGGGCCGGGGCCCCCGTGCCGCCGGAGCTCACTGCCGGGGAGGCGAAGTTCAACGCAAACTGCGCGCGGTGCCACGGCCCGGCCGCGACCGGGACTGCGCACGGCCCGCCCCTCGTCCACCGGATTTACGAACCGAACCACCACGGGGACGCCGCCTTCCAGCGGGCCGCCGCGAACGGCGTGCGCGCCCATCACTGGCAGTTCGGTGACATGCCGAAGATCGAAGAAGTCACTCCCGAGGACGTGGAACAGATCATCAAGTATGTCCGCTGGCTCCAGCGCCAGGCCGGCATCATGTAACGCGTGGGA
Source organism: uncultured Nitrospirales bacterium (assembly GCA_964373355.1). Classification (GTDB taxonomy): domain Bacteria; phylum Nitrospirota; class Nitrospiria; order Nitrospirales; family Nitrospiraceae; genus CAYJUM01. Next base: position 68,767 of record CAYJUM010000004.1, on the reverse strand, counting down.
GACATGCCGGCATCCTTCCTGGTATCCCAAGCGACCCGCTCGTTATAATGTCATATTAGCCCAGGCCGTCTCACGGCTTCGGGCTTAGCGGGGGTGGACACACAGCGCCACCCCCCCAGTGACTGAGCAGGCGCCCTCGGTCCTATGCACCGCCTCACTCTTTCAGGAATCCGTCCGCTTCTGAAGACCGTAGTTCCCCAAAGGAGTGTTGTCTCACAACCTTCAGGGTGGCCGCTTGTAGGCTAGCCTGTAACCGGGAGGGAGTCATGACAGGAAAAAGATTCGCAACAATCCTGGGTGCGCTCTGGCTGCTGCTCGCGGCCTCGGGTTGTGTCATGGTGGCGGTTGACGCAGGTCATGAAGGGGTGTTGGTCGAGAAACCATTCTTTTTCGGCCATGGCGGAGTTGATGCAATGCCGGTCACGACCGGCCGCGTGTGGGTCGCCCCGACTACCGAGGTGATCAATGTCGATATTCGCCCGGTCCAGTATTCTGAGCATTTCGATATCATCTCAGCAGAGAACGCACCGGTCTCGTTCGATGCGTTCCTGATAGCCAATGTGATGGAGGGACGTTCACCTGAGCTGATCACGCGGTTCGGCCCGAACTGGTACGTGAACAACGTCAAGGAGGCATTCAGGACGTTCGTCCGCGAAGAAGTCCAGCGCTATCCGCTCTTCCAGCTCACCACCGATCCGACGACCCGCGCCAAGCTGCAGGATGCCATCTATCAGGAGGTGCGGACCAAGCTCGTTGAGAAACAGAATATTCCGGTGCGGTTGAACCGAGTCGTGATCGGGAGCATTTTGCCCCCGAAAGGTGTGCTGGAGCAGACCGCCCAGACTATTATTCAGGAACAACGGAAAATCACCATGATCGAGTTCCAGAAAGCGGAGGAAGCCCGGGAGAAGGCGGAACGGCAGCGGGGAATCGCCGACCGCGCCTACCGGGAGCATCTCGGGCTGAGCGCGCCGGAGTTCGTGGACCTTCGCCGCATCGAGGTGCAGAAGGAGATCGTCCAGCACGCGCCGTCGGCGCTGACGATCATCATGGGCATGGAAAAGGTGGGAATCAACCTCCCGCCGGTCAGCGGGGACGGTCGCTGAGGTCAGTTCCTGGAGGCGTCGTTCAACTGGTCCAGCAGGCCCTGCACTTCCTGCAGGAGCTCCTGCAGGCGCTTCCTGGTCTCCTCGGTCTGGGCTCCGAGTTTCTCGCGGACGGCCGCATCCGTCTCCAGCGCCGCCCGTTCCCGTTCGAGCTGCTTCTGGCTCGCCTTCAGCCGCTCCCGGACCCGGTGGAGCTGTGATTCGCGGTCCATCTTGTATTTGAGCAGCTCATCCCGCGCCTCGATCCGCTCGCGGTCGGTGCGCGTCAATCGCTCGTTCGTGTCCCGCACACGCGCCTCGAGGTCCTCGAGCCGCTGCCTGAGCTGCGTGTTGCGCTCCGCCAGGCTCTTGAGGGCGTCCTGATCCTTCTCGCTCTGCAGTCTGGCTTGCATCGCGTCCTGGACCGCCCGCTCGTACTCCGTGCTGCTGACACACCCGACCGGTAGGCACAACAGCCCCGCGACGCCGATGACGGTGAGGCCGGTCTTCATGGCGCGAATCATATCACGGACGACCGGATGGAAGAAGAAACGTGGGGATCGGAGGACGGAGGGCAGACCGATCAGTTCCAGACGACGCTGTCTTGATTCATCAGGAAATCGATCAGCTCGATACTGTCCCGCAGCGCACCCTGGGCGTGCTCCGACATCGGAAGGATCGCCCCGATCGGCTTGCCCGCCTCCAGGGTCTCCAGCGACGGGATTCCCTCGAGCTCGACTTTTTCGTGCTCTGATCGATAGCTGGCCATCGCGTCCCTGAGAAGATGCAGTCATCATACCACACGCTTTTCGCATCCGTGGGGTCCTACTCATTTGGATGATCCCGTATATTTTTCAATGGCTTTTGCGCTCCGCCCGATCAGGTCGCAGCCGCAGCCCAAGGCCAAGGGCGTGCCGGATGTGGCAGGAATGCCGGCAGGGCCGGGTCACCGGTGCGGGGCCAGCGCTCCCAGATAGGAAAACCCGCCCCGCTCCAGGAGCGGGGTATCGGGACGAAGGTGAAAATCGTCCCGGTCGGGGTTCACGAAGCGGGGATCGCCCACCACATCCGACTCCGCTTTCAGGTCCGGGGCCGGCACCGGCGTGGGGCCTGGCCTGACGTAGTCCGCTTCCGCATTGTGCAGGGCATTGTACGCAAACCGGACCCGGCTGGCCGGATCGACGAGAAATCCCAGCCGGTTGAGGCTCACGATATTGCCGGTCGCCTCCCCGACCGAGGTTCCCTGAAACGCGATCCCGGCGCCGTTCTTGACGATCGTATTGCGGATCAGGACCACGCGCGCCTTGTCCATGACGACGACGGCTTCGAACAGACTCCGCGTGATGACGTTTTGTTCCAGCCGGACCGCCGATCCGCCGCTCACCGTCACGCCGTGATCGTTGTCATGGATGAAGTTGTCGATGAGGATCGCACCGGAATCGGCCAGTGAAACGCCGGTCGTCTCGCTGCCCCCGATGATACTGCGCTCGATCCTGGCGTCCTCGACCCGCTGGACGAAGACGGGGCCGTTCACGCGGATCTCCCGGAAAGTGACGCCCCGACCGTTGAACACCCCCAGGGCGAGGCCGCCGTTCTGTTCGATCGTGAGCCCGGAGACCTCCACATCCGACGCCCCGTACGGCCACTTGCCGATATGCACGGAGCCGACCCGATTCCGGCCATGGATAGTCACCAGGTCCCTCCCTGCCCCCGCAAGCCGCAGGCGTTCCCGGCTGTGGATGGTGACATCCTCGTGGTAGTCGCCGGGCGTGATCGCGATCGTGTCCCCGTCGGCCGCCTCATCCACCGCCTGCTGAATCGAGCGGTACTGGCCGGACCCGTCCAGGGCCACGGTCAGGGTCCGGGTGGGACGTGATGGTGTCTCGGAGACTGCGCTCGTCCCCGCCGCCTGACTCACCCCACCGATCAAGGCGGCCACCGCCAGGACCCTACAAAGGCCCCGGACCGCCGCGAAAGAGGGAAAGGCGACATTTTCTTTTTGACGCATCGTGCTTTGTCTATTGAGGGAAGCTCCTCGAGCCGATCATATACACAATCCGTCCTGCATCGGCGGGATGAAGCCGCCGAGATTTAGACCGATCAACGGCGGGAATGTCAACAGCCGACCCCCCCGAGGCCGTGGCATATCGAGCCTCATGCCTGGAGCTTGGCCGCTCTGCAGGTCCCCAGCACCGGGATCGTCGACCATTGGTCAAACACCTCCACACCCGGAACTTTCAGCCTTGTCATCGGCGCCAAGATCGGCGCGTGGTTCAAGTCTAAGCTCCGCCCGTCCTTGCGGGTTTTTGCCGCTCGCCCCGCGCCTCGTGCCCGGGCACCAGAATTGTGATGGTGTCGGAGCGTGTGCTAATCTGCGGCATGATTCTGGCCGGACTGACCGGAGGCGTGGCCGCGGGGAAAAGCACCGTGGGGCGCCTGTTTCAAGACTGCGGCGCCATCCTCGTGGATGCGGACGTGCTGGCTCGACAGGTCGTCGAGCCCGGCAAGCCGGCATGGCGGGAGATCGTCAAGACATTCGGGACTGACGTGCTTCGGCCTGACCGAAGTCTGAATCGGTCTGCGCTCGCCTCGCTCGTCTTCCGCGCCCCCGCGAAGCTCCGGACGCTGAACGGCATCATTCATCCGCGGGTCGCACGGGAGCAGGCGCGCCTGTGCCGGGAGATCGCGCGCAAGCACCCCGAGGCCGTCGTGATCTACGATGCCGCGCTGCTGATCGAAGCGGGCGCCCATGTCCGGATGGACCGCGTCATCCTCGTCACCGCCGACCGCCCGACGCAGCTGGCGCGACTCCGGAAGCGCGACGGGCTGAGCCGGGCGGAGGCGATGCGCCGCATCCGCAGCCAGATGCCGGCCGCCGAGAAGCGCCGCTATGCCGATTACGTCCTCGATGGCGGCAGACCCGTAGGCGAGCTGCGAGAGGCGGTGCGGACGCTCTACCGCGACCTCCAGCAGCAGGCCAGGCGGGGGCTCCGGCCGACCGGACGGGTCCCGGCCGCAACGGCGCGTAGCGAGAGACGGGCATGATCGCTTCTGACGCGCGAAACGTCATCATCCTCGGATCGGGCCCGGCCGGCTTGACCGCGGCGATCTACGCCGCCCGCGCCAATCTCGCTCCCGTCTTGATCGAAGGGCTGCAGGCGGGCGGGCAATTGATGCTCACGTCCGACGTGGAAAACTATCCCGGCTTTCCGGCCGGCGTCTCCGGCCGGCAATTCATCAAGGATACGCGGGCGCAGGCGGAGCGGTTCGGCACCACGTTCCTGCAGGGTGACGTGACCAGGGTGGACCTCTCGGAGCGCCCCTTCCGGGTCACGGTCGATGAGGAGTCGACACTCCTGGGCCGGACCCTGATCATCGCCACCGGGGCGACGGCCAACCTGCTGGGGCTTCCCTCGGAGTCCCGTCTGCTCGGACAGGGCGTCTCGACCTGCGCCACCTGCGACGGGTATTTCTACCGGGAAAAGGACCTCGTGCTGGTCGGCGGCGGCGACAGCGCGATGGAGGAAGCCCTGTTCCTGACGAAATTCGCCGTGAAGGTCGCGGTCGTGCACCGGCGCGACAAGCTGCGGGCCTCCAAGATCATGCAGGACCGGGCCTTCCGGAACGAGAAGATCACCTTCGTCTGGAACTCGGTCGTCGAAGAAATCCTCGGCGAGACCGTGGTGACCGGTGTGCGGGTGCGCAATGTCGTCACCGGCGCCACCTCTGTGATCCCGGCGGCCGGCGTGTTCGTCGCCATCGGCCACAGCCCGAACACCACGCTGTTCGCCGGTCAACTGGAGCTGGACCAGCGCGGCTACATCGTGACGCGCCAGGGCACGACCACGAGCGTCCCCGGCGTCTTTGCGGCGGGCGATGTGCAGGACCCCCGGTACCGGCAGGCTGTCACGGCCGCGGGGTCCGGCTGTATGGCGGCCATGGACGCGGAGCGGTTCCTCGAAACCTGACGGAAACACTCCTTATGCGGCCTGACGCCTAACGCCTCACGCCTGACGGATCAAAATGCGCTGCGTCATCGTCCACTACCACGAACTGGCCCTGAAGGGGCGGAACCGTCCCTTCTTCGAGCAGCGCCTGGTGCAAAATCTGCGCTCCGTCCTGGCCGACCTCCAGGGGATCCGCGTCACCCCCCTGACCGGGCGCGTGCGCATCGCCCTGCCGGAGGACGCCACCTGGGAATGCCTCAGAGAGCGCGTGGCCTGGGTCTTCGGCGTCGCCAATTTCTCGCTGGCCTATTCGGTTCCCCGGGACCTGGAGGAGTTGAAGCGCGGTATTGGGGCCGCCATCTCGGGCCTGGCGTTTGAGACGTTTCGCGTGTCGACCAAGCGGGCCGACAAGCGCTTTCCGCTGACGTCCGTCGAGATCGACCGTGAGCTCGGCGCGCATGTCTGCGCGTTGACCGGCAAGCGGGTGGACCTCCAGCACCCGGAGCTGACGATCCGGGTGGAGGTGCTGGACCGGGAGGCGTTCTATTCGGTCCAGCGGGAGCCTGGCCCCGGCGGGCTTCCGGTCGGCATCAGCGGGAAGGTCGCCGCGCTCATCTCCGGGGGCATCGATTCGCCCGTCGCGGCCTCCCGTATGATGAAGCGCGGCTGCCGCGCGGTGTTCATCCACTTTCACGGGCAGCCGTACGTCACCCGCGCCTCCGTGGACAAGGTCCGGGAGCTTGTGGAGCTGCTCACGCGCCACCAGGCCTTCTCCCGTCTGTACTCGGTCGCGTTCGGCGACATCCAGCGCCGGATCGTGCTGGGGGCGCCGGCGCCCGACCGCATCGTGCTCTACCGCCGGATGATGGTGCGGATCGCCGAGGAGCTGGCCCGCAAGGAAGGCTGCTGGGCCCTGATCACCGGCGACAGCCTGGGACAGGTGGCGTCGCAGACGCCCCGGAACCTCGCGGTGGTCGAGGAGGCGGCGGGGCTGCCCGTGCTCCGGCCGTTGATCGGGATGGACAAGATCGAGATCACGGCCGAGGCGCAGCGGATCGGCACGTTCGAGACCTCGATCGAGCCGGATCAGGACTGCTGCCGGCTGTTCGTCCCGCCTCATCCGAGCACCAAAGCCGACCTCGACACGATCCGGAGGATCGAGGCGGGTCTGGATGTCGGGGGATTGGTGAAACAGGGGCTCGAGCAGGTCGAGACGGAAGAATTCAGATTTCCCCGTCAGTGAGCCTGCGCGCGCTCGGCGGCGCGCTCGCGAAGAATCTGAAAATGCCGCTCCAGCTCACGCCGAAGGGCCAGGGTGACGACCCAGTTCGGCAGCCAGGTGGTCGGCTCCACGGTCATCTCGATCTCCGCGAGGGTCGCATCAGCCCGCCCATCCGGACGCAGCCGCCAGGTCCGCAGATACCGCTTGAAATCCCCGGCGACCAGACGGGTTTGGCCGCCGTCGGAAAACTCCTCGGTTTCGCAGAGCAGATGGAGCTCCCCGGCCAGCAGCGGCCGTTTGATGTACAGGTCGGTCAGGATGCGCCCGTTCGTCCGTTCGAGCGACGCCACGCGGATCTCGTGATTGAAGAGGGCGGGCCAGCCCTCATAGTCCGTGAGGATGCTCTGCACGACGTGAGGGGCCGCCGGGATGTGGACCGCGGCGGTGACCCGCGCGCCGCCGGTCGGATCCGCCCAGACGTTGAGCTCGTTCGCCTCGGGAGCCGCCGCGGCCACCCCCCAGACGCCTGCCCACAGGATCAGAGTCAGCGCGAGTCGGGTCACGTCTAGCCTAGGATCGCATCCAGCAGCCGCGTGTGAATGCGACGGACCCGCTCCAATTGCCCTTTGGCGGGAAACCGCTCGTAGAAGCCCTCGGCCCTGAACTCCTTGGCCAGTCCCGCCCACGGTTGCAGCGTGCTGATGAACGCTTTGGGAGCGTGGTCCTGCTCCCACTCGCCGAGCAGCTTGCGGTCCGGGATGAGGTCGCTCAGGACCCGGATCAGGGCTTTCAGCGTGACGTCTCGGGTGAAGACGTAGCGGTCATTATTGCCCCAGACCTCGGCCATGACCTCCTTCGCCGCCTTGAGATAGTCCCGCACCAGGGCGTAGAACTTCTCCGGCTTCATGCCCATATGCGAGTCGAACCAACGCGAATGTTGGTTCACCATCTTGTGCAGCTCGTTGAAGATCTCGGACTGCAGGATCCACTTCTCCTGCCGGCTGCGGCCGCCGAGACGGTTGATCTTGTACTGCAGCGGGGAGTCGTCCTGGTTGTAGAGGAGCGAGACGGTCTTGGCCGCGAATTTCTTCTCGGGGCTCTCCCAGGAAACCCGCTCGTACAGGTCCACGAGATGCGAGCGGTTGATGCGGGTGTGCGTCGAATTGATGATCACGAACATCTCGGTCGCGAAGTCGGCGCTCCGGCCGTCGAAGATGACGCACGGCACTTCGATCCGGTCGATCTCCTGCTTGTGCCGCTCACGGAAGAAATGGAGCCCGGCGATCCGATGCTGGCCGTCGATGATCAGGAACTTGCCCTTGGGCTCGCTGAGATGGCCTATGATCTCCGATTCGCCGGACCGTTGAAAGCGCAACGTCTCGTCGGTAAACAGCAGGACCGTCCCGGGCACGAGCGGCTGCGCCACCGCCGTCTCGTAGAAATTGACGATCTGTTTGATTTTCTGGCGGTTGAGGGCCCGTTGGAACCCCCGTTCGGTGCGTTCGATCCCGGCGATGAAATGCGCCACTTCATCGTCAACCTTCAGCCGGTCCTGGGCGATCTCCTCTCCCTCGAAATAGTACCGGCTCGTAAATTTGACGCGCTCGAGCAGATCGGCCGCCTTGTACGCGGCGAAATAGAAAGTGCTGTCCTTCTGGCGGATGCGGGTCGCAAGCATAGCGCTCCTTTTTGGTCTCCTGTTCGCCTCTGGCCTCTCACCTCTCGAGGCTTTTGCCGATCTCGTCCTTGTTCATGTTCTTCGTCGGCTATAGGCGATCGGCAATGGGCTCTAGGCATCCCTGTATTTTGATCCACCCATTGCCCCTTGCCTCGCGCCCGCGCCTTGCGCCCGATTTTACGCCCCGCCTGCATTCGATACAAGGCTGTGGTATAAGCATGGCCAATGGCAAGAGTCGCCCTGGCCTCGGCGCTGCTACTTATCATCTGCTCCTCCGATGCGCCCGCCGCCGAGACGGAACCGCAGGCGCGGACGGAGTCGTCCTGCAACTTCGGCATGGTCAAGGGTGAGGCGCGCCGGACCTGCCGCGTCCCGATCCCGCCGAGCTGCACGGTCGCGAACGTTCCGGGGACCACCCGGCCGTGGTCCAACATCTCCAAGGGCGGCGGCACGACCTGCCGGTTCGACGACAAGGACACGGACTGGAAGAGCCGGATTACGGGAACGTGCGAACGCTGCACGACCGGTCAGTGCTCGGCCCGGTTCGCGGTCGTGTTCGATTGTTCGAGCCCCATTCCGCCCGCGGCGCCGGGCCGGCCGCCTCGTCACACGCCATGACCCTCTCCGACGCCATCCAGCGCGAAGCCTCTCACCTCGGGTTTCAGGCGATCGGCTTCAGCCGTGTCGTCGAGCCGGCGCCGGGCCGGCCTGACCCTGTCGTGCTCCACTTGCGGGAGCGGCTGCTCGGATGGCTGGCGCGCGGCTATCACGGCGCGATGGACTGGATGGCGCGCGACCCGGCCCGCCGCGCGGACCCACGCGCCGTGCTCCCGGGGTGCCGCACGATCATCTCGGTGGCGATGAATTACTACACCGGCCATCAGCCGGACGAGAGCCCGGGCCACGGCCGGATTGCACGCTATGCCTGGGGACGGGACTACCATGACGTGCTGCGGGACCGGCTGGAGCGGCTGGCCGCAACGATCACGGCGCTCGCCCCGGAGGCATGCGTCCGCCATTACGTGGACACCGGCCCCGTGATGGAGAAGGTCTGGGCCCAGCAGGCCGGCGTCGGCTGGATCGGCAAACACTCGAACCTCGTCTCGCATCGTCACGGCTCATGGCTGCTCCTCGGCTCCCTCCTGACCACGCTGGAATTGGAGCCCGACCCGCCGGGCACCGATCTGTGCGGCTCCTGCACGCTTTGCCTGCAGGCGTGCCCGACCGGCGCCATCACCGAGCCGTACATGGTGGACGCGCGCCGCTGCATCTCCTACCTCACGATCGAGCTGCGCGGCGACGGCCACGCTATCCCGCCCGCGTTGGCCCGCAAGATGGGCAACCGGATCTTCGGATGCGACGACTGCCTGGAGGTGTGCCCCTACAACGTCAACGCCACGCCGACGGAGGAGCCGGCCTTTCAGCCGTCGCCCATGGCCCTGGCCCCGAAGCTCACGGAGTTGGCGGGCCTGAGCGAGCAGGCCTTTACCGCCGCGTTCCGGCACAGTCCCCTCCTCCGCCCGAAGCATTCCGGATTTCTGCGGAATGTCCGGATCGCTCTCCGCAACGCGTCGAGCAAGACGGCCTCGCCGTCCGTGGTCTAAAACCACCCGTCCTGGTTGATCTCCACCACCACCGGGACCGGTTCGCCGGTCGCGGGGGATCAACACCACAGAAAACCGAGGTTTTTGCGGCCAGCGCAAGGGCCTCCTCCTTGCACACGGCAGAAGTAGCCATGTCGTCTGAAAGGAGGGTCCCATGGACTGCCCACGATGCCGAGGCTTGATGGTCCATGATGTCTTCGAAGATCTGCTGGATGATACCGGCGTCATTTCGTTCAAGGGATGGCGGTGTGTCTGTTGCGGCGAGATTCTCGACCCGGTGATCGTCACCAATCGCGAGACCCGCCCGTCGCCGTTGGTCAGCGGCGCACGAAAGAAATTTGCCACTCTTCTGGGATGAGGCGACGGCCAGTGCGCGGCCGCCGCCCGCGCGAGGCTGCCGTGCGCACACGTGAGGCTCCTTATTCGTCGCCGTGAGCCCTCTTGCGCCTGCTCATGCCCTTGACTATAGTCTGCTCTCGGGACTGTTCCCGGGACTTCACCCGTGAGACCTATGCGTCCAGCCACGCTGCTGATCATCGAAGATGAAGAGCGCATGCGGCGCCTGCTCGAGCTGGTGCTGAAGCCGGAGGGCTATGACCTCGTCCTGGCCAACTCCGGCGAAGAAGGCTTGAAGGTGCTCCGGGAGGGACCGGAGGTCGACCTGATCGTCACCGATCTCCAGCTCGGCAGGATTTCGGGCTTGCAGGTATTGGAGGCGGCCAAGCAGTCGATGCCCGACGTTCCGGTGCTGATCGTCACGGGTTTCGGGACGGTAAAGTCGGCCGTCGAGGCGATGCGGAAGGGCGCGCTCGATTATATCTCCAAGCCGATCGACAACGAAGAGCTGAAGATCATCATCGCGCGGGCGTTGCAACTGCGGCGTCTCTCGCAGGACAACAAGGCCCTGCGCGCCGGCCTGCGCGAACGATTCGGGTTCGAGCGCATCGTCAGCGTCTCCCCGCAGATGGACGACGTGAAGCGCCTGGCGATGGAGGTCGCGAAGACCGATGCGACCGTCCTCATCAGCGGGGAAAGCGGCACCGGCAAGGAGTTGTTCGCCCGGGCGATCCATTACGCCAGCCCGCGAGCCACGGGCCCCCTGGTCGTGCTGAACTGCGCGGGCATCCCGGAAACGCTCCTGGAATCGGAGCTCTTCGGGTATGAAAAAGGCGCGTTCACCGACGCCAAGAAGTCCAAGCCCGGACGCTTCCAGTTGGCGGACGGCGGCACCCTGTTTTTGGATGAAATCGGGGAGATGAGCCTGACCGCCCAGGTGAAGCTGCTCCGTGTGCTCGAAGACCACACCGTCGATCCGCTCGGGGGCATGCGCGGCACGCGGGTGGATATCCGGGTGATCGGCGCCACGAACCAGGACCTGCAGGACCTCATCAAGAAGGGCCGATTCCGCGAGGACCTGTACTACCGCTTCCATGTCTGCCCGTTGCACATCCCGCCGCTCCGGGATCGGCCGGAGGACATCGACGCGCTGCTGGACTCCTTTCTCAAGACCGCCAACCGCGAGCGCGGCAGCCGGATCACCGGCATCTCTGCCGATGCGCTGGCCGTGCTCAAGCGGCACCAGTGGCCGGGCAATATCCGCGAGCTCCACAATGTGGTGGAATGGCTCACGATGACCTGCAAGCAGGGGGAGATCCGCACCGAGCACCTGCCGTCGTACCTCCGGCCCGGGGGGGAGCCGCTTCGTGATGCGGGCTCCGGGGACGGTCCCTCGCTGCTCTCCTTCGGGTTGTCGGTCGAGGAAATGGAGAAGGCCCTGCTGCAGGAGGCGCTGCAGCAGACCGGCGGCAACGTGTCGGAGGCGAGCCGCCTCTTGAAGATGACCCGGAATACGTTGCGATACCGGATGGCCAAGTACAACCTCAAATAGCCCGGGACCCTTCGCCCCGGCCCTCGGAGCCGGCACGGCGGCCCATGATGGAACCCAAACCTCGGACCGGCGGGCTTCAGAACAAATTCTTCATCTCCCTCCTCACGGTCGGCATCGTCCCCGGGATCGTCGCCCTGACGGCCACCTACGTCTCCAGCACCTCCAGCCTCAAGCAATCGATCGGGAGCAGTTTCCAGGAAATCGCGCGCTCCACGGCCCTCCGGATCGCGGCCGCCGTCGACGCCGAAATCGATCGCGCCGTCCGGTTGGCCAAAGTGCCGGTCCTGATCCGGGGAGTGGTCGAGGACTCGAACCGCCGCTATGCGGGAAAATCCGACGCCGCAATCGCCCGCCAGCTCGACCAAGAAGAGCGGGCCGGCCGGCGCAACGATCGGACCGTCCACAACGTCCGGACCGCCGCCTACCTACAGGACTGGGCGGGAAAGGACGGGGACTATGTCCGGGTGGTGGTGGCCGACAGCCGGGGGGCGGTCGTCGTCTCCACCGATCCCGAGGTGCCCTACCGACAGGCTGGGCAGGAATGGTGGAGCGAGGCCTTCAGGGGAACCACCGCGGCCGCGTACGTCAGCACGCTTCGGATGGATCCGGCGGTGAAGGATTACGTCTTCGACGTGGCGGTGCCAGTCCGCGGCGAGCGCGAAGGCGGCACGATCGGGGTCGTGGGCCTGACCATCCGGCGGAAGGTGCTGACCGATACGATCCTGCCGATCCGCGTCGGAGAGACCGGCCACGGCATGCTGCTGGATACGGCCGGCACGCCGTTGATCTGCCCCGTCCTGCCGCCGACCGCCCATCTGATTCAGGAGAGTCTGGTCAACCAACTGGCGCGTCCCGAGCCGTTGTGGCTCGTCGCAGAGGACGACGCGCACGGCGGTCACAACTCGATCATCGGGGCCGCCCCGGTCCGGTTCGCCCATCAGCTCAGCCCCGCGAGCCTCGGCGGGCACCGGTGGTTCGCGTTCGTCCGGCAGGAGCCCGAGGAGACATTCGCCCCGATCTATTCGTTGCTGGTCACGGTCGGAGTCATCGGGTTCGGTCTGGTCGTCGTGCTGTCGTCGTTAGGCTATCTCGTGGGACGCCAGATCGTCGGGCCGATCCGGGCCTTGCAGCGGGAAGCCGAAGCCTTGCGGCGCAACGTGTCCGCGCTCTCGGAGCCCGCGCCGACGACCCTCGCCTCCCAGCCCGCCCCGCCAGAAGTCCGTACCGGCGACGAGGTCGAGGAATTGGCGCGCACGTTCTACGCCATGCGCACCGCGCTCGAGGAGAGCATCCGCACCGTGAAGGCTCAGCACGAAGAATTGATCCGTCGCGAACGGCTGGCGTCCGTCGGGCAGCTCCTGGCCGCACTGGCCCACGATCTGCGGAATCCGCTGGGCGTGATCCGCAGCTCCGCGCAGCTGGTGCTGGAGTCCTCCCAGTCTGCGGCGGTCAAGCAGGAGGTCGCCCGCTATATCATCGATGAGGTCGACCGGCTCGCGCACCGGATCAACGACTTCCTGCGGTACGCCCGCCAAAAGCCGCCGGAGCCGAAATCCGTCCCCCCCGAGCAGATCGTCCAGGCGGCCTTGACGCAGTGGCGGGCGCAGGGCGGGCACGAGCACGTCACCGTAGAGACCCGGTTCCGGCACGGCAGGACGCAGGTCTACGTCGATCCGGACCAGGTCAAGGAAGCGCTCGTCAATCTGCTCTTGAACGCGCGGGAGGCCATGCCGGGCGGCGGACAGTTGACGGTGGCCACCCGTCTGTCGGACGGGTCGATCGAGCTCGAGGTGGCCGATACGGGCATCGGTATCCAGGCCGCGCATCTGGAGCGGATCTTCGAGCCCTTCTTCACGACCAAGGAGTACGGCACCGGCCTGGGACTCACGAACGTCAAGCGGCTGTTGGAGGACAACGGAGGAAGCCTCGCCGTGCAGAGCGCGGAAGGGAAGGGAACCAGTTTCAAGGTCATCCTCCCGGCCTCAAGCCCCACCAAGGAGAAAACGTCTCCCACGAACGAAGGACCGCGTTGAATTCGTCCGGAACGGCAGACTAGCATCTGGAGAAGGAGGTGTGCGTGTTCTGGGAGTCCCGACAGAGCGACAGGCGGGAGCGGGCCTGCTCGTTTTGCAAAAAGCCGGAAAGCAGCGTGCGGAGTCTGGTGGAGAGCCCTTCACGGTACCACTGCCTGCGCTGCGAGGGCGAAGCCAACCTCATGATCTGCAACGAATGCGTCCAGCAATGCAACTCCCTCCTGGCCGATGTTCCTGGCGCGCCGGCCGGGCACGATCCCCACGACCTCCAGCTCCTCAAACCGACCGAAATCAAGACCATCCTCGATCAATACGTCATCGGCCAGGACCGGGCCAAGAAAGTCCTCTCGGTCGCCGTTCACAACCATTACAAACGTGTCCTCAGCCGGGACCGTCTGAAAGACGTCGAGGTGCAGAAGGGCAACATCATGATGATCGGGGCGACCGGGACCGGGAAGACCCTGCTGTCCCAGACCCTGGCCAGGATCCTCCACGTCCCCTTCGCGATCGCGGATGCCACGACGCTGACCGAAGCCGGCTACGTCGGCGAGGATGTCGAGAATGTCGTCTTCAAGCTCCTGCAGGTGTCCGACTTCGACGTCACGCGCGCCGAGACGGGGATCGTCTACATCGATGAGATCGACAAGATCAGCCGCAAATCGGAAAGCGCCTCGCTCACCCGCGATGTGGCCGGCGAGGGGGTCCAGCAGGCCCTCCTCAAGCTCGTGGAAGGCACGATCTGCAACGTGCCGCCCAAGGGGGGGCGCAAGCATCCGGAGCAGGAGTTCATCCGGGTGGACACGACCAACATCCTGTTCATCTGCGGGGGCGCGTTCGTGGGGTTGGAGCAGATCGTGGGGCAGCGCACCACGCAGCGTCGGATGGGCTTCGGGGCCGGCACGACCACCCGGGAGCCCGCCCCTGGGGGGCTCCTGCAGCAGGTGCAGGCTGAAGACCTCATGAAGTACGGGCTCATCCCCGAGTTCATCGGCCGCTTCCCCGTCCTGACGACCCTGGCCGAGCTGGATGAGCCCGCGCTGGAGCGGGTCCTGACCGAACCCCGGAACGCCCTCCTCAAGCAATACCAGGCCCTCTTTGAGCTTGAGCATGTGCAACTTCGGTTCACCGAGGCTGCCGTCAAGGCGGTGGCGCACCGGGCCGCCTCGATGAAGACCGGCGCCCGCGCGCTCCGGAGCATCCTGGAGGACGTCATGCTCGATCTGATGTATGAGGTCCCGGCCCTCCAGGGGATCAAGACCGTCGTGATCACGGACGACGTCATCAACGGCGTCGGCCAGCCGCAGATCGTCACCTGATTCGGCCTATGCCATGGCCCCCAAACTCCTGATCGTTGACGACGATCCGAAATGGCTCCGCATCGTCTCGCTCTATTTCACAGGGCGGAGCTACCGGGTGACGTCCGCGCTGAACGCCGACGACGCCCTGACCGCCATCGAGGCCGACCGCCCGGACCTGATCATCGCCGACATCATCATGCCCGGACTCGACGGCTACGAGTTCTGCCGCCGGGTCCGCCGCACTGCGGCCACCCGGACCATCCCCTTCATCTTCCTGACCGGGCGGGATGAGGACAGGGACAAGGCCAACGCCCGGAAGGTGGGGGCCGACGACTACCTGACCAAACCCTGTCCCCTCGACCGATTGGCTCAGCGCGTGGAAGCGGCCATGGACCGCATCGAGCAAGCCCGGAGGTTGCCGGTGGCGGATATCGGGCTCAGCGGGCGGATCGAGGCCGTGAATCTCCTGGACCTGATCCAGACGATCGAGCTCGAACAGAAGACCGGGGCGCTCGTCCTCAGTCACGGCGAGCGCACCGGGACCCTCTATTTCCGGGACGGGACCATCGTGCGGGCGGACATCCAATCGCCCAAACGGGACGAGCCGCTCTTCGTGCTGCTGGGGTGGAAAACCGGGCGATTCGTCTTTGTGCCGGACTCGGTCCCGGAGCAGACTCCGATCACGGCCAGCGTGGCGAACGTCCTCATCGACGACCTGCGGACGCTGGAGGCACAGGAGCGGTCCGAACCGGCGCAGGCTCCCGGGGCCGCCGACGACCCGGGCCCGGCCGGCCCCGTGCTCGGCACCCTCGAGGAAGTCGGCCGGGTCGTGCACGCGACCCTCGGACCGTCCCGCAGGACCCCGGCCGTGCTCCGGGTCCTGGTCGTGGGAGTCGCGCATTCGGGCAAGAGCGCATTCATCGAGGGCCTCGTGAGAGACTTCTCGGCAGCCTCGCGGTGGGCCGCCATCGGCATCGAAGAGCCGGCCGGCGCGTACAGGACCGACTTCGGTCGCGTGCGGGTGTCGTCCGCGACCGTCCTGCACCTGATCGCCGTTCGCGCAGAAAAGCGGTTCTTCGGACTCTGGGAAGAGTATCTCCCCCGCGCCCTTGCCGCGATCGTCCTGTGTGACCCGGCCAGCGACCCGGTCCTGGGACATGTCAGGGCGTTTCTGCAGGCGCGACGCACCCTGACTCCTGCGTTGCCGGCCCACGTCATGTTCTCGTCCGGGGTCCCGGGGAATGACGCGACTCCTGGGGCCGTGGCGGGCCTCCCGGGAATCGGGGCCGGCGACCGGTCGTGGGGGCTGCCGTCCGACCAGACGGCGAGGCTGCAGGCCCTAGATGGCGTCTTGAAGCGGTGGCTCGATCGCTGCGCGGCGCAGGCGCCGCACAAGTGAGGATCAAACGGGCGCGAGGATGGTGCCGCCACCCTCGCGCCCCGGAGATCAGAAGGCTCCCGGTTTCAACCTTCCCGGTTCATACGGCATGCCTGCCGACGGCCGCTCGTTCATCGGCCGTGGAAGCCTCCGGACCGGGTTCGGTCCGCGGGTGCGGCCTGCGGGACTGGATCTCCATGCTCAGGAAGAAGAGCAAGACCAGGGCCGACAGCCCGACGACGATCCCCCAATATCCCCACGTCACGGCGGCCTCACCTTCGCAAAGCGGTCCTAGACAGCCCTTCGATAGACGGACTGTGCGGGCTCTTCCCGGATCGTCGGCTGAGCCGCCGTGTCCTCTTGCGCGGGCATCAGCAGGCCAACCCCGAACAGACACACCAGCGCGAATGATCCGGCGAGCAGCAGCCCAAAGGAGACCTCGGGCCACGATCGAGGTTCGGCGGTCGCCGTCGCCTGAGCGGCAGACCGATCCCCCGCGGCCAGGGCCGCAAATCGGTCGGCCATCTGCTCGGAGCGCACGGCCACCAGGGCCGCGGAGGCCAGTTGCGTCTGGGCCTGAGCCAGCGCCCCTTGATAGTCATTCTGGACTTTCAACACGCGGACGATGGCGCTGCCGATGTCCTGCTGGGTGCGTTCCTTCATCCGGATCTGTGCCAAGGTGTCCACGACGATGGCCTGTCCGATGTTCGCTTGCCGGGCATCCCGGAACGCCCGTTCCATCCTGTCCTGGTTCTGACGTCCCACGCTGACGATGCGGCGGTTGAACGCGGCCGCCGTCCGGGCATTCGTCAGGGTGCCCGTGCGCACCCCCCGGATCGTCGATTCCACGATGAACCGTCCGGTCACAAACTGCACCCTCGCGGCGTGCGCTGTCTCCATGCCGGCGAAGCTTCTGCTGATCTCCGCCGTCCCCTCCCGCGAATCCGCCCCGAGGTGCCCCGCCATGACCGCCCTGTTCAACGCGGAAGCGGCCGACCTGGCCTCAGTCGAGGCTTTCCGCTCGAGGAGCACGCTGTCCACGATGGCCTGTCCCAGGACGGGCTGGATCCACTCGGCCTCCGAGGCCGGGCCAAGCTGGGCCGAAGGACCGCTGCTGAAACCCCATCCCGCGGCCCCTCCAGTGGCGACAAACAGCAGGATCCCGGCCGTCACCGTCGCAAAGACGCCCACGGCCACCATCAGATCGACAGGCTCGATTCTCCATCCAAACACGGTTTTCATGGCGACCTCCCTCGCACACGCCGCTCTCCGTCGGCGCACAATGCCCACCCGGCTCGAAGCGACAACCAACAAACTTCCGCTGACGATTCGAAAAATGCCTAACGGTCTACCTCGAACGCTCACACTCTCTGGAGAAGATGAGCAAAGGCAATGCCCAAGACCGATTGCGGAATAGGTTCAGAAATTCAGCGGCTTTCCTGAGTGACCGGTTGGAAGGGGGTGGTGGAAATGCGCCGAAGGCTGCCGAAATCAACCAGGAACTGACGGGGCAGCTAGCGGACCGTCCTCGTGGATTTCATCAAGCCATCGGCTTGCGGAGGAGAAAACCCTTGGTAGCCCTCGTGCCGTTCGGTGAGCTCGAGCACCGAAAATGACTCGCCGTCCACCTGCTCCGGCACCGTGAAAATCTGGCGGAGCACGCCGCCTTTCTCGCCCACGATGGTCCCGGCAAAGGCGACCCCCTGGGATTCCAGCCTGCGAACGGCCGCCTCGATATCCTCGACGCGCACCGCGACGTGGTGGAGCGTCCGGTCTCCGAACTTCTTCACCCACCCCGGGATGAGGCTCGTGCTCCCCCGGGCGTCCGCATAGGCCTGATCCACGAACAGGGCCGGGCATCCCGCCGCCCGGTAGACTTTGGCGAACCAGTCGTCGTAGTCCAGCGTCTCCGAGCACGCATAGCCGAGGCGGAGAAATTCCTCGGCGCGGCGGTCGATCTCGAGCGTCCGGATCGTGATGTGGTCCACGACCGGCCGGAAGCCGATCCCGACGTCGTCGAGACGCGCCTTCAGGAGCCGGGCGGCGCGGTTCTGAGACACGTAGTCGTGAATCAGCGCGTCGATCAGCGCTTCCAGCTCAGCCGCTTTGGCATCACGCGCCCGCTGCCCGGTCATGGGCCCTCCCTGCAGACCGTCCCTGTCAATCCGCGCTCCTCGGGAGATCGATCTGTGCCCGCTGGAGCCGGCCGCTGTAATCCACGTACACCGTCTTCCATTCGCTGAAGGTCTCCAGCGCGGCCTGTCCCGCCTCGCGATGGCCGTTGCCCGTCCGCCGCATGCCGCCGAACGGCAGATGGACTTCGCTCCCGATCGTCCCCGCGTTCACGTACACGATCGCCGTCTTGATCTCGCGGACGGCGCGCTGGGCCCGGTTGATGTCCCGCGTATAGATGGACGTGGACAGGCCGTATTCGACGTCGTTGTTGATCGCGACGGCCTCATCGAGGTCCGTGACGCCGATCACGCTCAGGACCGGTCCGAAGATCTCTTCCCGGGCGATGCGCATGCCCGGCGTCACCCGATCGAAGAGCGTCGGCGCGAAGAAATGGCCCTTGGCGTGGTCCCCGTCCGTCAGAATCTTCCCACCCGCCAGGAGCTTGGCGCCTTCCTGCACCCCCAGTTGCACATAGCCCTGCACCTTCTCCAGTTGCGGACGGTTGACCAGCGGCCCGACATCGATCCCGGGGTGCAGGCCGTTCCCGACCTGGAGCTTGGCCATGCGATTGACGAGCATCGCGACGAGCCGGTCTTTCACCGCCCGGTGCACCAGCAGCCGGCTGCAGGCCGTGCAGCGCTGTCCCGACGTCCCGAACGCACTCCACGTGATCCCCTCGACCGCAAGGTCCAGATCAGCGTCCTCCATCACCAGGATGGCGTTCTTGCCGCCCATCTCGAGCGCGACGCGTTTGGCGTGGGTGGCGGCTGCGACGGCCACTTTCCCGCCGGTTGCCGTCGAGCCCGTGAACGAAATGACGGCCACGCCGGGGTGCCGGACCAGCGCCTCACCCAGGTCGGGACGGCTGCCGATCACCAGATTCACCACCCCCGGCGGCATCCCGCATTCCTCCAGCACCCGGACGAACAGGGCAGCGGTCACCGGCGTCTCGGGAGAGGGTTTCAGCACGACGGTGTTGCCCATGATCAGCGCGGGGAAGCTCTTCCAGGACGGGATGGCCACCGGGAAATTCCAGGGCGTGATCAGCCCGGCCACCCCGACCGGCTCCCGGATGCACTGCGCGCTCTTGTCCGGCAGCTCGGACGGCACCACATGGCCGAATTGGCGCCGGCCCTCGGCGGCCATGTAATAGGCCATGTCGATGGCCTCCTGCACGTCGCCCCGCCCTTCGACCAGGACCTTGCCCATCTCGCGGGTGACCATCCGGGCCAGGGGCTCCTTCTCCTGCCGCAGGCGCTCGGCTACGCGAAAGAGAATCTCGCCCCGCCGCGGCGCCGGCATCCGGCGCCAGGCCTCGAAAGCCTGGGTGGCCGCCATGACCGCGTCGTTGAGGTCATCGGAGCCGGAATCGGCACAGCGCCCGACGATCTCCCCGGTCGCCGGGTCGCGGCTCTCGAAGACGCCCCCCGACCGGGCCTCCACCCACTTCCCCCCGATACAATTCTTCACCACTTCCATCCCATCACCCCTGGCGGTTGAATGCTGGCGCACACAGCCCGGTATGGCCGGGTGCGAGCGACGTGCCGGAAGAGCGGGGACCCCGCTGAGGCTCGGTCGCGAAGGAAAGCGGAAACTGACCGACGCACTGCGGTCGCAACCGCAGCGGAGAGAATTTTCGAAGGATTCCTCGCGGCTGAGCCCAGAAGGGTCGCTCTGAGAGGCTTCGGAGCGAGCCTGCCATGCCGGTCGCCCTCATCGAAATACCTTCTCCAACACCGCCAGCCCCTGCTCCACCTCGTTGCGCGAGATATTCAACGGCGGCGTGAGACGAATGCTGCTGCGCCCGGAGGGCAGCAGCAGCAGCCCGCGCCGGAACGCCTCCTGCACCACGCGGTCGCGCTCCGCCCCGGCCACTTTCTTGGTCCGGCGGTCCTGCACCAGCTCCACGCCGATCATCAGTCCCCGGCCGCGGACATCCCCGACGTGGCGGCAGCGGTGTTGCAGGCTCCTGAGCCGTTCCATCAGGTAGGCGCCCTGCTCCGCGGCGTTCCGCAGCAGGCCCTCCTGCTCGATCACGTCGATGGTCGCCAGGCCCGCCTCGCAGGCCACGGGGTTGCCGCCGAATGTGGAGGTGTGCGCCCCGCGCTCCCAGGACACCAGCCGCTTCCGGGCCACCATGGCCCCCAGTGGCAGGCCCCCGCCCAGCGCCTTGGCCATGCAGAGGACGTCCGGGACCACGCCCGTGTGCTCGATCGCAAAGAACTTTCCGGTGCGCCCCATGCCCGTCTGCACTTCATCGCACACGAGGAGGATGCCGTGGCGATCGCAGAGACGGCGAAGACCGGTGACAAAGCGATCGGGCGGCACGATGATGCCGCCCTCCCCCTGAATCGGCTCGAACACGATCGCGGCGGTCTCCTCCGGCGGCAGCACCGTGCGGAACAGCACCTGTTCGATGTGGCTCAGGCAGGCCGCGGCCGGATCGCGCGGGCCGCGGTAGGAATCGGGGTAGGGCGCATGAAACACCCCCGGCAGGAGCGGCGCGAACCCGCGACGTTGGACGGCCTTGCTGGCCGTCAGCGAGACCGCCCCGAGGGTCCGCCCGTGAAACCCGTTATAGAAGGCCAGAATATACGGCCGCTTCGTGCTGTGGCGGACCAGCTTGATCGCCGCCTCCACCGCTTCAGCGCCGGAGTTGCAGAGGTAGACCTGTTTGGGATCGCGACCGGGAGCCAGCGCCGCCAGGCGCTCCGCCAGCCGGATATAGGAGGGGTAGAAGAAGTCGGCGAACGAGAAGTGAATCAGGCGGCCGGCCTGCTCCTGGATGGCCTGCACCACCAGCTTGTGGCCATGACCCGTCGCGCTGACCGCAATGCCGGCGGTGAAATCAAGATAACAATTGCCGTCCACATCCCAGACATGGCAGCCCGCCGCCCGCTCCACCACCAGCGGGTAGGCCGGTGTGGCAGACGGAGCCACGGCGCGGCCGCTCCGGCGCAGCAGGGCGCGGGCCCGGGGGCCCGGGGGGATCGTGCGGATCTGAAGCGGAGGCATGAGCACACCTCCTGACCATTATATCCGGGGGCGAGGCCCTGTGCCCGATGGAGAATACCATTTTTGATGGGGGCCTGTGGCAATCATAGCCCTACAATAAGGGTGCCTTAGTTCAATTCGACGATCGTCACCCCCTCGCCGCCTTCCATGCGCTCGCCGGCGCGCCAGGCCGCGACATAGGGAGAGCCCTTAAGGTAGTTCCTCAACGCGTCGCGCAACCGGCCCGTGCCGTGGCCATGGACGATGCGCAGGGAATGCCCGCCGGCCAATACCGCGCGGTCGAGCGCCGAGACGACGAGGGACAGCGCGTCCTCGCTGGTCTGCCCCCTCACGTCCAGAACCTCCGGCGCCTCTTCGCCGGACGGCACATCCGGACGACGGGTGCGGACCGGCGGCCGGGAGACCGGCGGCGCGTCGGATGCAGGCTGCGCCACGAGCCGCGCCACCGCTACGGACATCTCGGCGTCGCCGACCCTGACGCGCACCCGTTTCTTCCCGCGCGGCGACTCCAGCAGGATGCCGGAGGCCCCCAGGCCGGGCAGCTCCACTCCGTCCCCCGCGGCCAGTTGCTCCAGCGGGACCGGCGGTTCCCGCGTGAGGGACGCCGACAAGTGCCGCTGCGCGCGGTCCTGCACCTCCGCGAGGCGCGCCTTCGCCTCCTTGGCCTTGAGGAGTTTGCGGTCGGCCTTCAAGTCCTCCAACACGGCCTGGACGGCGGCGCGGGCCTTGAGGAGCTCTTCCGTCAGCTGCTGTTTGGCGCGTCGCCGGTCGTCGCGCTCGGAGAGCCGTAATCGTTCCGTCAGCTCCGAGGATTCCCGCGTCGCGCGCTCCTGTTCCCGTTTCAGTTCCCCGATGCGCGCGAGGTCCTGATCGAGCCGGCGGCGCTGGTCGTGGAGCTCCCCGAGCATCTTCTCGATCTCCGCCTCCCGGCCCCGGCCGCCCTGATCGAGGAGTTGCCGGGCCGTCTGCAGGATGCCGTCCTCCAAGCCCAGGCGTCCGGCGATCTCGAGCGCCGAGGAGCCGCCGGCCACGCCCATCATGAGCCGATAGGTCGGCGCCAGCCGGCTGACGTCGAAATCGACGCTCGCGTTCAGGAACCCCGGCGTCATCTGGGCCAGAGTCTTGAGCGACTGGTAATGCGTGGTGACCACCACTTTCATGCCAAGGGCCGCGAACCGCAGCAGCAGGGCCTCGGCCAGCGCCGCCCCCTCCAGCGGGTCGGTCGAGGTCACGAGCTCATCGATGAGCACCAAGGCGCGGGCCTTGGGTGTTCCCGGGGTCTCGGCCTGATCGAGGAGCCGGATCATCTGCGTCATGTGCGCCGAGAAGCTCGAGAGGTCCTTGGCCAGGTCCTGCGTATCGCCGATGTCGGCATAGATCTCGGCGAACACGGCCATCTCGGAATCGGCCGCGCACGGAGGCTGCAGGCCGGCCCGGACCATCAACGCACACAGCCCGATGATCTTCAGGGTCACGGTCTTCCCGCCCGTGTTCGGCCCGGAGATCACGAGCACACGCACCGCCTCATCGAGCAGGAGGTCGTTCGGGACCACGTCCGCCTTGGCGAGCACCAGCAAGGGGTGGCGCGCCTGTCGGAGGGCGATGCGGCCCGTCCCGTTGAGGGCGACATCCCGACCGCCGACGAGCAGGCTGAAGCCCGCCTTGGCGGCGATGCAATCCAGGCAGGCCAGCACCTCCAGATCGGCCTCGAGGACCGGGACCGAGCCCGCCACGAGGACGGACAATTCCTGGAGGATCCGCCGGACCTCCCGTTCCACCTCCAGGTCCGCCACCTTGATGGCGTTGTTCAATTCCACGAGCTCGCGGGGCTCCAGGAACACCGTCGCGCCGCTGGCCGACACATCATGGACGATGCCAGGAATCTTATTGCGCATCTCCGCTTTGACCGGCACGACGTACCGGCTCTCCCGCTGGGCGAAGTACTTCTCCTGGAGCACCTCGGCATACCGGCGCGACTCCAGGATGACGTCGAGCCGCTGGCGCATCTTGTGCTTGAGGGCCTGCGCCTGGTGCATCAGCCGGCGCAGCTCCGGCGTGGCGGATTCCCGGATGTTCCCTTCCGCGTCGATGCACCGGTCGATCGCCTGTTTCACCGCATGCAGTTCATCGAGCGGGGCGGCGGCGGCGAGCAGCGCCGGCAGGCTCTCGCGCCGGCGCCGAAGGTAGCGGCCCGCGTCCATGGCGACGCCGAGGACCACCGACAGATCCTTCAGGTCGTGCGCCTCCAGCACCGCGTCTTTGGCGGCGCGGGCCAGGACCGGCCGGACGTCCGGAAAGGCCAGCGACGGAAACGGATCGCCCTGCTGCTGGAGTGCGACCATCTCCGCGGTCTCCTGGAGCCTCGCGCGCGCTCCGCTCAGGTCGGCCTCGAGCGGGAGCGCCCGGCACCGCTCAGCCCCCATGGCGGATCGGGCATGCCGGGACAGGTGCTCCAGGAGGACGGGCCACTCCAGGGCCGTCGCGGCCTGCTGCATTAGTTGACTGTCGGCGTAGGATGGCATGGAAATGGGTGAAGAAACTGTACTAGAGAAGGGGGGCGCAGGCAACCGGGACGGACGCGGGCCGGCGGCTACCGGCCCGAAGGTCGGGGACGCGGCTCCGGCCGGCCGAGGAGAAATCCCTGCCCGAGCGGGATACCGATGCGCTTGAGCAGGTCCAGTTGCTCTTCGGTTTCGATTCCTTCGGCGATGATCCCCTCGCTGAAGCCACGAAAGGCGCGGGTCGTCATCTCGAGGAAGGACTGCAGGCCGGGGGACGTGACAGCGAGGTGCACGACGGACAGGTCGATCTTGATGAACTCCGGCGCCAAGCGCACCACGAAGGGCAGGGACAGAAACCCGGCGCCGACGTCATCGCAGGCGAACTTGAAGCCCTGCTTGCGCCAGGATTCCGCGAGGATGAGCCGGTCTTCGATGTGATCCAGGGCCTCCCGCTCGGAAATCTCCAGGATGACGTTCACGCCCGGAGGCGGCTCGACCTTGCCATGGAGGTTGCGCAGCAGGCGGAAGTCCACGTTGAGAAAGAGCCGTGTGATCCCCAGCTCGGCGGCGCGTCTCAGTTGCTGGCGGAAGCAGAGCTCTTTCAGCTCGCCGAGCAGGCCGACCCCTTCGAACCGCGCGAACAGCTCGATCACGGTCTCCTGTCCGTGGGGATCGCGGCTGAGCGCTTCGTAGGCGAAGATCTCCCCCGTGTCGAGCCGAACCATGGGTTGAAAATGCGGCTCCACCGTCTGCTCGTTGAGCGTCACGGGACGCGTGCCGGTCTGAATCTTCGTGGTGCCGCGCTTTGCCGCGTACATCGCCGAATCCGCGGCGCTGAGGAGGGCCTCGGCGTCGCGACCGTGGTCCGGATGGCTGGCGATGCCGATGCTCACGCCCAGCGGGCACTCCATGTCCTTGCCCAGCTCCAGCACGACCTCGCGGATGCGCCGCGCGACGAGCTGGGCCTCGGCGGGCTCGGTCTCGGGCAGCAGAATGGCGATCTCGTCTCCTCCCCACCGGAAGACCAGATCCACCTGCCGCACGGTCCGTCGCACCAGGGCGGACACCTGGCGCAGGACTTCATCCCCTTTCCGGTGCCCCTGGAGGTCGTTGATGCTCTTGAAGTGGTCCAGGTCGCAGAGCAGGAGGCTCAGCGGCTTCCCGTAGCGCCGGGAGCGGTTGAGGTCCTCGTCCAGCCTCAGGTTGAAGTACCGCCGGTTGTACAAGCCGGTCAGAGCGTCATGGATCGCGTCGCTCTTGACCTGCTCCATGAGCGAGCGGATCTGCCCTTCCTGTTCGATGATGTTCTGCATGAGCCGCCACAAGAGCTTGACTTCGGCGCCGCTGAACAGCTCGGCATGGGGCGTTTTGTGCTGGAGGATCAGCACGGGCATCTCGGGGTCTCCCGTCACGTCCATGATGACGTCGACGTCGTCCCGGCTGATGAGGTCCAGCGGGTCGGTCGCCACCGGAATCCGGAGAGCGGCGGCGCGCTCCAGTCCCGGAGCGCCGGGCTGCTTGTCGGCGACCCCGAGGATCAGGACGTGCGGCACTTGGGTCAGGCACTCGAGCAGCGCCGAACCGCCCCGGCCGGCGCCGACAATGACGGTTTTGAGGCGAGCCTCGTTTTTCATAGATAGCAGTCTATCATAATAGCCTCTCCCCCCATAGGACTGTGGAAGAATTTGGAAAACCCGGCGTCGGGAAGGCCTTGCTTTTTTCACTGGCCGCCGCGCAGACTTTGGCACGGAGGAGGGCCGTGGGCTTAACTTTCAATGAGATCGCCGCGGTCGTCGGCGAGGTGCACCCGGCCGTGGCGGGGGGCCGGATTCAGAAGGTTTCGCAGCCCTCCCCGCGCACGATCGTCCTGGAGGTCCGGGCGCCCGGGCGGACGGTGGCGCTTCTCCTGTCGGCCGATCCCGAGGCGGCCCGGCTGCATCTGCTCAGCACACGCCTTCCCAATCCGCCATCCCCGCCGGCCTTTTGTCAATTCCTGCGCGCCCACGTGCAGGGCGCGCGGATCGAGGCGGTCGAGATGCCGTCGGACGATCGCATCGTGCGGATCCGGCTGACGGCTCGACGGGGAGGATGCTCGCTGCTCGCGCACCTGACCGGCCGCTCGGCGGATCTCCTGCTCCTGGATGACGCCGGTCGCGTGCTGGCGTCGCTCTCCCACCCGCAGATCGCCGGGACACCCTACCGCGCGCCAGCCGCCGGGGCGCACGGGCGACGCGAGGAGCCCCAGCCGGCGGCCCTGCCCGCCGGGGACACGTTTCCGGTCTCGTCCGCCATCGAGCAACGCTCGCTCGAGCGCGACACACGATCGGCCGGGACGCAGCTCCGGCAGGCCCGGCTCACCGCGCTCCGGAAGGCGATCAAGAAGACCGCGCGACGGGCCCAGGCCTTGCGCGGCGATCTCGAGCACGCGGCTCGCTACAGCGAATACAGCCGCTATGGAGAGCTGCTGAAGGCGAACCTTTCCCTGATCAAGAAGGGGCAGGACCGGGTCACCGTGACCGATTACTTCGATCCGGGAATGCCCGAACTGGTCCTCCCGCTGGACGCCTCCAAAGGCCCGCACGGGAACATGGAGGACTATTTCCGCAAACACCGGAAGTATCTGTCGGCGGAGCGGGAGCTCCGCCCGCGGCTGGCGGAGCTCGAAGGGGAGTTGGGACGGCTCCGGACGGAACTGGCCGTCGTGCAGCAGGGGGTCTGGGAACCCCGGGCCTCTGACGCGCCGGCAGCCCGGCCGCCGGCGCGGCGTCCCCAGCAGAAACGGTCGGGACCGTTCCGGCGATTCGTCTCGGCGGATGGCCTGCCGATCTATGTGGGCCGGAACGCCCGCGAAAACGACGCCTTGACGTTCAAGACGGCCCGGAGCGACGACCTGTGGCTGCACGCCCACGGAGCGCCGGGTTCCCACGTGGTGGTCAGGCTGACGAAGGGCGCCGAGCCGCCGCCCGAGACCGTCAAAGATGCGGCCACGCTGGCGCTCCTCTACAGCGACCTGAAGAAGAGCGGAAAAGGGGAGGTGCTCTACACGAGACGAAAATGGGTCCGGAAGGCCAAAGGCGCCACTGCCGGCGCTGTGACCGTCACCCAGGAGAAGACCCTCTTCGTCACGCTGGATCGGTCCCGTCTGGAGCGTCTCAAGGAGCGCCGGGACCGGTCCGCGGAACCTTGACTTTCGGGCTCGGCAGAGAGTAGAAGGCCGCCATGGTCATCAGCCGTCAGATCTTCCAGCTCCACGAGCGCATGGACGTCACGGTCAAGTCCGTCGGCCAGGGCCATCACAAGCTGGTGCTCGCCGACAATTTTTACAAGTACCCCGAGAAAGTGATCGAACTGGCCTCCGACCTCTATTACACCGTGCCCCTGTCCGGCAACTTCCCGGGCGTCCGCGCGCAGATCTCCCTGGATACCCAGCCGGTCGTCGAGAAGATCGGGCAGCTCTGGGGAGAAGAGGTCCTACCCTACCAGTACAACTACCAGCCGGTGATCTTCTCGGCCATCACCACGAACAACTACCGGCTGAACGTCGCGCAGCGGATGCCCCACGTGGATGAAGACCTGACGGCCATGGTCTACCTGAACCCGCCCGGGCAGTGCGTCGGCGGGACGGGCTTGTATCGGCACCGCCCCACAGGGCTGGAGCGGCTCCCGGTGGCCATCAACGATGAGATTCTGGCGCTCGGCGAGAAATACGAGATCAACCCTGAGTATCTCAAAACCCCGGAGGACTACGGGCATTTCATCAATACGCTGGTGTTCAATCCCCTGTTCGCCGTCCAGGAGAATGCCTACATCAACGACGGCAACGAGTACTGGGAGCTCCTGGAGCTGATGGAGATGAAGCACAACCGCCTGGTGATCTTCGACGGCCGGATGTTTCATTCCCAATACATCAAGGGGAACCACTTCGCGGGCCAGCACCGCGTCAACCAGATCCTCTACCTGCGCCGCCGCCACTGACGGCCCTTGGGTCGCTCAGACGTCTGCGCCATCGGTGACGGCCGATCCGGACCGAGAGCACTCCATACGCGATCTCCTTTGTGTAGCGGCCGGCGAAGCGGGCTGTGCTGTGTCTGCCGGGGATTCTTACGGAGCGCGGGGCAATACGCGATTCTGCAGATGAGGGATGGGCCTGACCACTCGGCAGGAGTGGTCCGGAGATACGCACGCTCTCTTCAGAAGCCTGACGCGGACGACGCGATGGCAAAGCTCAGTCCGACCGAGAGATGGGCTGGTGGCTGGTGGCGTTTCTGCTGGCGGCCCTGATCGGGGCGTGGCTGGTGTTCTTCTTTATCTAAGCCGGCTCAGGACTTTGGGGGGGTGGCTCTCCGCGCTCTCGCCCGCAGAAGCTTCTTTGCCCGTTCCAGCTCCTGCCTTCTTCGTACCGGGAGGTTCTTCCCGGCGCGATTGATGAAGAATTGAATCATCCGGATCCCCGACCCGATCCCCTTGGGGCTGACGCGTGTGGTGGCCATCACCCGGGCGATGGTCTTCGCATCTTTGGTGAACAGCGCCTTCGGCGGCGCCGTCGACACCGTCGTCACCTTCGCGCTCCACTTCTTCTTCCGCGCCACACGCCACCTCTCGCTTGCAGCTCAGTCTAATGGTTGTTTCAGCCGAAGACGAAGAGTCAAGAAGAGGGGGAAATGGCCAAGGATTGCAGCTGGGATGAAGCGGGAAAGCTATTTGATGTCTTCGAGGAGTTGGGTGAAGCGGGCAAGGCACGGTTGATCGAGTACGGCGGACAGCTCTCCCAGCCATTTTCTGATGTATGTCACATCGGCCTTCGGATTTTTGAGCAGCACGCTCCTGGCATCCTCCAGATCCCGGGGCCGCCCGGCTATGACTTTGTGGACCAGGAGATCTTCCACAGAGGCAAACCTTACGTCGAGGCTGCCGATCTTTTGTTTTGTGACCCGCGTCATGGCTTGCCGTTCATAGGGCGTCGCGGAAAAGATCAGATCGACGCGGATGCGACTGGCGGGGTCCTGGCAAGGGAGCACCATGGTTTGCCGGGTGAATGTCTCCGGCTCGACGAGAGGTTGCAGCGGGATGGATTCGATGAGCCTCAGGACATCGGGCAGCTGATCGAGATCCACCCCGATCGTGATGTCAATATCCTTGGTCAGCCGGGGCTCGCCATAGAGCAAGACGGCCTGGCCGCCGATCACCATGTACGGGAAGCCAGCGCCCTCCAGGGCCTTGGCCAGTTGCTCAAGCAGGCGTTCGAACATTCACGACCCTGGCCAGATGGATGTCCACCTCGATCCCTTCCAGCGGATCTTTGGGTGGCCACACGCCTAGCGAGCAGGCTTCGCGGTACAAAGCCTCGACGATGCGAAGGTTTTGTCGGTAGTTCGGCGGCTCCGCTCGGATCACTGACCGCTCAAATTCTTCTAGCATTCGAGGATTCGTGACCATGTATGCCCTCTGCAAGTCGGCTCTGGAACTTGCCCCAATGATACTCCTTTTGCCGCCCTGAACAAATGGGGGCAGCCTTTGTATCCCTAAGCTCGCCAGGGTCCGCCCATAGCGTTTGACTTGGGGCAGGCAGGAGAGTAAGACATTCTCCCACCGTATGGCACCGTACAAACCCCCAAAAGCTACACCCTTCACGCTTGTTACGGTTCTTGCCCTCTCGCTTACTTTGATCGCCGCGAAGGGCGATCGCGTCGAAATCGTCGGTGAGTCCAAGTACACCTACGGCGATAAGGAAAGCTTGCTTGAGGCGAAAGAAACGGCGAAGAGCTTGGCAATCCGGGAGGCGATCGAATCCTACCAAGTGTTTGTTAATTCCACTTCGGACATCCAAGATTTTCGAGTGCGGAGTGACTTAATCCAGACCATCGCGACCGGCCATCTGCACAACCTGAAAGTTGAGCAAACCGAAGACGGTCGCACTCTACACGTTAAGGTGCGAGCCTATATCGTGGAAAGTGAAATCAAGGCGGTCCTAAATCAGAAATTGAATCCCGCACCTCCGCCAGTTGTCCATGCCAAACCGCCGACCAGGGCCCGAAACCTCAACTGCAAAGACTTCGCCAGCCAGGCCGCCGCCCAAGCCGCCTTACGCAACGACCCATCCGACCCCCATGGCCTGGACCGCAACCGCGACGGTGTGGCCTGCGAACGGAATCCTCCACCTTACGATAGATCACCTGTTTTGAGGTCAAAATAAAAACTTCACCTAGATCGCCTCCCTTTAAGGATGTCATCTCCAGGTCTTGTCAAGAGGTGTGTAAATGGAATCAGGCGGCGGCCTCCTTCAGCGTGACATTAAACTGGATGCTGGCGTAGACCAGGGGCAGCCACTCCGGAGCATTCAGCCGCCGGAAGTGGCCCTCCACAACGTGGAGCAATTTCCAGATCAACGCCGTGGCCGACTCGCTCCACTTGTCCCGCTTGCCGGCGGTCGTGCGCAGCCGGATGGCAGCAAACGGCGACTCGACCACGTTCGTGGTCCGCAGATGCCGCCAATGCTCCTTCGGGAATTGATAGACCGTGACGAGGCGCTCCCAATCGTGGGCGAGGCGCTCCACGGCCTTGGGGGCCACCGTCCGGTAGCGGCGACTGAACTGGGCACGTAAGGCTTCGCAGGTGGTCCGGGTCTCGGCATAGGGCATGGCTTTCAGCAAGGTCGTTGCTTCCGTGTGGTGCTTCATGGGGATCGCGTCCAGCACGTTGAGGATCCGGTGGTTCCAACACCGCGGCTCGGCCGCGGCGGGCTGTTGCTCGGCTAGGGCCGCCCAGATCCCGAGGTGGCCATCGGCCATCGTGCAGCGCCACGGCCTCAGCCCCCGCTCCCGCAAATCGCGGAGCCCCGCCCCCCAGGCCTCCTTCGACTCCCGCTGGCCACTCTCGACCGCCAGGACCACCTTCCGCCCATCCGTGAGCGCGCCGATCACCACGAGCAGCGCGGCCTTCGTGTCCTCCAAGCCGGCTTTGACGTCCAGCCCATCGGCCCAGACGTCCACCACCTCGAGGTCGTCGAGCCGTCGCTGTTTCCAGGCGTCGTATTCCAGATGCCACTGGGCCTTGAGCCGCAGCAGCGAGCCGGGCGACAACGGGGCGGCCTCGCCCAGCAGCCCGCGAAGGGCCAACTCGAAATCCCCCAGGGCCAACCCATGCAGATACAAACGCGGCAACCGCTCACCAACTTGCTGGGTCCGTCGCCGAAACAACGGCAGGACGCGACGACAAACCGCTCGGCCAGCTTGCGGACCCGCGGGCGCCGGACTGACTTCGCTCGGCCGAGCAATTCCGTCACCTCGGCCTCCAACAACGCTTGGATGAACTGCTGGACGTGGGCCCGCGCAAACTCCTCCAGTCGGTCCCACACGCAGCTTGACGACACTCCGGTCTCTGTGCTCTGCTCCTGCATGGCGGTGTCTCCTTTCATAGCCGGGCGTTCGCCCGGTGGGTTTCGTCACCCGAAAGGTTGCCACCGCCTTTTTCCTATTTCCACACTTTCTGACTATACCTCCAGGCGAGAAACCTCCGCACTTCACCGCAAACGTCGCCAGCTTTGCTTCACTCCGTCTCGTTTGGATCTCAGGTTCCGCGTAGCTCGGTCGAGGCCTGTATCGCGCATCGCGAAGGTTATTCATATACCTTCAAGCGGCGGCGCGGCGGATCAAGGCGACTTGACGGGGAAGCCCCGCTGAGGTGCGTGGCGGAAGAACGAGCGAGGCCCGAGCACGCTCGATTGCATATCAGTCGAGCGTGAATCGGACAACACCCTGCATTCCGATTGGGGGGCGCACGGCGCGATGAATAAAGAGCGCCAAGTGTGTGCGCGCCGCCGAGTCGGTGAGGCGGCCGGACTGGGGGCGCCGCAGCCGGTCTTCCGGTAGCTACAGCAGCTAGGCGAGCGTCCGGAGCCAGAGCAGCCGCGACGACGCCCTCATTCCCCGATCCGCACCAACAGGCCCTTTTCCTGGCAGACGCGGAACGTGAAATGGAAAAACCAGATCATCGCGGCGAGGAAGAACAGATTCAATCCGGCGGCCCACGCCAGATGAACGGTGGGGAAGATGCCATGCAGCAGGACAGCGCGCATGCCTTCAAACACATGCGTGGCCGGGTTGGCCCAGGCCAGCGGCTGGAGCCACCGCGGCAGGACCTCCAAGGGGTAGAAGACGCAGGAGATCGGCTGGAAGAGAAACACCATCCCCCACGCCCACACCTCCGCTTCCTGCCCGAAGCGCATGATGATCGAGGTGGTCCAGACCCCGATCGTCCAGCCCGCGACGATCAGGTTGAGCACGAACGGGATGAGCGCCAGGCCCATCACGAAGATGTTGTAGGAATAGAACGCCAGCGCGGCCAGCACCATGACGATCATCACCGCCGTCACCTTGAAGATGCTCATGGCCATGGTGGCCGCGAGGAATTCGCTGGGCTTCAACGGGCTCGCGAACAGGTTCATGAGATTGCGCGCCCAGATCTCCTCCAGGAAGGAGATCGTGATGCCCTGCTGGGCCCGAAACAACACATCCCACAAGATCAGCGCCCCAAGGAAGAACGTCACCGCCCCCGGCAGTTGCCCCTGGAACCGCATCAGATAGACTGTGATGAACCCCCACACGACCAGGTCCAGAAAGGGCCAATAAAAAATCTCCATCAGCCGGGGGAGGCTTCTCCGGTAGAGATAGAGATGGCGGCCGATCAGCGCCGTGATGCGGTGAAGTTTCATGGTTTGAGTCTTAAAGTCTGAAAGTCACTCAGCCCTTGAGACTGTACGGACTTTCGACTGTTCACGACTTTCGACTATCATCGCGCGCGATCTTCAGGAACACTTCCTCCAGGTCGGATTGGCCGAAGTGCGCCTTGATGTCCTCGGCGGTGCCTTGCGCCACGATCCGGCCGCGTTGCAGGAAAATAATGCGGTCCGACATCTCCTCCATCTCCCGCATGTTATGCGAGGTATAGAGCATGCTCAATCCGGCCGCCCCGCGGAAGTCCTTGAGGAACGCGCGCGTCTTGTGCGCGATGTCGGGGTCCAGGCTCGCGGTCGGCTCATCGAGAAACAACACTTTCGGCTCGGTCAGGATGGCCTTGGCCAGCACCACCCGGCTGCTCTGGCCGGAAGACAACTTTCTGGTCAGCTTGGTCCGGAACTCTTCCATCTCCAGCTTCTTGACCACTTCATCAATCCGCCGGTGAATATCGGTCAGCCCGTAGAGCCTGGCCACGACCTTCAGGTTTTCTTCCACGGTCAGCGAATAGGGGAGCGAGACGTAGGTCGAAGAAAAATTGATCTGACCGAGAATGGTTTCCCGGTGGCGCGCCAGCTCCAGGCCGAACATCTTGATAGAGCCGGCCGACGGCCGGATCAGCCCGAGCAGCATCTGAATCGTGGTCGTCTTGCCGGCGCCGTTCGGGCCCAGGAGCCCGACGATCTCGCCCGGATGGATGTCCAGGGAGACGCCGTCCACGGCCGTGAAGTCGCCGAAGCGCTTGGTCAGATTCCGGACTTCGACAATGGGGGCAGCAAGTTGACAGTTATCAGTCATCAGTTCTCAGTTTCTTCATGAGGGAGCTTAGCATCTGCGTGATCTCTTCTACCTGTCCGGCCATTGAACCAGTAATCAGTTTTCAGCATTCAGTTTGCAGTTGAGGACAGGAAACGTATCCTGAAAACTGACAACTGATGACTGAGAACTTCTATGACTGATGACTGAGAACTTTCAAAAGAGGAAGTCCTTGATCTTGTCCGGGAGATGACAGGTCTCGCACTTCTTGCTGAGCACCCGCCCTTCGTGCATCGCCTGTCCGTCGTGGCAGCGGAAACAATCGGCCAGGGCGGCCGCGCGCAGCTTGGTGCCCGCCGGATAGTCCGGCTCGTACGGCTTGTTGTCCACCGAGACGTGCCCTCGCGGCACGACGATCGGATAGCCCTTGATGGGCTTGTCGTGCACGATGCGGGCATGGCAGGTCGTGCAGCCTTCGCCCTTGCCGCGTTTGTCGAACGCCTCGAGATGCTTCCGGTGGCTCATCACGAGCCCGACGTCTTTCACCGGCGGCGGGAGATCGCGCACGGCGATCTCGGAGACTCGCAGGATGGCCTGATGGCAGCTCAGGCAGACCTGGGTGGCGACGGAGGATTGCAGATCGGCCGCCGGCGGCGGCGTGCCGAAGAGCGTGATGGCGGTGTCCTTGAGACCTTTGTAGACCTTGTCGTGGACGTAGCCGCCCACGCCAGGGCGGACATGGCAGTCCACGCAGGTCACCGATCTGTGGCTGGAGGCCAGCCAACTGTCGTACGAGGGCTTGATGGTGTGACAAGTCGCGCAGAATTGTGGATGGCTGGTGAGCGGGAGGGCGATTCCCCCGAGGGCCATGGCGCCGGCGACGAGCGCCACGATCACGATGGCCGGGGGCTTGCCGATCATGCCTCGGGGCGTTTGGGAAAACGGCGCATGATCAGTTCCGTGAGACCTTGAATGTCATCGGGGTGGAAATGGGGCGCCGCCATATTCTGCGGTTTGGCCGAGACCACGGCCAGCAACCCGTCCGGAGACACCGGCACCTCGCCGAGCTGGTCCCGGATCACGACGATCTTCGGATAGCCCTCGCTCTTCCAGCCTTCGGCGATGATGAGATCGAGCTGCCGATCCACGAACCGGTCGCGCAGCTCCTCCACCTTGATGTCGTCGTCCACGTCCGCAAACATCGCCAGGCTGCCCTTCGAGACGACGATGACGGCGCTCGCGCCGGCGCGCTTGTGCCGCCAGCTGTCCTTGCCCTCCGTGTCCAGATCGATACCGTGCCCGGCGTGCTTGATCGTGGCGACGCGATAGCCGACCTGCACCAGCTCGGGAATGAGCCGTTCGATCAGGGTGGTTTTCCCGCTGTTCGACCGTCCGACAAACGAGACGATGGGTATAGCCATGATTAAACCAGTGATGAGTGATGAGTAATAAAGAGTGATGAGTAAAGAGTCGTCATTGGATCCAGAAGTCGGGACTCAACACCTGCACCTGGACGAGATCGCCGGGGGACAGCCGCTCGACCTGCTGCGGCACGTCGATCAACCCGTTGGCCTTGACCATGGAGGTCAGGATCCCGGACCCTTGCGGACCGGTGGTGCGGACGGTGAGCGTCCCGTGTTCCATTTTCAATATCCCGCGCAGGAAATGCCGGCGGTCCGGCTTCTTGGAGAACTTTTCCTGAAAGACGGCCTGCACGACCGGGCGGCCGTAGCTGCGGTGCCCGCCCATCTTCAGCAGCGCCGGCCGGACGAGTTGCTCGAACGTCACCATGGAAGAGACGGGGTTCCCCGGCAGGCCAAACGCCAGCTTGCCCTGGATCTTCCCGAAGGCCAGCGGCTGCCCCGGCCGGATGGCCAGGTGCCAGAAGTTCATCTCGGCGCCCAGCTCCTTGAAGACCGCCTTCGTAAAATCGTAATCGCCCATCGAGACGCCGCCGGAGAGCACGAGGACATCCGCGTTCAGGCCTTGTGCGATCTTCTCCTTCAGCGCCGCGGGCTGGTCCTTCGCGATGCCCAGCAGCACCGGAATTCCTCCCGCTTCGCGCACGGCCGCGGCGGTGCCGTAGCTGTTGGAATTGACGATCTTGTCGTCCTCCAGCCGCTCGTCCAGATCCACGAGCTCGTCTCCCGTGGCCAGGATGGCCACGCGCGGCCGCTGATAGACCGGCACGAACGCCTTGGCCAGGATCGCCAGCATGCCCGCCTCCGCGGGCCGGAGCACCGAGCCCTTGGCGATGATGGTGTCGCCCTTCTTGACGTCTTCGCCCTGCGGCCGGATGTTGCTCCCCCGCTCGATCTCGTGGAAGATCGTCACCGTCTCGCCGGTGGACTCGGTGTCCTCGACCTTCACGACCGTATCGGCGCCCTTCGGCATCGGGGCGCCCGTCATGATGCGGATCGCCTGGCCCGACCCCACGGTCTTGGTAGCGACCTTGCCGGCCGGCACCTCTTCGATCACCTTGAGGGTCATCGCTTTCGTGATGGCGTGCTGCTGCCGGATGTCCTCCCACCGCACGGCGAACCCGTCCATCGCGGAATTGTCCCAGGGGGGATTGTCCCGGGGCGCGATGATGTCCTCTCCCAGCACGCGTCCCAGCGCCTCGATCAACCCGATCTTTTCGACCGGCAGCGTGCGGCAGGCCTCCAACACGATCTTCTGCGCGTCTTCCAAGGACGTGAGCTTCTGCATCGTCTGACTCCCTACCCCTTACGCCTCACGCTTCACGAGTTTTCGTTTCCCCTCACCCCTCACCCTTCACCCCTCACTGTTTCAAGGGACGGGCGACCTTGATGAGCGAGCCGCTCTTCTTGCAGAACTGTTCCACCTTGTTGGCGATGCTGTGATAGGCGTCGGCGGTCGGAGTGTCCGAATAGAACATCGCGAACGGTTCGCCCGCATCGCACTGGGTCACGACGTCGGGATCGAGCGGGATCCGGCCCAGGAACGGGACGCCCATGTCCAGCGCCGAGGCTTCGCCGCCGCCCTTCCTGAAGACCTCGATGTGCGTGCCGCAGTGGGGACAATCCATCCCGCTCATATTTTCCACGATCCCGATGATGGGAAGCTGGCTGTCCTTGCAGAAGGACACCGACTTGCGCGAATCCAGGAGCGCCACCTCCTGGGGCGTCGAGACGATCACCGCGCCGCTGACGTTCCCGATGAGATCAACCGTCGTCACCGATTCGTTGCCGGTGCCCGGCGGCAGATCGACGAAGAGAAAATTGAGGTCCTGCCACTCCACGCCACCCAGGAGCTGGTTGATGAACTCGTACTTGTACGCGTCCCGCCAGATGATCGGGTCATCGGAGTTCTGCAGCAGGAAGGACATGGACGCGATGCGCAGGTTGTAGGTCTGGTGGGGAATGATGCCGCCGGAGGTGCTGATCTTGAGCTTCTGGCCCTCGGCGCCCAGCATCTTGGGAATATTCGGCCCGTGAATGTCCATGTCGCAGATCCCGACGTGATAGCCTTTCAACGCCAGGCTCACCGCCAGATTGGTCGTGACGGTGGACTTCCCGACCCCGCCCTTGTTGCTCATCACCAGGACCTTGTGCTCGATCCGCTCCATCCGCTTGGCGACGAGCCAGCGGCTGTGCCCTTCCTTGTCCTTCTGGCAGGTCTCATTCTCGTCGCAGATCGCGCAGGCCCACATGTAGGTGCAGGCATCCCCGTTCCCGGAGCCATGGGACTGCACCATCTTCAGCTCACCCGGCATCTCTTGCTCCCTCAACAACCGTGAGGCGTCAGACGCAACCCCTTCTGACCAACGCCGTTTACATCTGACGCCTGACGCTTCACGCCTGACGCTCCTTCATTTTCTCGACAGCGTGCTCCAGCACCGGCGCCAGCACCGCGAGATTCTCCCGGGCTCCCGCGGGGCTCCCCGGCAGGTTGACGATCAAGGTGGCGCCCCGGATGCCGGCGATCCCGCGGGACAGCATCGCGGTGCGCACCTTCGTGAGACTCTCCTGCCGCATCGCCTCGGCGAGGCCCGGCAGCTCCTTCTCGATGACGTCCCGCGTGGCCTCGGGCGCCCAGTCCGTCGGCCGCACGCCGGTGCCGCCCGCCGTCAGAATGACATCCGGGGCCGGCGCGTGGCAGAGTGCCAGCAGCCGGTCCCGGATCGCCTTGCGGTCGTCCGGCACCGTGTCGTACGCCACGAGCTCCGCCGGCAGGTCCTTGACCATCTGCTCCAAGCCCGTCCGGCCCTTATCGGGCTCGCCGGCCACGATCTTGCTGCTCACGACGACGATCGCCACTCGCGTCACCGATCACCTTTCATCCATCACGCTATTCAATGCCGCCCGGTCTCCGGCACGGTCACATAGTCTTCGGCACGCGCCGGCGGCGCGGCGCGGGAGCCGTTCCCGCCCGGCCCGCCGGCCGCCACGGGCGCCTCGGCCGCCTGCGGCTGCCCCGCCGTCTTCTTCTTGAAGAACCCAGCGCTGATGATCCCGACCTCGTAGAACACGTACATCGGCAGCGCCATCAGGCACTGGTTGAACGGATCGGGCGTGGGCGTCAGGATCGCCGCGATCAGGAAGGCTCCCAGGAAGGCCCACTTGCGGTAGCGTTTCAGGAACGGTGCGTCCACCCAGCCGAGCTTCGCCATCAAGGTGATCGCCAGCGGGACCTCGAAGATCAACCCGAACACCAGCAGGAACCAGAGGGCGAACCCCACATAACGGGCGATCGAGATCTGGGGAATGAATCCCGCATTCACCCCGTAGGAGATCAGAAAGTTCAACGCAAAGGGAAGCACGAAGAAGAAAGAAAACAGGAGACCGGTATAGAACGCCACCCCGCTGATCAGGAGGAAGGGCGCGGCAAACCGGCGCTCCTGCGCGTGCAGCCCCGGCACCACGAACTGCCAGGTCTCCCACAGCACGTACGGCATCGCCAGCACCACCGCGAACAACCCCGCCACCCTGACGTTCTGCCAGAGCGCCTCGGCCGGCGTCAGGAAGACGAAGGGGACCTTCGGCAGGTCGGTGGGGATCCATGCCAGCTTCCCCGGCACGAACATGTTCTGGAGCGGCACCCGCAGCCATTGCACCAGCGTGTCGGCGTACAGGAAGGTGCCGACGAACACGATCCCCAGCACGATCACCGTTCGCGTGAGCCGGACCTGGAGCTCCACGAGGTGCTCCATGACCGGCATCTTTTTGTCCTCGAGCGGCGTGAAGACTTTGTCTTGCAGCCATTTCTGGAAGTCAAACGCCACTTACCCGCCTCACCCCTTACGCCTCACGCCTCACGGTCATTTTGGATTCACCGCCACGAAGAGGTTGTTCCCCTGGCGGCTCAACAGGAGCACGACCGTCTCTTCCTTTTTGATCTTGGCCGCGATCTTGTTGTAGTCCTCGAGGCTCTTGATCACTTCGTGGTTCACTTCCTGGATCACGTCCCCCCGCTGGAGCCCGGCCGACTCCGCCGAGCTGCCCGGTTCGACGTGATTGATGACCACGCCGGTGGTCTTCTTCGGGATGTTGAGCTGTCCCATGACCTCCGGATCGAGTCCCTGCACGCGCAGCGCCGCGAGCGCGTTGTCGGGCCTGGCCGTCTCCGGCACGGACCCAGGCGGCTCCACCCGCGCCAGCATCTCATCGGAAGGCCGCTCGCCGATCTTGACCGCCACCAGCTCTTCCTTGCCGTCGCGCAGGACCTTCACCTTCGCCACGCTGCCCACGCTGGTCCGGGCGACCATGTTTCGGAGCTGGCTCACGTTCTGGATCTCTTTCTCATTGAACCCGACGATCACGTCGCCGCGCTTCAGCCCGGCGGACATGGACGGCCCGCGCTCGTTGACGTCGCTGATCAACACGCCGCCCTTCCGCTGCTCGGGCAGCTTGAAGGACTTGGCCAGCGCCGGGGTGATCTCCTGGATGGCGATACCCATCCAGCCCCGGACCACCTTCCCGGATTTGACGAGGCTGTCGGCGATGTCCACCGCGATGCTGCTCGGAATGGCGAAGCCGATGCCTTCCGACCCGCCCGTCCGCGAGAAGATCGCCGTATTGATGCCGATCAGCTCTCCGTGCAGGTTCACGAGCGCCCCGCCCGAGTTCCCCGGGTTGATCGCCGCATCGGTCTGGATGAAATCTTCATAGTCGGCGATCCCGACGTTGCCGCGACCGAGCGCGCTGATGATGCCCAGCGTCACGGTGGAGCTCAAGCCGAACGGGCTGCCGACAGCCAGCACGACGTCGCCGACCTGGAGTTTGTCATAGTCGGCCCATTTCAACGCGGGCAGGTTCTCGGCTTCGATCTTGATCACGGCGAGATCGGTCTGAGGATCGGTCCCCACGACTTTGCCGGGAAACTCCCGTTTGTCGCTCAATGTCACGGTGATGCGGGACGCGCCCTCCACCACGTGGTTGTTCGTGACGATGTATCCCTTCGAATCGATGACCACGCCGGAGCCGGCGCTCTGGTCGGGACGACCCGGCGGTCCGGGCGGTCCGGGCAGGGGCGGTTCCATGCCCGGCGGTTCTTCACCGGGAGGGCCCCCGAAGGGACCCGGCGGGAGCGGAGGCTGCGGCCGGCGCGGCCCCGGGCCTTCACGGCGTTCCCGCTCGCCCCCGACCACGGCGATGTTGACGACCGCGGGGGTGACTTTTTTCACGATGTCGGCGAAGCCCTGCGCCATCGCCGCCGGCACCGCGCCGGCCGCCGGGGACGGCAGGACGAGGGCTGCTTGCCATGACGCGATCAGAATGGTGAGGACGCACGCCAGGACGCTGCCCGGCCGACATCCGCCCGTGCGGGACCGCGGCTGAGAAGAAGCGGATAAAAAGGTGTCCCGGAATCCCATTATGTTATGCCCCTTCATGATTCATCCCCGAAATTGTGAGAGGGTTCGGTTCACTTCGGATGCCGTCAGAGGCTGTATTCTACACCAACCATCCGCGTCAAAGACAAACAAAAATCCCTGCCGGGAGGCCTGTTTCCACCGGCAGGGACCCTGCGTTGCGGACCAAAATCCCGAGTGCGAAACCTACCGCTGGGCGGCCAAGTCGGCTTGCTCCTGCTTGTGCGCCCAGGCATCCATGAGGTTCAGGACCACGCGTTTCGCCGCCTCGTTCATCGAGACGACCCGCAGCGTCGTCGGAGCCCCTTCATAGGTGAGCGGCCACCAGTGCCGGGCGAGGGCGCCGTAGCCCGGCTGAAGAAAGACCACCGGGTACCACTGGTTGATGCCGGGCGCCGTCGGACGGTCCAGCGTGGCCCAGCCGCGCCCCTCGGCGTGAACGATGGTCCTACCGCTGGCGACGTCGAACAATCCGACCTCGATCAGGGACCAATTGTCCCGCCGGAGTCCGGGCTGGGAGTGAGCGACCCATCCCAGGAACAGGGTCATCGGATACTCCTGTTCGGTACTGGACAGCACGACCACAGCCAGAAACTCCACGCCGTGCTTTTTCCCCAATGCCTGGAGTTGCGACGGATCCCCCGGGCGCACGCCCGCCGCCGGAATCACTTTGTCGATGGCGATCGTGGCGCTGTCATTCAGACGCTGCGTCAGGATCTCGGTGAGCCGGTGGATCGCTTCATCGGGAAGGACCGGCGCGGCATCCGGCGCCGTCGCGTCCGAGATCACGACGAGCCCGGCGCGGGCCGGCCTGGGGGGCAATACGGTCGTGCGCTCGTCGGCGGCCTGGGATTTCCCGACGTACTCACCCAGCCGGCTGGGGGGAACGCCTGAGGCGCACGCGGCAAGGAGCACGGCTCCTGCCGCGATGCCGGCGGTCTTGCTCGTGAAAGCCATGTCGCCCTCCTGGCAGGGTCCGGGCGGCGTCCTCTGATACTACGTTCGCGCCGGCCGGCCGGATTTGTCAAGTCCTGCGAAGTTGCAAAGCCCGGGATAGTGGGTTACGGTAGCGCGCCTGCAGCGGCACACCTCGACAGGGGCGCATGACTTCATCCCTGTTCCTCTCGGTCGTCATTCCCGCCTACAACGAAGCGGCGCGGCTCCCGCCGTACCTCGCAGACATCGCCACCTTCCTCGGGAAGCGGGGGCAGCCTTATGAGGTGGTGGTGGTGGACGACGGCAGCACCGACCGGACCGCCGCGGTCGTGGAGGGCCTCCGGCGAGCCGAGCCGGCCTTGCGCGTGATCCGCCTGGAGACCAATCACGGGAAGGGGTATGCGGTCCGTACCGGGATCCTCCAGGCCCGGGGGTCGCTGATGCTCGTGGCTGACGCGGATGGGGCAGCGCCGATCACGGAGCTGCTGCGCCTGGAGGAGGCGGTCGCGCAGGGAGCCGACCTGGCGATCGGCTCACGCTTCCTGGCGTCTCATCACCCGCAGTATCGGGTCAAGGCCCGCTGGCACCGCACCGTGCTCGGCAACCTCTTCAACGGCATCGTCCAGCGCCTGGGCATCCCCGGCATTTCCGACACGCAGTGCGGGTTCAAACTCTTCCGCGCCGGCGCCGCGCTGGACCTGTTTAGGCTGTCGACGATCGACGGGTACGGCTTCGACCTGGAGGTCCTCTTCCTCGCCCAGCGCCGCGGCTATCGCATCGCCGAGGTACCGATCAACTGGTCCGATCAACCAGGGACGAAGGTCCGGGTGCTGCCAGACGGCCTGCGGATGCTCCGCGAGCTCTTCGCCGTCCGCCGGAACTTCGCCAGGGGCCTGTATCAACGCCAACCCGCGCCGGCCCTCTCCGCCAAGCCCGTGCCGGATAAATAGCCTGGCATCCGCTACAGGCCCTGTTTGACGTAGATGGCCACCTTGGGATCCCGGTACAATTCACGCCAGCTTCCCCATGCCGCGAGGGCGCGGGCCAGGGCGCTGTCCGCTTCCGTGATGGCCCAATCCACCCGGTATTTCTCCAGTACGCCGAGGGCCGGCGGCTCACGCGCGGTCAGCGCGACGTAGTCGTAGAAGATCCGGCGGTCGCCGACCCGCCAGGCCGGCATCCGGCCGTCGATGAAGACCTTGTGCTCCGGCAGCCACCACAGAAGAAATCCGCCCAACCCGTAGTCGTTGTACATCCGGCTGCCGACCTGCCGGGGATGCTCCCGGATCCAGCCGACCGCTTCGATGGGATAGGCCGTCTGCTGGAAATAGGCCGCGGGATCCAGGCCGGAGCGTACGGCGTCCAGGACGAGATCGTGCCCCACGGTTCCGGCGAAGCTGGCCGCCGCCAGCATCGCCGCCACCACCCATCCCTTGGCCCAGACGCTCGATCCGAGACGTCCGGCGATGCGCTGCCCGCCACCGGCCAGCAGCTCCGCCGTCAACGGGACGCTGACCAGCAGAAAGAACGGAATGTTTCGCCAGTGCAGCACCGAGAGCCCGCCGAAGACAGCCCAGAGCAGCCAGCGCGTGGGCTCGACCCGACGGTACCAAGCCGCCATGCCCAGCGCGAGCGCCCCCAGATAGATGGTGAAACTCAGTCCGGCCCGATGCCCGAGCGACAAGGGCTGCCATTCGTGCAAGGTCTCGAGCATGAAGCGGTCGGTCAGCGACGCATAGATCTCGCCGTGCAGCCGCCAGCCGTACGGATTCAGGAGCGTGACCAGCGCCGAGCCGGCGGTCACCGCGATCAGCCATCCGATCTGCCGCGGCCTCAGGGAAGGCTCCTGGATGTGCGGGAGAATGCGTTCCCGCAGGGAGGCAGGCCACACAGAGAAGACCGCCTTGAGGGTCTCGCCGACGGCGACCAGACCCAAGAGGAACAACCCGGCGGTAAAGCCGCCGTGCAGATTGCCCCAGAGAAGAAACAAGGGCGGCAATGTCCACAGCGAGCTGTTCTGTCCATGGAGAGAGCGGTTGACCGTGCGGATGACCAGGCCCAGGCCGAGCAGGGTCACCATCTGCGTCCGGCCGCCCAGAAACGGCAGGGCGATGGACAAGGCGATGGCGACCGCCAGGTACCGACCCGTGCGGCTTGCGCGCGCCGGGCTCGCGGCGAGCAAGAA
Source organism: uncultured Nitrospirales bacterium (assembly GCA_964373355.1). Lineage (GTDB taxonomy): Bacteria > Nitrospirota > Nitrospiria > Nitrospirales > Nitrospiraceae > CAYJUM01. The sequence continues at coordinate 25,502 of CAYJUM010000004.1, read as the reverse complement.
TGCCGACGCGGTGATGACGCCGAAGAGGATGATGACCGCCAGCGGTCCCGCCCGCCCCAGCCCCGCATAGAGCAACCCGATCAGCCCATCCGTCAGCCACGCATGCTCGACCCACGGCCACTCCGGGACCGTGTGGGAATAGGGGTCGGTGGCGGGCATCCGCCACCCATGCGACGGGAGATCGAGGCCGGCCCGGAGGTGCCAGCCGAAATCCGGATCCACCAGCGGATGCATCGTGAGCGAGAAGAGCGCGAGGAGGAGCAGCGCGTCGAACGCAGAAAAAGACCGTGAGGCGTCAGGCGTGAGGCGTAAGGGGGCGGGGGTGCGCTTCACGCTTCACGCTTCACGCTTCACGGGCGGCCCACGAGCAGGTTGCCCAGCACGAGCCACTCCACTTCGCTGCGCAGGAAGCATCGGATCGCATCGTCGGGGGTGCAGACGATGGGTTCGTTCACGTTGAAGGAGGTGTTCAACAGCATGGGGACGCCCGTCTGCCGCGCGAAGGCTTCGAGCAATTTCCGGAAGCGCGGGTTCGTCACGCGGTCCACGGTCTGAATGCGCGCCGTCCCGTCGACATGGGTGACCGCCGGGATCACGCCCTTCGCGCTGGGCCGCACCGGGAAGGTGAACAGCATGAACGGAGACGGCCACGGCGCATCAAAATAGTCCGCCGCCCGTTCCTCGAGCACCGCCGGGGCGAAGGGCCGGAACGGCTCGCGGAATTTCACCTTGGCGTTGATCACCTCGCGGATGTCGTCACGCCGGGGGTCCGCCAGGAGGCTCCGGTTGCCCAGCGCCCTCGGTCCCCATTCCATCCGGCCTTGAAACCAGAACACCAGCCGGCCGTGCGACAATTCGGTCGCGACCCGCTCGCACAGAACATCCTCCGCGAGGGCCTCCCATCCGAGCCCGTGCCGCCGCAGGGCCTCCATGCAGGCCGTGTCGCTGAACGCCGGGCCGAGGTAGGCGTGGCCCATGACGCGGCGATCGGTCAGACCCCCACGACGGCTCGGCAGCCACAGAGCGGCCCCCAGCGCGCTTCCCGCATCGCCGGCCGCCGGCTGCACGAAGACGCGCGTGAACTCCAGCTCGCGATGGACCCGGCTGTTGGCCAGGCAATTGAAGGCGACGCCGCCCGCCAAGCAGAGATTGTCTTCTCCGGTCAGCTCCGCCAGGCGGCGCGCCAGATGCAACACCGCGTCCTCCAGCACCCGCTGGAGGCTCGCGGCGATGTCCCGATGCCGTTCGGTGATCTCCTCATCAGGCCGCCGGTTCGGGCCGAGGAGCCGCAGGAGCTCCGGCGCGAATATCCCGGCCCGGGCGAGATGAAAATCGAGGAGCCGCGTATTCAACCGAAGGCCGCCGTCCGGCGTCAGCGACAGGACCCGCTCCCGCAGCAGCCCGGCGAAGCGCGGAGCGCCGTAGGCGGAGAGGCCCATGACGATGTACTCATCGTGATCGGGACGGAATCCCAGGTAGGCGGTCATGGCGGCATAAAATTGCCCGAGCGAGTGGGGAAGCGCTACCCGCTCCAGCACGCTGATGGTGCGGCCGTCGCCGCGGGCCAGCATCGCCGTGTGCGCTTCGGAGGCGCCGTCGATGACGAGGATCGCAGCCCGCTCGAACGGCGACACCAGAAAGGCGCTCGCGGCGTGGCAGACATGGTGGTCGAGATAGACAGGCCGGCACCGGAACGCGCCGATCCGCGCCCGGAGGAGGCGAGGAAGGAAGGCCAGCTCCAGCCATTCCTGGCCGAGGCGCTCGACGCTGCGTCGGCCTTTCACCCGGAAGAGCGTCGGGGAGCGAGCCATGGCGCCGAGCGCCAGCCACGCGCGCCGGCCGAGGATCCAATATTTCCAGGACACGGCGATTCCGTCGAGCTGGTCCGGCGTGACCTGCGCAGCCTCGAGACACGCCCGGATGGCGTGGATGGGCAAGGCCGTTACATGCTTGACGCGGACGAAGCGCTCTTCTTCGGCGGCCGCCAGGATGCGGCCGTCCTGCACCAAGGCAGCGGCGGCATCCCGCATGTTGGACACGCCCAGAATCAGCATAGCGTCGGTAGAATAGTGGACCGCTCGGAAGATGGCAAGCTTCGGCGGTTGCGGTTGCATTCCGCGGACGATTCCGGTACGGTGAGGCCCTTCGAGCAATATGCTGACGTTTGGATTTCTTCTCCCGCTGTCAGGCCGCCATTACATGAGTCTGTTGCCTGAGCTCAAGACCTTCACCGCGGTCCTGTTGGTCCTCGCGCTTGCAACAACCGGCTGCGAAAAGGCCGCGTCGCTCGTCAGCCGCACCCCGATCCCCGACATGGGTCCGCGCCTGCCGGTAAGCGTGAAGCTGGAGCTGGACCCTGCGCTCACGACCGCCAGGGTTCAGTACACCGACGCGTGCAATGCCCCGCGTGAGGCCAGGATCGGCGGCGAGCTGGAGGCGACGATGCTGCAAGCCGCCCACCAGACGTTCGAAAAGGTCGAATTTGCCGGGGGTCCCACCGTCGCCAAGACGGACATGGTCATTCACATCTCCCTCGTGCAGGTCGGCATGGAGGTCAAGACAGACAACGTCTATGACCGGCTGCCCGCGGAATTGACGCTGGAGGCGACTGCGGCCTTCAAGGACGCTCAGGGCAAGCTGATCCAGGAGCGTCCCATCGTCGGCTCCCGCAAGGAGCGGCTCCTGCTCGAACCGACGCAGCACCGGTGCGAGTTCGGCAGCATGGACGCCTTCGTCCACGATTCCGCCGTGACGCTGGCGATCCATTTCATCCGCGAGGCCCGCGCCCTGCTGGAGCCGATGGCCGAGACCGGGCAGCTCCCGCAGGCCGCGGCGGCCGCCCCGCCAGCGCCGTCGGGGCTCTCTTTCAAGGCCACGATCCTCGACGACAACAACAACCAAGTGCTGGAGACGGGCGAGCGCGTCCGCGTGCGGGTCGACGTCGTCAATGCCGGCGCCAGCCCCGCGAAGGGGGCGTCCGCGACGCTGGGTGGCTCCTCCACGCTGCTGAGCCAGTTTCCGGCGACCAATCTTGCCTTGGGGGTCCTGCAGCCCGGGGAAAGCACATCGGTGGAGTTTTCCGCCACGGTCCCCGCCTCGCTTCCCGCGCAGCGCGCCGAGCTGGTCGTGTCGCTCACCGGGGAGACCGGAGCGACCCTGGCGGCCGCTCAGACCTTGACCGCGTCCGTCCGGCAAGGCTCCGGCGCCTCGCTGCGGGCCGCCGGCAGGCCCAGAGGCGGGGCTTCCAACGACGTGGACCAGGTGCCGCAGGGGACGGCCGGCTACCGGCAGCCGAACATGCACGTCATCGCGATCGGCATCGGCGCCTACCGGAACTCACCCAACGCCGCCCGCAGGTACGCCGCGAAGGATGCCCAGCTCGTGGCCTCGTATCTCCAGGCCCTCGGGGGGGTGCCGGCCGAGAACGTGCGGGTCCTTCAGGATCGAAAGGCATACCGGCCCGACATCGAAGAGACGCTGCTGGACTGGCTTCCGCCGCGGATGACGTCCGACTCGATCGTGATTCTCTATTTCGCCGGTGAGGCGGTGGTCTCGCCGTCGGGTGAAACGTACCTGGTGCCGTACGAGGGGACCGCGGCTTCGATGACGAAGCTCTATCCCCTCAAAGCGCTCCAAGCCGACCTGGCCAAACTGAAACCCCGGCTCGCCTTGATGATCTTCGACGGGTCCGTGTCGCGCCTGGGCGGGAGCGGCAAGGGCGGTGCCAAAGGCCCGCAATGGGACGGGGGAGGCGGCAATCTGATCCGGTTGATCGGGACATCAGGCCTGCAGGCCGGGCTCGAGCCCGACGAACTCCGGCACGGCTTGTACACGTACTACCTGCTCCGGGGGCTCCGCGGCGAGGCCGACGCCAATGGCGACGGAGAGGTCTCGTTGCGGGAACTCTCCACGTACCTGACCGAGAGCGTCCCGGCCTCGGCGAGCAACGACTACAACAAGGAGCAACAGCCGCTGACCCTCCCGCCGCTCAGCCGGGCCGGCAAACTGGCCGCGTTGACCCTGACCAAAGTCTCCGCTCGTTAGGGCGCCCTCTCCTTCGACACCTGTAAAAAAAGGCCGAGGGGGACGCCCTCGGCCTTCGTCATCGGCAGGACTTCCTGCAGGTTACTCTTCGGCTGCCTTGCAGAAGCTCCGCTCGTAGGCGATGATCGTCCAGGCTTCCTCTTCCGTGATCGCGGTCGGAATCAAGGGAACCATGCCGGTGCCCGGGCTCCCGTTCTTGATCACCCAGAACAATTCCCCGTCCTTGCGCTTCTTGTGGAACTTGCAATTGGTAAAGTTCCGGGGACTGGGGTTCAAAATCTTGCCGGCTTCGCCGTCGCCCATCCCGCTCTTGCCGTGGCAATTGAAGCAGGTGCCCTTGCCCTCGAACAGCGCCTTGCCCTTGGCCACGATGTCGGCCGGCGCTTTCTTCGCGTCCCCGTAGGGCGCCTTCAGCTTCTTCGCGTCGGCAATCTGGTCAGGCGGAACTCTGGGCTGGAGCGGATCGCGCTCTTCCGCGACCGCCACAGTCGCCGCAACAAAGACCAATGCCACCAGGAAACCAACGGTCCTCGAATACCCCATCACCGCCTCCTTTTGTTCACTGCTCACAAAGAATGATTGAAATGAGAGGCCGACGAGCGTGGATGCGGCCGTCCCGCTTCGCTCCTGCGCCGATGAGCGCAGGAATATAGAACTGTCATACGGCTTTGTCAAGCCGACGCGACGCGTACCTGCCCGTAGGGGCCGCGGTCCGAACGCTACCGCCTCAGGACGATGTCGCGCGCGACTTTCCCGCTGTCCCCAAAGGGCCCCACGGGCTTGCCGTTCAACTCGACGCGCACGCCGCCCGCGTTGCCCAGCGTCAGGTTGAACCGCTCGGACGCCGTCCAGCGCACGCGCTCACCGGGTCGGAGCAGCGCCTCGTGCAAGCCGGCCCCGTCCACCTGCACCACCACCCAGCTGAGCTCCGTCGCTTCGACCTCCAGCGTCAACGGCGCGTGCTCCGCGCGCACGTCCTCCAGCGGAAGCGCCGGGGGCGCGTCGTGGGAATCCGGCGCCGACCCCGTCGAGCTTCCATGCGGCTCGGCGGGCAGGCCGGTCGCGGGAGAGGCGGCGCTCGTCGGGACCTCCGGCTCTCGGACGGGCGCACGCGGGCTCTCGTCCGGCGGGGAGACGGCCGGGCGGGCGGGGGGCTCGGCGGGGTGACGGATCGTCACCGACGTCTGCTCACGGCTCATCACGAAGACGAGCCCCAGAACGGCGACGGCCATGGTCCCCACGATCACGTTCCGGTTGGTTCGCTTCCGGCGCTCGTCCTCGGCCTGTTTCAGCCTGAGCCGTTCTCCTTCCTCCTGCTTCTCGTAGAAGGAGCCGGCCGTCGCGGTGAAGCGGCGGACCGCATCGTCCTCGTCCATCCCGAGGGAGCGCGCATACGACCGCACGAATCCCTTCACGAACACCTGGTCCGGAAGCTTCGTGAAATTCCCCTCTTCGATCGCCCGCAGGAAGCTCGGATGGATCCGGGTCTTGGAGCCCACCTCATCGAGGGTCAGGCCCTTGGCTTCGCGCGCCTGCTTGAAGAATTCGCCGACGGTGTCCATGGTCAATTGCGGCGCTTCATCCGCTCCATGAGCTTCGCGGCCTCGGCGGCGAGCTCTCCCCCCTGATTCAGGTTCGTCACACGGGTCAGGGATTCCCGCGCCTTGTCATCATAGCCGAGCTTGTAATACGCCTTTCCCAGCTCGAGATGGACCAGCACGGGCGGCAGGTTCGGCGGGCTGACGGCCAGGGCGTCCTCCAGGGCCTGCACCGCCCCCTGGAAATCTCCCTCGTGCGCGAGCGCCTTGCCGAGGTTGAACAGCGCCTTGTCCGGCGTCGGGTACAGCGGGTTGGCCAGCGCCTTCCGGTATTGCTTGATGGCCTCCGGCCAGCGGTCCGTCCTTTGATACGTCTGGCCGAGATAATTGTGCGCTTCGGAATAATCGGGGTCCACCCGCAGGGCCTCCAGAAACTGCTCCTCCGCCTGCCTGTACTTGGCCTTGATGAAATAGAGATGGCCGAGCGCGTAGTGGGCTTCCTTGTGGTCCGGATCGAGCTGGATGGCCTTCTGGAACGAGACGAAGGCCCGTTGCTGATCGCTCTCGACGTAGGACATGCCTTCCTGGAAGTGTCCCTTGGCCTTCTTCACCTGTTCTTCCGACACGCAGCCGGCCGCCAGCCCTACCACCAGCACGAACAACATCGACGCGTCACGCGTCACGCGTAACGAGTCACAAACTCGTTTCACTCTGTACGCCATTCCGTCTCTTCCTCTACCCCTCACGCTTCACGGCAGTCATGGAAGATCTTCGAAGTGGGTGAGGCGCTTGAACTCCCGGAATCGCGCCTCGATCTCCTTGTACTCCAGCGCCCGCAGGCGGTCCAAGCTGAAGGCCTCCACGGTGAAGGAGGCCATGACGCTGCCGAACACGATCGCCTGCCGGATGGCCGCATCCGAAAAGTTGTTCGTCGCGGCGAGGTACCCCATGAAGCCTCCGGCGAAGGTGTCGCCGGCGCCCGTGGGGTCCTTGACCTGCTCCAGCGGATAGGCCGGGGCTCCGAAGGTCTGCGCGCGGTTGAAGTGGAGCACGCCGTACTCGCCTCGCTTGACGATCAGGTGCTTGGGGCCCTTGGCCAGCGTCTCCCGCGCCACCTGCACCAGGTTCGGATTCTTGCCCAACGCCCGGGCCTCCCCGTCGTTGATGATCAGCACGTCCACCTGCTCGAGCACGCGCCAGAGGGCCTCGGGCTTCCGCTCGATCCAGAAATTCATCGTGTCGCACGCCACGACCGTCGGGCGCTTGACCTGCTGCAGGACGTCGAGCTGCAGGTCCGGGTCGATGTTGCCGAGGAAGAGCAGCTCCGGGCTCCGGTACGGCTCGGGGATCTTCGGCCGGAACGTCTCGAAGACGTTCAGGCGGGTGTCCAGCGTATGCGCCTCGTTCAACTGATAGGTGTACTCGCCCTTCCAGCGGAAGGTCTCACCCTTGCGCCGCTCCAGGCCCGTCAGGTCGATGCCACGGCTCTTCAAGAACTTCAGGTGCTGCTCGGGAAAATCCTCGCCGACGACCGCGATGAGGTCCACGCTGGTGAAATAGCTGGCCGCGGTGGCAAAGAAGGTGGCGGAGCCGCCGAGGACCTCGCTCACCTCCCCGAAGGGCGTCCGCACCGTATCCAGCGCCACCGACCCTACCACCAGCAATCTGCCCATGCTTCAAAATCCTTCCGTGAGGCGTCAGGCGTCAGGGGCTTCCGCTTCACGCCTCACGGTTTTTCATGCGCCTGGCGAGCAGCAGCCCGAGGCGCGTGCGCACCGCCCGCGTGATGCACGCCGGGGCGGTCAGTATCGCATGGTCCAGGGCGGTCCCGCACCCGCACAACCGTGGCTCGCCGGCGGCGCGTACCGCCGCCCGCAGAATCCGCTTGGCGGTCTCCACGTTCTTGCGCAGGGTCTCCAGGATCATCTCGACGGTGACCGTCTCCTGGCCTTCGTACCAGCAATCATAGTCCGTGACCAAGGCGAGTGTCGCATAACACAGCTCCGCTTCTCGAGCCAATTTCGCCTCGGGCAGGTTGGTCATGCCGATGACGTCGACACCCCACTGCCGGTACAGCCGGGATTCCCCGCGGCTGGAGAATTGCGGCCCTTCGATGCACAGATAGACTCCGCCCCGGTGCACCGCGGCGCCGGCTTCCCGGGAGGCGGTCATCAAGGCATCCGCCAGCGACCGGCACACCGGATCGGCAAAGGCGACGTGCGCCACGATGCCGGCGTCGAAAAACGTGCTGGCGCGCCGTTTGGTCAGATCAATGAATTGATCCGGCAGCACGATATGGCCGGGCTTGAGCGCTTCCTTCATACTGCCGACGGCGCTGACCGAGATGACGCGGGTGACGCCGAGAGATTTCAGGGCATAGATGTTCGCCCGGTAGTTGATGTCGCTGGGCCCGATCCGGTGGCCGCGCCCGTGCCGGGAGAGAAAGGCCACCCGCACGCCGCCGAGGGTGCCGACCATGACGGCGTCGGACGGCGCGCCGAACGGGGTCCGCATCCGGACGGGCCGGAGGTCGAGCTGGCCTTCCATCTCGTACAGTCCGCTGCCGCCGATGATCCCGATCTCGGCCCCTGGCTTTCTCGCCATGCTGCTCCTTACCCCGCGGCCCGGCCCGCGGCCGGGATCGCATGCTGAGCGGCCGCGTCCGGGAGCCTCTCCAGGAACCGCTCGATCTCCGGCACGATCCGGCGGGCGACCTGCTCGGCCGGTTCAGCCTCGCCGACCGGGAGCCAGACGATCCCGGGCTCCTTCTTAAACCAGGTCAACTGGCGCTTGGCAAACCGCCGGGTGTCCCGCTTCAGCCGCCGCACCGCCTCCTCATAGCCATAGTCCCCCGCGAGGAAGCCGGCGATTTGACGGTAGCCCAACCCCTTCATCGACCCTAGCTCCCGGCCGAACCCGCGGTCCAGCAGGCGTTGGGTCTCCGCCACCAGTCCCTTCTCCAGCTCGAGCTCCACGCGCTCGTCGATCCGTCGATACAGCGCCGGCCGGGCCATCGCGAGGCCGATGACGAGCGCGGGGAACGCGGATTCCCGGAAGGCGTGCTCCCGCTGCGCCTGGGAGAGCGGGCGACCCGAGAGATGCCGGACTTCCAGGGCCCGGATGATCTTGGCTCGGTCGTGCACGTGGAGGCGCGCCGCGAGGGCGGGGTCCAGCCGCGCCAGCTCGTCATGCAGGCATTCGGGGCCGCGCACGCGCGCAAGCTCCAGCAGGCGACCGCGAAATTCCCAATCGGCCGGGGGAGCCGGGCACAAGCCATGGATCAACGCGCGCACGTACAGGCCGGTGCCGCCCACGATGAGCGGCACGCGGCCTTCCCCATGGAGGCGCTCGATCTCCACCAGGGCATGCCGGCGGTATTCCCCGGCGTTGAACCGCTCGTCCGGCTCAACGAGATCGATGAGGCGGTGCGGGATGCCCCGGCGCTCCGCCGGGGCCGGCTTGTCGGTGCCGATGTCCATCCCGCGATAGACCTGCCGGGAATCGGCCGTGAGGACTTCGGTCGGCAAGGCCTCGGCGACGTGGATCGCAATCCGGCTTTTGCCGATCGCGGTCGGACCGACGATGGCGACCAGTGGCCGATGAACCGTGAGGCGTGAGGGGTGAGGCGTGAGGGGTTCCATGTTGGCCAAGGACTCAGTTTCTGTGATCTGATTCCGGAATTCAATCAGATCTTTTACCCTTTACGCTTCACGCCTCACGCTTCACGTCCTTTAGGCCCGGCCGAAGATTTTCGCCAACTCGGCCTCCGACAGGCGCATGGCCACGCGCCGGCCGTGGGGACAGGTGCTCGGGAGTCCCTCGGCAACCCACTCTTCGATCAAACGCTTGATCTCCGGTAAGTCGAGGACCCGGCCGGCGCGGACGGCCCCGTGGCACGCCAGGGACGCGAGCACCGCCCGGACCTTGTTCTCGAGCGAGGAGGCAGTGTCCCACTGCCCGAGATCCTCCAGAAGATCCTGAATGAGGGCGCCGGGGTCCACCTGTCCCAGCAGCATAGGGAGGGAGCGGATGACAAAGGCATCCTGGCCGAAGGGCTCGACTTCGAGGCCCAGGCCGGCGAGATCGGAGAGATGGCGCTCGAGCAAGACCGCCTGATGCGGCGGCAGGTCGAGCGGCATCGGCAGCAGGAGAGGCTGCACCGGCGTCGTCGAGGCCTGCCAGCCACGCCAGAGCCGCTCGAAGAGCACCCGTTCGTGAGCCGTGTGCTGATCGATCACATGCAATTCCGACCCGACTTGCGCGACGAGAAAGGTTCCCCCGACCTGTCCGAACGGCGTCACATCCTTCAGATCGGCGCCGTACAGCCTGGCCGACTCGCGGACGGTCTCTCCCAGGGTCAGGACGGTCTCCGGCGCCGGTCCTGGATCGGACAGCGCGAATCCCCCCGCTGGCCGCGGCCACGCCGCCGCCGGAGCCAGGCTGGAGGACACGAGGGGGGCCGAGAGCGGCGCACCTTCCCTCTCGCTGAACACGGCGCGGATCGCCCGCCGGACCACTTGGTGCACGCGGTCCTGGTCGGCGAAGCGCACCTCCCGTTTCGTCGGATGCACATTCACGTCGACGAGCTGCGGGGCGATCTCAAGAAAGAGGACGAAGACCGGATGATGCCCCTTCGGCAGATAGGAGCCGTAGGCGTCATAGACCGCGTGCAGGACCGTGGCATTCCGCACCGGCCGGCGATTAATGAAAAGATCCTGAGGGGTCCGGCTCGGGCCGGTGCGCACCGGCTGGACGACGAAGCCGTGCACCTTGACGCCAGGCCCGTCCGCCTCGATCTCCGCGACCCGCTCCAGGAATCGGGCGCCATAGACCTGGAACACCCGGTCCCGCACGGTCGCGGCGGCGGGATAGGACAGCACGTCCTTGCCGTTGTGCCGCAGGCTGAATTGGACGGACGGCCATGCCATCCCGGCGTGCTGCACGACCTGGCTGATGTGGGAAAATTCCGTCGCGGTGGCTTTCAGGAATTTCTTCCTGGCGGGGGTGTTGAAGAACAGGTCGCTCACGTCGATCTGGGTGCCTTGCTCCGCAGCGGCGTCTTCCACCTTGACGATCCGGCCGGCGTCCAGGACGAGTGCCGTGCCGCGCTGGCCCCGACACGCCGACACCATCCTGATTTTCGACACCGAGGCGATGCTGGGCAACGCCTCGCCCCGGAACCCGAGCGTCGCGATCGAGGCCAGATCGGCCTCGGTCCGCAGCTTGCTCGTGGCATGGCGCTGGAACGCCAGCGGCGCATCCTGGCGGCTCATCCCCTCCCCATCGTCCACGACCCGGATCAGCCGGCGCCCGCCGTCGGTGACGTCGATCTGAATGCGCCGGCTGCCCGCATCCAGGCTGTTGTCGAGCAATTCCCGCACGACCGCCGCGGGCCGCTCGACGACTTCGCCGGCGGCGATCCGGCTCACGACTTCTCCGGGCAGCACTCGAATCGTTCCAGCAGACATCGTCACGGGGTTCGCCGAGTATAGCGCGAAACGGAGGATGTGGGTTCTCTGGAGAATGCGGCGGAAGCCTGAGGGCGGTTCACCGGATCTCGGCCAGCTTGCTCTTCGCCAGCTTGGCTTCGTCCGACGTCGAGAACTTGTCGATGACCTGCTTCAAGGCCTCGCGGGCTTTTTTGGTATCGCCGAGCTCCGCCGCGGCCAGGCCCATCTTGAAGAGGGCCGGCGGAACTTTTTCGCTCTGCGGATACTTGTCTAACACGCGTTGAAACGCCTCGATCGCCTTCTCGTACTCTTTCTTGCTGTAATAGGTCTCCCCGACCCAATAGTGCACCTGGGGCGTGAGGGAGGTTGCGGGGAAATCCTTGAGGAACTGCTCAAACCCTTCGAGCGCGAGGTCGTACTGGCCTTTGAGATAGTCGTTGTAGGCCAGGTTGAACGCCGAGGTCGGGGTGATATCCGGAGTCCCCGGCAGGATGTTGGGTCTGGGGACGGATGGGATCCGGGCCGGCTTGGACTGACGCGACTCCCCGCCCGGGGCCGAGTCGGGAACACCCTGCGCAGGCTGCGAGGGCTTCACACCCTGCGCCCCTTCGAATCGGGCGAGCCGCTCATCGAGCGACCTGAGCCGTGTCGTCAGCTCCTTGAGGCGGGCCTGCAGCGTTTCCGTGTCCTGCATCGCCTGATCGGTCAGCGCCGATTTGGCGTCGACCTTCGCATCCAGGCGCTGCAGGCGCTGCTGCAACGCTTCCTGTTGTTTGATCTGCTGCGTCTGCGCCTTGGACAGATTGCGGACCTCTCCGCTCAACTCGACGAAATCGGCGTGGGTCGCGCAGCCTGACAGGAGCACCACGGCGGCATACAGCGACGCACGGCCGGAATATGGAGACGTCAGGGTCATGCTCAGCGCGTCCTGTTCATCTCGGCAAGTTTCGCGACCGCCTTGTGCGCTTCAGGAGTCTTGGGATAGCCCTCCACCACCTGCTTGAGGGTCGTCGCGGCACGGAGGCGGTCTTTGAGCGCAAGATAGGCAAACCCTTTTTTCAGCAAGGCGGCCGGGACCTTCTCGCTGGCCGGATACGCGCGGACCACCCCGTCGAAGCTCCGGATGGCCTGCTCGTACTCCTTTTTTCCATAATAGCATTCCCCCAGCCAATACTGGGCGTTGGGGGCCAGCTCCGCGTTCGGATGCCGGTTCAGAAAATCGGTGAAGTCCTGGAGGGCGCCGTTCAGGTCGCCCTGCTGAAACCGTTTGAGCCCCCGATCGTACTCGGCCTTGAGCAGGGACGGCTCGCCGTCAGGGGTCACCTCGGCGGCCGGCGACGCGGGTGCGCCGTTCGCGGGCGGCTCCAGGCTGCTCGGCGCCGGCACAGGCCGCTGGCCCTCGTTCAGCCCGCTCGTGCGGGGCGCCCGGCCCCGCGGGCCGTGCCCTTCCAGTTTGTTCAGCCGCTGCTGCTGCTCCTCGAGGCGGGTCATCACCGTTTCGCTGACCGTCTGCAGGGTCTTGGCGAGCGAGGTGATGCTCTTGTTGACCTCGGCCAGATAGTTCGAGGTGGTCTTCTCGTCGGCCTCGAGCTTGGTCGCCAGCTTGTCGCCCTGACGGGCGACCGCGGCCTCCAGGTCTGCGCGGCGGTGCTGCTCCTGGACCAGCTTCTCGCCGACGCCGGCGAGGGCTGCCTTGAAGTCGCCGAGCGCCGTCCGGAACTGGCCGATCTGCTCCGCCAGCCCCCGGCCTTGGGCCTCCAGCTGTTGGGCCAGCATGGAGTCACGCGCCTCGGCGGTGGCCAGCGCCTTGTCGTGCTGCTCGAGGGCCTTGGCCAGCGCCCCCATCGTGTCCCCGAGCTTGTCGAGGCGCCCGCCCAGTTTGCCGACTTCCGCCTTGAGCTCGTCCTGAGCCTTCTCCATCGCCGCCAGGCGCTTCGTGCGCTCGTCGATCTCGCGGAGCCTGGCCGCCAGATCGTCGGCGCGGCCTTCGAGCCTCCCCAGTTGATCAGTCTTTTTCTCGAGTTCCCCCCGGACGGAGGCCATGTCCTCTTCCCGCAGCGAGGTGACCTGCTGCAGGAATTTGGCGCGGGTCTCGTGGACAAGCCGGTCGATCTCCGCCCTGGCCTCCTTGAGGGTCTGCTCCAGCTCCTTCTCCTGCCGGTCGAGGCTCGAGATTTTATTCCCCAGGTCCCGCTCGACCTGGGTGAGCTCGGATTTTTGCGCCAGGCAGCCGCTCAGGACCGCACAGACGATCCCGCAGACGGCAAGCCAGCGGATCGGATGCCGGGTCTGCATGGGGCTCCTGCTATTGCGCTCGCACGACGAGGTGGCCGCGGCGATTCTTCTGGTAGCAGTCCTCATCATGCTCCTTGCAGAACGGTTTCTCCTTGCCGAACGAGGTGACATGGAGACGCCCGCCGTCCACTCCCAGGTCGGACAGATACTGCTTGACGGCCTTGGCGCGCTTCTCGCCGAGCACGAGGTTGTACTCCAGAGTCCCGCGCTCATCGCAGTGCCCTTCGATCGTGACCTTCTTGTCGGGGTGCGCGCGAAGCCAGGTCGCATCGCGCTCCAGCGACTGCTTCGCCTGGTCCACGATCTTCCAGCTGTCGAACCCGAAATAGACGTCCTCCAGGTCGCTCCCGGCCATGGCCTTGGCCGCCTGTTCCTGCTGCATCTCCGGGGCGACCTTGGCGACCATGGACCCGCCGACCGACTCTTCGGAGGGCGCGCCCCCTTTCTTCGTCGATTCGAACCCGGACAGGGGAGCGGATTTCGAGGAGGCACCCGGCGCCTCGGGCATGTCGGATCCCGTTGACTTGGCCGGAGGAGTTTCGGCCTTGGCCACTTTGGTCTCCTGCGCATCACCCGTCGCCTGCACGGTCTTCTTCGCGCACGCCGAGCCGAACAGCATCGCCATCGCGAGCACTCCCGTCACGCACACTGCCTTCCATTGACGCATAGCACACTCCTTATGAGGGTTAACCGGCCGCACCGCCATCACACCGGCGACCACGACGGAGAGCTGTGATAGGTCCCTCCGGCCGTCAGTCGCTCGACATCGGTCCCGTCCGTGTTCATCATGTAGATGTGGCTCTTCCCGTCGCGCGTGGAGCTGAAGACCAGATGCCGCCCGTCCGGGGACCACGACGGGGACTCATCCGCCCCAGGCCCGGTGGTGACCTGCTGATGGCGCCGGCCATCGGGGCTGATGAGGCAGAGCTTCAGCGCCCGTTCCTTCGTGCGGCAGACATAGGCGATCCAGGTGCCCCGCGGCGACCACACTGGTGCGGTATTGTAGTCCCCCTCAAACGTCACGCGCCGCACGTTCGAGCCGTCGGAGTCCATCACGTAGAGCTGCGGTCCCCCGCCCCGGTCCGAGGCGAAGACGAGCTCGCGGCCGGTGGGCGAATAGGACGGAGAAAAGTCGCCGGCCGAATTGTCGGTGAGCCGTCGCGTCGCCCGGGTCCGCATATTCATCGCATAGATCTCGGCATTCCCTTCCTGGGTGTTGGCATAGGCCAGCGTCGTGCCGTCGGGCGACCAGGCCGGGGTGATATTCATGCCCGGCAGGGAGACCAGCGTCCAGCGCTTCCCGGTCGCCAGCTCCACCAGATCGATGTGGTGGTTGCGGCCGCGGTAGGTGGTGAAGGCCACGTACCGCCGGTCAGGCGACCACCGCGGCATCAGGTTGAGGAAGCCGTCGGACGTCACCTGACGGGGGGCATAGCCGTCATAGTCCATCACGAACAGCTCCCGTCCCTCGCCGGAGTCCGACACGAACGCGATCTGTGTCCTGGCGATGCCCGGCTCGCCCGTGTACCGGAACACCAGCTCGTCCGCCAGGCGGTGCACCATGAGCCGCAGCACCGCGGGCGACCCGACGTAGCGCTTGCCGGCCACCGTGTCGCCGCCGTTGCCGTTCCTCTGGCTGATCAGCGCGTCCATCAGATAGCTGTCGAGGACGATGTCAGGATCGCGCTGGCCAAGCTGGCCCCAGAGCACCACGGAGAGCCCGCTCTCGGCGGCCCGCCCGAAGAGCTCCTGGTCCACGGCCCCGGAGTCGTACCGCACGAGCTTCAGGCCCTTCGGGGGATCGAGCACCTCAAAGACCTGCGAGCGGCGAAGGTCGGCTTTCAGGATGTCCACCACGCGCTGGCCCTGGCCGTCTACCAGCGTGGTGTCGCGGTAGCCCAGGACCGCCACGGGGATCTTCTGGAATTCCCCCCGCGTGGCCTCGAGAAAGACGTCTGCAGCCCTCGACTCCAGGAGCTGCGTCAGCCCCATGCCGACCACCAGGAACACCACGGCCCCGATAAGTGGACGAATCACCCGGCCTGTCCTCCAAGCACAAATCGAAAATGGGCGTCCAGGTATGGCTCCCTCATCCCTTTCGGGAACGGCGGCAACGGGTCGGCGGACAGCACCGCGCGCTTGCCGGAGAGGTCATAATACTCGTTCCCCGAAGACGATTCGATGGCCACATCCGTGACTTTCCCGGACCGGTGAAGCCGGAATCTGACCGTGACCTGCAGCCCTTCGAGCTGTGCGAAATCGCCGACGTTCGGGGCCTGCCAGTGACTGCTGATCATGTTCTGGACCTGCGCCAGGTACAGGCTGGACCCTGACGCGATCCCGGGCACGTCGAGGTTGGTCGTCGGCCGTTTGAGCATCGGCGCGGGCACGGTCGCCGCCTTCGCCACGGGCGCCGGCTCCGCCGGAGGAGCGGGCAGGCGCTGCAGCTCCTGCAACTGGCGCCGAAGGTCTTCCGTCACCACCGGCTTCGCCGGCGCGGGGACCGGCGGCGACACGGTCTTGGCGGGGGACGGCGAGGCGGGGACGGCGAGCTTTGCGAGCAGATTGTCGATCTCCTCGCGCAGCCGTTTCGGCTCCTGCCGCGTGGCGGTGTTGGCGGGCAGAGATTCCGTCAGCGACGGCGCCTCGGGCGGCAAGGCCATCCCCCGCAGCGCTTCGCGGACCGCGGCCGCCGAGCGTGATGGGCTCTGCGGCGGCACCGGCTTCGGCGCGGGAGCCTTCTGTGCCATCGGCGGCTTGCTCTCTTGGGGCGGCGCCGGCGCCGGCGGTTGAGACACCGGCTGCGGCTGGGAGAGGGACACCAGGGTGACCTCGTACGACGCCAGGGGCGTTTGAGACGACGCGGAGAGGCGCACGCCGAGGAACACGACACAGACAACGTGCAGGGCGAGCGACACGCCCAGCATGGTCCAGAACCGGCGCGAGTCCGTCCCCGACAGGATGAACACCGCCGCGGGCTGGAAGTGCGCGGCCGTCATGGGACCGGCCCCTCGCCCTCGAGACGGACATGCCGCTCTTTGACGTATTCCTCCTGGGGCATATCCGTGACCATCCCGAGCTTCTCGATGCCCGCGCGCTTCACGCCGTCCATCACGCGCACGACGATGCCGTACGGCACCTCCCGATCGGCGCGGAGGTACACCGCCACGTCGGCGTTCTGCTGCCGCTTGGCGCGGAGCCGCGCCTCGAGGTTCGCCTCGGTGACCTGATCCTTGTCGAGGAAGACCTTCGTGTCACGCTCGATGGTCAGCACGATGCGCTCTTCGGGCTTGATGGTATTCGTGGAGGAGGTCGGGAGCCGGATGTCCATGCCCCGGTACAGCATGGGAGCGGTCACCATGAAGATGACGAGCAGCACCAGGATGACATCCACCAGGGGGATGACATTCATCTCGGAGAGGAACCGCCGGTGCCGGCTTTCGAAGATCATTGACGGAGCTCGACCGGCCTCGTGCGCGCCTCGGGATGCTTCGCTTCGAAGGCGTTGAGGAACTCGATGCTGAAGCCTTCCGTCCGGAATGCGGCCCTGCGGATCCGGGAGAGGAAATAGTTGTAGGCCATGACCGCCGGGATCGCCGTGAAGAGGCCGGCCGCCGTGGCCACCAGGGCCTCGGCGACCCCGGGTGCCACCGCCGAGATGCTGGCCGTGCCTTGCCGGCCGATTTCCTGAAAGGCATTGATGATCCCCATCACGGTGCCGAAAAGCCCGATGAACGGGGTGGTGTTGCCGGTGGTTGCCAGAAAGGGCAGATAGGCTTCCTGCCTCGATATTTGATCCTGGACGAGGTGACTGACTACCCTGTCAAAGTACTGGCGCGGACCCCCGTACGTACCGTCCACAAGAGCTTGCTCCGACTCGGCCGCGGCGCGGTCGAGCACGCCCACGGCCACGGCGGCGCTGGGACTGAAAGGCGCACGCCGGGCATGCCGGCGGATCTCCCCCAGATCGTGCGTGTGGGCATAGGCATCGAAGAACCGCCGTTCATCACGGTCGATGCCGTGCAGCAGCCACCACTTGTACAGGATGATCGCCCACGAGGTGACGGAGAAGAAAAAGAGGACGAGCAGGATGACTTTGGAGATGAGCCCTAGCGAATTGATGAACGCGGGGATGCTGGATTGAAACATTCGGCCTTAGCGCGTTTTCTCCCGTCGGACGCTCAGCTCAGTCATGCGGCTTCGGTGGGAAGAAGTGGCGGGGCCGACGGGATTTGAACCCGCGACTTCCAGATTGACAATCTGGCGTCCTAAACCAGGCTGAACGACGGCCCCGTAAAAATGCGGATGAAGACAATCGGCGATGACGTATGAGTGGTAGGCGGAACAGGGATCGAACCTGTGACCTCTGCCTTGTAAGGGCAGCGCTCTCCCCGCTGAGCTATCCGCCCGAAAATACGCGCTTCTCGCGCAGGGGCATGGTAACAAGACCACCCCCCCTTGTCAACCAAACGGACGGGGGACACGCGGCCGTGGAACGCAAAAATTTTCCTGCCTCCAAAGGGTCAGCGCCCGGCGGGACGGCTGCGGCGCTTGCGTGGAAAGAAACGCGTATGCAGCTGCTTGAGACGCTCGCGTTCGACGTGCGTATAAATCTGCGTGGTGGAGATCCGCGCGTGTCCGAGCATCGCCTGCACCGCCCGAAGGTCCGCGCCGTGCTCCAGCAAGTGCGTCGCGAAGGAATGCCGGAGCATGTGCGGGGAGATCCGCGTCGCGATCCCGGCCCGTCGCGCGCGGGCCTTGAGGATTTTCCAGAATCCCTGCCTCGTGAGTTTTTTTCCGCGCCTCGTCATGAACACACTCGGGCACTCGCGTCCCTTCGCCAGCAGCGGCCGGGCCCTTTCCAGATACTGTTCGAGCTTCCGCCGGGCCACGTCGCCGAGCGGGACCACACGCTGCTTGGAGCCCTTGCCGGTCGCCAGCACGTACCCCACGGAGAGATTGAGCTGGCCGAAGCCCAGAGTGACGAGCTCCGAGACGCGAAGGCCGGTGGCGTAGAGCAGCTCCATCATGGCGGCGTCGCGCACCGCTTCAGGCTCCGGCCCGAGGGGACTCTCCAACAGGCGCCCGACCTCGCGCTCGGTGAGCGTGCGGGGAAGCTTCAGCCACGGCCGGGGCCGGGAAATCGTGAGCAACGGGTCTTCGCTGGTGAGCCGCTCCCGGCGGAGGAAGCGATAGAAGCCGCGGAGCGCCGCCAGGCATCTGGCCGACGAGCTCGGGGAGAGCCGGGTGCGTTTCAAATGGCCGAGGAAGCCGGAGAGCGTCTGGCGCGTCGCGCGGCCGGGATCGTCGATGTCCTGCAGCTCGAGATAGCGGTGGAGCTTCTGCAGGTCACGGCGGTAGGCCTGGATCGTATTCACGGCGAGCCCGCCCTCGATCCGGAGATCATTGAGATAGCGCTCGATCAAGTGCTCCATGGTCATCGCCGGCGAGCCGTGCGGGACAACGGCGGCCTCGTAAAGCGCAAGGCGTGAAGCGAACCCCTCACGCCTGAGGCCTCACGCATTACGGGGCTATCGCCACTCGCCCTCGAGCCTGAACTCGATCATAGTCAAGAAGTCTTGGAAAGACAACAAGATAGGGGCGTTCCTGCCTTGACATCCCGACGCGGCTCCTCCTATAGTAACGCCGGCGCCCATTCCATGCCGATCACGCACTCCCTCCGCATCTTCCTCTGCCTTCTGCTCACTGCGCCGGTGCTCATCGGGAGCTGGCGCGCGACCGATCCGGTACCGCCGGTCTTCGCCGCGGAATCGCCGGAGGCCCCCGCCTCCCGGGACGCGCTCGACCTGGAGCGCGCGAAGGGCTTGCTCGAAGCGGGCCAGACGGACGAGGCCATCGCAACGCTGGAGTCGTTCTTCACCGCCCATCCCCAGTCCACGTCCCTCGATGAGGCCTATGTCCTCATGGCCGGAGCGTTGCTCAGCAAGAAGAAAGCGGCCGACGCCGTCACGTACCTGAAGCTCCTGCTCCAGGAATTTCCGACCTCACCGCAGGGCGTCCGGGCGCGCCTGCTGCTGGGCAAGGCGCAGCTCGAGTTGGGCAACCTGGATGGTGCGCTGACGATGCTCGCGGAATCCCGCAGCCTGGCCACCACTTCCGAAGCCAAGCGGGACGCGCTCAGCGTGATCCGCGAGGTCCAGATCAAACGGGGCGATCTCTTTCGCGCGCTTCAGGCCGCGCTGGAGGAACTCGCCCTTGCGCCGGACGACCAGCACCCCCCGCTCCGAGAAGCAATCCGTATCCTGATCTCCAGGATGGACGCCAAGACCCTCCATCGCGTGCAGGAGGCCTATCCCGGCGGATACCCCGGGGACGCGGCGCTGATTCGGGGGATCGAGCAGCACATGACCCGCGGGGAAGAGCAGCTCGCCGAACGGGAACTGCAGCTCTTCGGCAAACGCTTTCCCGCCCATCCCTACGCCGAGACGGCCGCTGACACGCTCCGCACCATCAGGGCCAAGCTCAAGACCTTTCAACACCTCATCGCGGTCTTCGTGCCGCTCTCGGGACGCGCCGGCTCCTACGGTCATGAAGTGCTGAACGGCGTGCGCCTGGCGCTGGAACAGGTCAAGGACCAGCCTGGCCTGCAGTCCGTGGGACTCCTGGTGAAGGACAGCGAGACCGTGGCCCGCGCGGAACTATCGGAGATGCTGGCGGAGTACCGGCCGGTGGCGGTGATCGGCCCGCTCTTCAGCCGCGAGCTTCAGATGCTGGCCGGCCTGGCGGAACAGACCGAGATCCCGTTCATCACGCCCACCGCGACGCTATCAGACCTGCGGCGCCTCGGCTCCTATCTCTTCAGCACCGCCCTGTCCTCCGCCCAGCAGGCCCGGCGCCTGGCCGAGCATGCGACCGGGACGATGCAGTTGAAACGCTTCTGCGTGCTGTCCCCGGACACCGCATATGGGCAGGAGCTCTCGCGCCTGTTCATCCAGGAGATCAAACAGCGCGGGGGAGAGATCATCGCCGTGGACACCTACAAGGACGCCGAGACCGATTTCGGTCCGCAGATCCGGCGGCTCAAAACGGAGGACCTCAAGCACCACGGCAAGTCGGTGGCCGCCAAGACCAGCAAGGGCGGCACGCGGCTGGAGTACACGCCGGGGTTCGATGCGATCTTCCTGCCGGGGGAGTACGCCCGCGTCTCGCTGATTGCGCCGCAACTGGTCTTTTATGATATGAAGGTCTCGCTCCTGGGGAGCAACGGATGGAACACGCCGGACCTGGCGCGCTTCCCGGAACGCTGGCTGAACGGCGGCGTGTTCGTGGACGCCTTTTTCGCGGAGAACCCCGAGCCGGCCAGCCATGAGTTCGTGGACCTCTACCGCCGACGCCATCAGACCGCCCCAACCTTGATCGGGGCCCAGGCCTACGACGCCGGCAAGGTGGTGCTGGAGGCGATCCGCGCGGGCGCCGGCAGCGGCAAAGCGGTGCGCGAGCAACTCACGAAGCGCCAGGACTTCCCCATTTTGAGCGGGCCGGCCGGCTTCGGGCCGTCCGGGATCCTGGGCCGGCGGGTGTACGTGATCCAGATCAAGAACGGCAAGCTCGTGCAATTAAATTGACGGTGAGCCATGAATTCGCTTTCGCAGGTGCTCTACGCGGTCTCCTACATGGCGCTGCCGCTCTTGCTCGCCATGGTCCTGCATGAATACGCGCACGGCTGGGTGGCGAATCGGTACGGCGACCCCACCGCCCGGCTGGCCGGCCGCCTGACGATGAACCCCCTGGCGCACGTCGATCCCTTCGGGAGCGTGGTCCTGCCGCTGCTGTGCCTGCTGCTCCCGGGCGGATTTTTTCTGGGATGGGCCAAGCCGGTGCCCATCGACCCCGCGCGCCTGCGCGACCCGAGGCGGCACATGGCCCTCGTGGCGGCCGCCGGCCCCGCGATGAATCTCCTCCTCGCCGTGGCCAGCGCGGGACTGCTCGCCGGCGTCCTGGTGCTCGATCCCTCGCTGGCCGCCTTCTGGCCGCCGCAACCCGGCCTCTCCCCGCCGCAGAGCGTCACCGGCAGGGTCCTGCTGCCGCTGGCCGCCATGGCCCTCTACTCCGTCTTCATCAATGTCCTGCTGATGGCCTTCAACCTGATCCCCATCCCGCCGCTGGACGGCGGGCGCGTGCTGACCAGCCTGCTGCCGGTGCGCTCCGCGACGGCCTTGAACCGGCTCGAGCCTTATGGGATGCTCATCATCGTCATGCTCATCATGCTCGACCCACAGGTCCATGTCATCCGCACGGTCACTGGCACGCTGGTCAATGTCCTGGCCGGCGGCATCCTGACCACGGTCCTGAGATGAGCGCCGCGTCGTCCCGCCCCCCGACGCCCCGGCAGCGCGTGCTCAGCGGCATGCAGCCGAGCGGGCTGCTGCACCTCGGAAACCTGCTCGGCGCTCTGGACAATTGGAAAGCGCTCCAAGACCAGTACGACTGCTTCTTCTTCGTGGCCGACTGGCACGCGCTCTCGACGAATTACGCCGACACGAGCCGCATCCGCGAGTTCACACACGAGATGCTCCTCGACTGGCTCGCCGCCGGCATCGATCCCCAGCGCGCGACGGTGTTCGTGCAATCGCGGGTGCCGGAGCACGCCGTCCTGCACCTCCTGCTGTCCATGATCGTGCCGGTCTCCTGGCTGGAGCGCGTGCCGACGTACAAGGAAAAGCAGGAGGAGCTGGCCGAGCGGGACCTTACCACCTACGGATTCCTGGGCTATCCCGTCCTCCAAGCCGCCGATATTTTGATGTACAAGGCCGACTATGTGCCGGTGGGCAAGGATCAATTGCCGCATCTCGAGCTGACCCGGGAGATCGCCCGCCGCTTCAACAGCCTCTACCGGCCCGTGCTGCCGGAGCCGAAGGAGCTCCTGACCCAGTATCCCAAAGTGCTGGGGACCGACGGCCGGAAGATGAGCAAGAGCTACGGCAACACGATCAACCTGGCCGATCCCGAGCCGGTGGTCCGCCAGAAGCTCAAGACGATGGTCACCGACCCCGCGCGCGTCCGGCGCACCGACCCCGGCAATCCCGACATCTGCCCCGTGTTCGACTTCCACAAGATCTTCTCCCCGACCGGCGTCATCCACAAGATCAACCGCGAGTGCCGCACGGCCGAGATCGGCTGCATCGACTGCAAGAAGCTGTCGGCCGACGCGATGGTGGAGCGGCTGCAGCCGATCTGGAGTGCCCGCGCCACGCTCAACGCCAACCCGGCCCAGGTCGAGCGGATCGTCGAGGACGGCAGCCGCCGCGCCGCCGACGTGGCCCGCCGGACGCTCGAAGAAGTGAAAGCCGCCATGCAGATTTGAGAAGTAGCCTAGTGTAGTGCGTCATAAATACCTTACACACCGTTCGTGGTGAGCCTTCGGCGTGAGCTCAGTCGAACGCTCGTCGAACCACGGATGGAAGGCGTTGCAAACATTGCCCTTCGACTGGCCCGTCCTGAGAATGTCAGCCGTCTCCTTCGACACGCTCAGGACGAACGGCTGACATATCGAAGGGCCCAGGGTGAACGGAACATGTCAAGAAGCGTTACACGCACTACACTAGCCTCTCCTGCTCAGACGTTTCGGCTCGACCGTCCTAAGCATCCCATCTGCTGGCCTGCGCAACTTGCTGGCTTCCTGCTTCGCAAACCCAGCTTCAGACAGTGCTCGGCCTCCGCTTCGCGGACCGCATCTGCTCGCTCAGGCACGGTAAGACCCTGCCGGCTCGCCGACTCGCCGGCGTGCGCAAACGTGACGCTCCTTATTCGTCGCGTCGCGCACCCCGATCCTCCGGCATTCGCGACGGCGTTCAGGCCATCCTGCTCTGGACGGCACGAGAGGTCATGAGGTATAAGGCTTACAACGCTATCGGGAGGAAAACGATGAAGCCCTATCGCTTCTCAGCGATTATTGAGAAAGACCAGGACGGCTACTTTGCTCTCTGTCCCGAACTGCAGGGCTGCTACACCCAAGGCGAGACCTATGAGGAGGCGTTGCAAAACCTGAAAGACGCCATCCGTCTTCACGTCGAAGACCGACTCTCCACGGGTGAGGAGATTCCGCAGCCTGAATCAGTGAGCCTGACCTCATTGGAAATCGTGGCGTGACCTGGTGTCTCGATGCGGACTTTGAGGAAGCTTCTTCTCCTCCTCACCCTACTTCCAATCTTCATCCTTCCCACACCGGCACACGCTGAAACCAAAGAGCTGACGGCTGAGGCCACGTACACGATGGGCGAGGGTGAGACGATAACCTTCGCCGAGGCCATGGCCCTTCAGAAAGCCAAGCAGATGGCTCTGGAGCAGGCCGGCACCTACGTCGAGAGCTACACCAAGGTCCAGAACTATCAGCTCACCGCTGAGGAGATTCAGACCATCACCGGAGGGGTGCTGCAAGTGGAGGTGTTGGAGAAGACCCGCACCCTCGTCGGCGACGGCCTGAAGCACTACGTCAAGATCAAAGCGACCGTGACTACCGACAAGGTCCAAGAACTGGCCCAGCGCATCAAGGGCAAGAACGTCGCGGAAGAATACAGGAAGCTACAAGACGAGTACTCCAGACTTGCCAAGGAGATCGAAACTTGGAAACAACTCATTGCGAAGACCCCTTCCGGGGCAGAACGCGAGGCAGCACTGGATCAAATCAGAGAACGAGAAAAGTCCTTTGCTTCAGCACAAAAGCGGGAGCAGGCCCTCTACCAGCGGCTCTTCTCGGGTGAGGAAATTCTGACAGAAGCAACCAGTCAGTTATCCAAAAAGCAGGCCCACAAGAAAATCTTAGAGAGCTTCATGCAGTGGATCGTGGCACAAGGTTACCGCATTACGCACCAAAAACCGGGCGTGAATACCTCCATTAAGAATCCCGGACGAGCCATAGTGACTATCCGTGTGTCAGTTGCCCCAACCTTGGAAGCCAAGAATCGCGCCGTGGAAGCGGCGGAGCAACTTGGAGGTGATACGGAGGCGTTAAGACAGTCATCCTCGAAAACTGTATGCGGTAAAGACATTGGACCACGATCCGCTCCTGCTGCTTTCCCGGTTGTCTTGTCACAGGACTCTGAACTACAAGAACTGTTTTGGGAAATGGTCAATAGGCAGGTCCTTGAAGTTCGCGGTGTGAATGCAAATGGTGCGGTCCTCTTTGAGGACTTTCAGAAAATCGCTCCTCAGCGCGTCAAGATGTCCAGTTGTTCAAGGGGCACACCTGCACGGGCATCATCCACAGCTCATAAGAAGATTTTTGAACTTCGGCCTGCATCGAGCGACGAGTCGCCTCCGGTGACTCCAATCTTTTCTCTTGCTTCCCCGACACTTGAGGAAAGCTATCCAGGCCTTTTGAGCACGATTCGTACTGGACGCGACTCCGGCGCCTCAGAGGAGGGGATACGGGAGCTAATTAACAAACTAGATCAGGCACTCGGTCGAATACTTGATCTGTCTCCTAAGCAGATTTCGGAGATTCACGCCGGTTGCCGCCCGTTACCTTATATGGGTCCCCCATCCCGTGAGCAATTGCGGGACAAAGATTTAATGCGCAGATACTTGAAACAATTAGAACGAGCTAAAGCCCCACTGGAGAAACCCTGTACCGCTCTTTCTCAGCGAGACGAGAATATTGATGTCACACAAAATCGCTATCGGACGCCTTCACAGGTTTTTCTGCTGGATCAACCGGTACAAGCAGCTTTTGAATTAGAGCTTCCACTTGAAACCATTACAGCGATCCAAGATGTCCAGGCACGGGTTACTCTGAAAGCTGCACCGATCAAAGCTGAATGAGAGAGATGCCTACTACCGACAAAAACATAGAGAGCAGTTGGGAAGCCGTTCAAGACGCGATCAACTGCTGCAAGATCTGCAGACCACCTGGCGAAAATCAGATACCTGTACGTCCCCTGGCACCGATTCCAAACCGGCCGCTGTTCCTCACAGAAGCTCCTCCGCCGACTGGTGGGTTCTGGGCGGTTTCCTATCCTCCAGATCAAGTTCAGCGGAATCTTTTCTGCATCCTCAGCAACTTGCGCTCCGAGTTTAAAAGCCTGACCCCTGGTCGTGACGGACTAGAAGGGGTCATTAGACGGTGGGGTCAGGTCTTGACTTTGCCATCATTGTCGAGGGCGATAACGTGGCAGACGCCATCGGCAACAGTGAGTTGTCACGGCCGTGCCTTGCC